>DAHXMM010000036.1:0-28479 GCA_027371715.1 Elusimicrobiota bacterium | reverse complement strand
GGTTCGTTACGCGATTCACCCGGTGGCCGGACGTATGCCGGGGCACATGAACGTTTTGCTTGCGGAAGTGCAAATTCCCTACAGCAACCTTCTGGAAATGGATGAGGTTAATCCTCTGTTTCCCGAGGCCGATATGACGATTGTGGTGGGGGCTAATGATGTCGTCAACCCCGCCGCTCGCACCCAGACCGATTCCCCACTTTACGGTATGCCGATTTTAGACGCCGATAAATCTCGCTCCGTTGTCTTTATTAAGCGCTCGATGAACCCCGGTTTTGCCGGAGTCGACAACGAATTGTTTTACCTTCCCCAGACCATGATGGTCTTTGGCGACGCCAAAAAAGTTATCACCGACATTACTTCCGCCCTCAAGAAAAACTAAGCCGCGAATTTTTTTAACGCAGCCAAGCGTTCCGCGCATTTATTGCAGCGGTTGCAAGGTTTAACTCCGCGAGGGTTGAGGCAGGAAAAAATAAGGCGGAGGGGAACGCCTTTGACGCGGCGGATAAGTTCCGCTTTTTTGAGGCGCGCGTAGGGCGTTGAGATTCCGATTTTGAAATCAAGTCCCAGGGAAAGCGTTTTTTCGAGAGCCTTCAAAAACCGAGGAGTCGCGTCGGGAAAGGGATTGGATTTAAGGATCGCCAAAGCGATTTCCGGGATTTTATTTTGCGCGCAGAAAAGCCCGGCTTGCCCCAGTAAAACGATATTTCTTCCCGGCAAATAAACGCTGGAATCAGGATCTGTATCTTTGGGCGTTGCGTGACCGGAAAAGCTCCAATGACGCTGCAAAAAATTTTTCATCGGATAATCCGCAATGGCAAGCGTTTTAAGATGAGGATTTTGAATAGCCTTTAATAAGCGCTTTAGCCAATAAAGCTCCGCTTTTTCCCAACGAAAACCGCAGCGGATGTAGAGAGGATGAACGATTTGGCCGCGCCTTAATAAATCGACTATTAACGCCGAGCTGTCGACGCCGCCGCTGGACAAAACGCAAACCGATTTTTTTGGCACAAAAATTCTTGTCCCCGACAGGAATCGAACCTGTATCGCCTGCTTAGAAGGCAGGAGCTCTATCCATTGAGCTACGGGGACGATGGTTTATTTTACAAAAACGGCTTGCGCCGATGGGTCGAATCGCATCAAATCATGCAAGATATCGTCTCAAAATAGGTTTTCGCCCTTTTATTCTCCTAGGTCCTTTGCCGGAGAAGTCCTAGGACTTTAGACCCATACGCTCTTTTGAATAATCGTGATAAGATGAAAAAGACGGAGAGATCCGCCGAAATTTTTTAAGGGGTCAAGATATGAAAAAATTAGAGTTCGTTAAAAAAATAACCGCGGCGGGAATCGCTTTAGCTCTTTTGCTGGAAGCCCCTGGTCTTCGGGCCTACGCCGCGATGGGGGAAATGAATAACCCCGGTGGAGAGTCCGCTTCTCTTGGGAAAATCGAAATGCCTCTCTCCTTTAATACGGATTCTATCAATGCCGCAGGCAATTTGATTCCCTCAGCCCAGGTTCAAGCCTATGGTTTGTCTTTAACCCCGCAAGAACAAGCGCGTCAAGCTCTTGAAACTGTCGTGGCGAGGCAACAACTCCAAGCGAAATTGTCCGGGGTTTCAGAGGAAGCTCAAAATCGTCCCGCCTTGGTTTATGACGCGGTTTTAAGGACCACGGCCTTGGTTCAACCGAATGCGGAAGGGCAAAAAATTCAAGGTCAGTCTTTGGGCGCGAGGTTGGTCCCGGCGCTGAAGAAAGCTTTGTCTCCTTCCTCTATTAAAAATCTTGGTTCAAAAGCGCGAGAGACCTTGTCGCGGATTTTTGACGCTGAGAGTGGAACATCCAGAATTTTGCCGGCTCCCGATGGGCGTTCCTTCGCCATGATTGAACGCTCCGCTGTTTCTAGCTCACGTTTGAGCCCAAGCGCTTCTTATCGGGTTCAGAGCGCGCTTCCTTCTCAAGTTCCGTCGCCGTCTTCTCAAAACTTAAATAGTCCCGCTGACCCTAAAAAATCTTTTGCGGCAGGCTTTGCCGTGAGTTCCGCGCGCGTCGTTTTCTCGGCGGCAGCCGTCATCGCCGCTCAAGTCATGGCCGTTCACTTTTTGCCGGCGGTTTTCGGCCTTGTGGGCGTCGCTTCCGTTTGGGCCGTAATGGGCGGTCTTCTCGCTTTGCCCGCGGCTCTCTACACGCGCTACCGTCTTTCCCGTCATGACGCCCCGCGCCTCAACAAGGCGAAATGGATTTTAGACGCGGCTATCGGGGGCCTTATCGGCGCTTCTGCCCTGGCCTTTCCGTTAGTGGCGGGCGCTATTTCCGTGCCCGTCTTGCCGGCCTTGATGGGCTTGGCCTCCTTGTCGGGACTCGGGGTTTTGATGACGATGGCCGGAGGCGGGAGTCCTTTGAATTTTCTCCTGGGCGGGGCGGCCTTGATGGGAAGCGGTTATCTGAGTCATCTCATCGGAGTCGGCGCCTTGGGGGCTTTGAGTCTTGGTCCGATTTTTGGGATGGCTGCTCTTCCCATTATCGCCACGGTTTCTTTTTTCTTAAGATTTCTCATCAATGCGGCCGAGACGGGACAGCCTTTTACGATTCCCGGAGCTTTGATGGGCGCGAAAATGCGTTTCCCGACCTTTACCTGGGTCATGACGGGGGTAGTTTTTGCGCTTTTAAGCGGATTTACTCCGTGGCATGAGAATATCGCCTTTTTCGCTTGGAATATATTTGGCGATCCTAAAGCGCATTGGGATAAAACCAAACCTTGGTTTAAAAACCTTCCTGTTGTTCTCACGAATTTTAACGTGATTTATGCGGGGCTCTTTCTCTTTGCGGCGGCGACCGGTTTTACCGCCCCGGCGACTTTCTTGGTCCTGGCCTTCTTGCCTGAGCGCATCGCCCATTTGACCGAGTTCTTGCTCCAAAAATCTCTTCCGGCATCTTCATCCGCGGTTTCAAGTTCGCCCGCTCCGGCAATGCCTCAAGCTCTCAGCGAAAAAGTCGCCGCCAAAATGCCTAACGTCAACCGCTGGTTGAGAACGGCGACCTTTATCGGGCTTATGCTCGGCGCGGCGGGGGTCATGGGTTTTGGGGTTTTTGGCATCCACCAACTTCTTAAGGTTTCGGTGGCGGCAATTGTTTTGTCCGGAATTCCATTCTTGTTTTCGGCGCCGTTGATTAAGAAAATGCAAAACGCGACCGATACGACGAGAACTCAAGACCCGGCAATCTATCGAGTGGTCGATGACCTTCGCGCCTTAGAAAACGCCAATCGTCCCGGCAAAAAGCCGATTCCCGTTCCCGAGGTCGTCATTTTACCGACGGAACTGCCGAACGCCTTTGCGACCGGACCAAGCCCCTTTCATGCGATGGTCGGCGTGACCCAGGGGACCAAGGAGATGCTCCTAACTCCGGAAAACTTGAGAAAAAATCTTATCAACGCGATCGCGGCGTCAAATCCGGAGGGAGACGCTTTTAAAGTTCTCAGAAGAACGATCGCGGAAACGATTCCCGGGGCCAGTGAACAAGATTCTCCGGAGACTTTGTCCGCAGTTGTTTCAAAGGCGAACGCTTCCGATATCGAAAAATTGGGCGAGAGATACCTCAGAGGCGTTCTGGCGCATGAATTTACCCATGTCATGGACCGCCATATGCTCGACAATTTCGTCATCGGCAGTATTTTGAGCGCGATTAATTTCGCGGCTTATTCCTTGATGTGGTCGGTGATCGTCGGTCACCGGATTGTCAAGAATCTCTTTCCCAAGAAACAGAGCGTTCAAGCGGATTCCAACCCGGCCTTGGGGCCCAAGGATGAACATTTTGCTCCTTTGGCTGTGCCGGCGATCGCGGCTCTTCCGGCCTTGGTGAGACTTTTCTTGGCCTTGTGGGCGCCGGTATTTTTGAGCATGCTCCAGATCGCGGCGTCTCGCAATAACGAGGCTCAGGCCGATGAAGGAGGCGCGCGTCTAGTGAAAGATCCGCAGGCTTTGGCGGCGGCCTTGGTTCTTTTGACGAATTGGCGCCCGTCTTCCAAGTTTAAATTGAGCGAAGAGGATTCGCTAAAACTTGCGATGGATTCTCATTTGTTCACCGTGAGCCCGGCTGAACAACTCAACAACGCTGGTCTCATGGCGCAACCAAGCGCTCAAAAAGGCCCGGCCTTAACTCGTGGGGATGATTGGCTGTTTTATCTCATGATCATGAATCATCCGGAAACCCCCGCCCGTATTAAGGAACTGTGGCAGATGTCCGAGGCTTTGAAAGCTCAGGGCATTCCTCCGGCTTCCTTGACTGCGAATTGATAGTTAGTAGTTAGGGACAGTCCCTAAGCCTATTGGGAAGTTTAGTATAATTTCTTAACGGGCGTGTAGCTCAGCTGGGAGAGCGCCTCGATGGCATCGAGGAGGTCAGCGGTTCGATCCCGCTCACGTCCACATTTTTTCGAGGCAATTTCTTGCTCTTAGGTCTCCACTGTTCGGTTCGGCAAGGTTTTTTAGAAGCTCTTCATTATGCCGAATCCTTAAAAGCGCAAACCCTCCAAATTCTTCCCTATCGTCGCCATGTCGACCCCGAGGAAGAAGATTATGCGGGCTTTGGGCGGCAGCTGCCAAACAGCTGTGTTAAAAAGGTTTTCGTCCATTCTCGCTTTGTTCCCAATCTGGCTCTGAAAGATGAGAAAAAAAGGTTTTCCTCCATCCGACATTTAGCCTATGAACTCAGCCTCGCTTCTCGCCTAAGCGCCGAGGCTTTTGTTTTGCATTTGGGCGCTTATTCCGAAGGAGAGAACGCTTCTTCGGGGATATCTCTTGCCGCGCATTCCGTTTCCGAGGCTTATCGCGAGGCGGAGAAAACGGTTCTCCTTTGCGTGGAAAATGTTCCTGGGGGGGGGCGGCGGCTCGGCGGAACGTTGGAAGATTTAGCCGCTTTTGCGGAAGCTTTGCAAAAAGAAAACTCCAATATTTCCCTTTCTTTCTGTCTTGATACTGCCCACGCTTGGGCGGCGGGGTATTCCCTTTCAGACGCAAAAGGGATGTCTTACTTTTTAGAAAAAGCCTCCCGTGTCCTGGGGAAAGAAAATATTCGCCTCTTTCATCTCAATGACACGCAAGCCGATTTCAATTCTCACCGCGAAAGCCATAGCTTGTGGGGGCGTGGAATCTTGGGTTTTGAAGGACTTCGTTTCCTTTTGAATGCGAAAAATTTTCGGGATTGTTCCGGTATTTTAGAAAGCCCAAAACCAGGAGAGGCGGAGCGTCTTAATTTTCAGGAGCTTCAAAAGCTGAACTCTTTGGCTTAAACTGAGATTTCAGTTCCTTCTTTGGCCGCCTGGCAAATCAAGGATGAGGATTTTTGCGAGATGAGTTCCTTGGCTTTTTCAGCCATCTCATTGATGATTGAGTCCGCATAGAGAGAATTCTGATGAAATAAGACCAAATGCTTGACCTTGGCTTTGATGGCCATGTCCACCACGTTGAGGCAACCGGAATGCCCGAGAGTTTTATTCTTCTCATAGTCTTCTTGCGTAAAATGGGCGTCGTGAATCAACAAGTCGGCCCCGCTACAAATTCCGGAAAATTTTTCGTCGTAGTCTTGAAAGGCGGTCACCTCGGGTCCATAAATTTCGGCGTCCGGAGAATAAATGATTTTCCGCCCATCCGCTTCAATTGAAAATCCAAGACTCGTTCCGGGATGGTTCGCGTGAAAGGCGCGGACGATGAGACCGGGCAAAATTTTATAAGAACGCTCTCTTAATTCATGAAGCTCAAAGCGCGCTTTAGGGAGAGGCTTTCCCGGAACTTTGAGAACTCCTTGAAGCAACTCCGGCAGGCTTTTTTCCGGTTCCGGGGCGGCTGCCACATGAATCAAGGCATTGGGAGATTGGGCGGAAGAGAAAGAAAAAAGCCCCTCGACATGATTAGGGTGAAAGTGGGTCAAAAAAAGCCGGATTTCCTTGTTTGAGCGATTTTTAAATTCATCCTGGATGAGACCGAGTCCGCTTCCTGCGTCAAAGATTAATGTTTGGTCTTTGTAAGAAAGCGTGAGCGCGGGCGTATGAGTTCCATATTGGGAAGGCGTGGAAAGATTTTGGCTTCTAGAGCCTAAAATTTTGACGCTCATCGTCGCTCCTGGTCCTAAATGGGAGGATTTAGGCACAGAAGCGGAAGACGGTTGTGGTTCTGGAGTGATCTCAGTGGGAGGGAGAGTTGCGCTTTCTCCGACACCGATGACATCAGCGATAGTTTTCGCGAAATTATTAACGTCATAAGGCTTAACAATGAAACCGGCCGCTCCTAATTGCTTGGCTTTTTGCTGTTCCGATTCAAAAGATTTGCCTGAGACCATGACCACCTTTATGTTTTTGAGCGCCGGGTCGGTCTTGATTTTATGGCATAAGGTAAGTCCGTCGATTCCAGGCATCAGAATATCTAAAACCACTCCCTGGTAATTTTTCTTTCGGAGAGTCTCAATCACTTGAAGGCTGTCGGAGACAAGATCCACGTCAAAACCGCCTTCCCGCAATAGATCGCTGGAAAGGCTTCCTGTCAGTTCGTCGTCATCGACCACCAAAACAGAGGGCATAAATCTATTTTATATTATATGACTATATATGAAAATTATAGCAGGATTGTTACGGGGGAAAAGGTTTCCGGCGCATTCCGAAAAAGGGGTCAAACCCATTTCAGGGCGGATTAAACAATCTCTATTCGATATTCTTGCTCCGGTTATTGAAGGCGCGCGATTTTTAGACCTTTTCGCGGGAACCGGCGCCGTCGGTTTTGAGGCCTTGTCTCGCGGAGCGGAAACGACTGTTTTTATCGAGCAAAACAGAAGGTGCTCTCGCTCTATTGAGGAAAATATTAAGTCTCTCAATCTTGGCGTTCGAGCCAAGGTTTTTGAGGGAAATGTCCTTGAGGATTTATCGTGGATTTCTTTCCGGGCGCAGATTGAAGTGTTTGATATCATTTTTTTGGGTCCCCCTTACCGCGATATCGAAAATAATCCTCTAGCTTTGACCTCGAAGGCTTTGGAACGGGTTATGGAAGCTCATCTTGTGGCTGAAAAAGGCCTTGTCATTTCCCAGCGGCACGTGAAAGAACAAATAACAGTTCCGCGAGATTTAAAAGTTGTGAAAGAGACAAAATACGGGGACACTGTTTTAAGCTTTATGAGGTTTAAGGGCTAAACCTGGCGTCCGAGAAAATCAGACGACCAGAGAAAAGAAGCTTCTAAATTTTGAGTTGAATTGAGTTCTATCGCCACCACTTGCGCCGGCTGAAGCCCGATGTTTTTGCCGCAGAGAAAGTAAATCATGTCTCCCAGCTGCGGCTGGTGTCCGACCAAAACCAAGGCTTCATAGCGCTTAACCCAAGGCGCAATTTCATTTAATAATTCTGGCGCGGTCAAGAGGTTTGCAAGAGGCTCGAAGGATTTAATGCCCTCGGAGCAATTGAGCGCGGAGTTAATCTGAAGCGCGGTTTGATGGGCGCGTTTTAAGGGGCTATGAAAGATAATTTCAGGAATTTTTCCCGATTCCTTGATTGTCAGACCCGCTTTAAAGGCCGCAGCCTTTCCTTCTTCCGACAAAGGACGATCAAAATCAGCGGCGACCCCCGCGTCCTTGGCGGAAGGCGAATGACCATGCCGAACGATGTAAATTTTCATTAGAAAAAAGAACGAAACGAATACCAAAATCTTTCCCCTATTTTATCAGAGAGGGGTCTCTTCCTCCAAAAATCAAGAGTAATTTCACGGGAGAGAATGAGATCGCCTTCCAATGCCTCGGCTAACTTGCCGGAAAATTCCTCGTCTAGGATATTGAGGTTTAATTCCAGATTAGAAAGGAGGCTTCGGTGATCGAGGTTGTAAGAACCGACAGAGCTCCAGGTTTTGTCGGCGACCGCAACTTTTGCGTGAAGAATAGGACCCGGCCATTCATAAACCTTGACGCCGCGTCTTAAAAGATCGTCGAAGTGGTAGCGTCCCGCTTTTTGAACCCAGGGAAGATCTGAAGCTCCTTGAACAAGGATTTTGACCGCGACTCCCCGGTGAGCCGCCGCGGCTAGGGCGCGGGTGATGCGAAAATCAGGGACGAAATAGGCGTTGGCGATGATTAGATCGCGCTTGGCGGCGCGAATCGCTCTTAGATAAGCCGAACGAATGCGCATTCGGTGGAGAAACTCCTGGTTGGCCGCGACCCAGACCTTGGAAACGCCCGGCTTAATATCAAAAGTTTGGGGAAAAGAAAGAGGGCGTTTAGTTTCCTTACTCCAAACGATTCTAAACAAACGATCGATTTCGGCGGCGGCAGGGCCTTCGACTTTCACGTGGACATCATGCCAATCACTACCGCCTTCTTCAACGGACGCGTGATCATCGGAAATATTGACTCCGCCGGTGAAAGCGATTTTTCCGTCAAGAGCTAGGATTTTCCGGTGATCTCGCCGGTTGATGCCCCAGCGGGGACGCCAGGGAAGGAGGGGATGATATTCCAAAACCTGAACCCCGGCGTTTCTCAGGCGGTTGACAAAGATGGGGTCAAGATCAAAAGAGCCGATTGCGTCGTAGATGACTCTGACCTGAAGGCCAGCTTTCGCTTGCGCTTGGAGTCTCTGGGCAAACTCCCGCCCGGTTTTATCCGCGCGCAGACGATAGGTTTCTAAATGGATTGATTCCTTGGCCTCCTCAATTGACTTCCACATCTGTTCATAGACGTCTTTTCCGCGAGTGAGAAGGGTTAGACGGTTGCCGTCATAATAACGGTCGAGATGGCGATAAAGGCTTTTGTCTTTTTTCCAGCGCTCTTTGATTTCTTTCAGCGACACCTGTCAGTATAACAAATGCCCTTTAAAATTCAGAACCGCTTTGGGAAAAACTGTTAAAATGGATGGGGAAAATGGTCCCATGGCTGCGCATCCAAACAGCGGAAGAAAATCTCATTTCGCCTTAAGAGTCATCAAGCTCTTACTGGAAGGTTTCGCTTTAGGAATATTAATTTTTGTCTCCGTTCTTCTGGGGGTTTTCTTCTATTTGCCGCACTTGATGAACGGCGCTCGAACTCGCCAAATTTTAACGGAAACTCTTCAAGAAAAACTCAATCGCCCTGTCTCCATCGGTTCCATTTGGGCGACATTTAATGGGCTTAAAATTGGAGATATTTCCATTGGCGGAACGGCGCAAGACCCCGGCGTTTTACTTGAGGCCCAAAGCGTAGTCCTCAATCTTGATTTGACTCACCTTTTGGAAAAGCAGGTGGGAATCGGAGCGATTCACTTAAGAGGAGTCCGCTTGCGTCTTCAAAGAGGCGCCTCAGGTCCCTGGAACATTGTTTCTATTTTTTCCTCCGCCGGCTCGGGGAAAAGAGAAATCAATATTTTCGGGAAGATTCCTCTCTCCCTGGTTTTGTCTCCCTCGGGGCTATCTATTGAAGATGGGCGTATTCAAATTGAGGATGCCCAGTCCAGCGCGACTCTCAATGTTCATATTCTTGATGGGGATATGAAACCTCTTGATTTCTCGCGCCCGACATTTCTTCATTTAAGCGGAGACGTGAAGGGGGCGGTTTTCGGACGTCCCATGAACGCTTCCCTCACTTTTCAAGGGGTCGCCGATTTTAATTCATTTGACATGAACCGAGCTTTTTTACGAGCTGAAAAATTCTCTCTTGAGTCTTCCAGCTATTCCGTTTCAGGGTCTTTTCGGTTGGTCGGATTTAAAGAACCGAATATCGATGCTTCTCTCCAACTCCCGGCTTTAGGCCCAAGCGATTGGAAAAATATTTTTGACCACCAATGGAATATTCATCTTGCATCGAGCGTCTGCGATTTCGACGCCGATTTTTCAAGTTCCGCTATTGATGTTCGCCAGTTTTCGATTGTTTCAGGACCCTTAAAAGCGGAGGCGGAGGGAAATATTTCTCTTTTCCCGGGTTTTACTCCTCAGGGGCTTTTTGCGGTCCAGGTCAACGGCTTTCCGCTGGATGCCGCGGCGTCTATTTTCCCGCCGGTCAAGGTTTATCAATTAAAGGGAACGGTTAATGCCTCTGCGCAAATGAGCGGGGACCTGAAAAAGATGAAAATTGAAAGCTCCACTTTTTCGGCGGGAAAGTTTAGCGCTCATATTTTTGGAGTCAGAGAAAAAGCCGATCATCTTGATTTCTCTTCCGAAAACGATTTCGCCAAGATGTCTTTCAATGCGAAGGGAGCCGAGGTGCGAACCGCATCGAACACGTTTTCAAGACTTAGCGGCGATTTTTTTCTGATTAAGAAACGCGATTTGTTCATCCATTCTCTCTATTTTAAATGGCATGATTCAATTTTTAGAGCCAAGGGGCATATTTTCCCCTTGCCAAGGCCGCGTATGGTGGCGATTGCCGGTTCGATTAATAAAATCAATTACGAGGAGGTGGAAGATTTTCTCAAGCAAATGCAAAATCTTGATTCCAAAGCGGCCCGGGCCCGTTTTCGGAAAGCTTCTCAAGCCAACGAGCCTTGGCAAAAGCGCTGGGTGAGAAAATTTAAGAGCTTTATTCCGCGTAAGTTTCCCAATACCATGGGCGGTATTCATATTGGAGAAATTGTTCAAGATGATTTTTACGTTAAGAACGTGAACTTGCTCTGGAAACTCAAGGGAGTGACTCCGCGCCTCAATCATTTGAGCGGCGAGGCGGGAATTACTCTTGGAAAAGGAGAGGTCAAAGACATTGAGACCCTCCAGAAATCTCACAAACTGCTTAAAATTATTTTTCTCCCGTATGTTTATATGCACAAGATGAACAGTTTCTCGGTCCTGAGCGCGGCGGAGGCTTATCCCAAGACTCTGGACTTTAACGAAATACAGGGAGAATACGGAATTAGAAACGGGGTCATCACGACGCGGTTTTCTTACGTCAACGGCCCGGAGCTTGTCGCTTATGCGGAAGGAAAAGCGGATTTCGCCAAGGAAAAAATCGACATGAGCGTTTTGACTCGTCTCACGCACTACGGGGCGCCGTTGCCGGAATGGTGGGTTGATGAGCTGGGGCGTCCGGCCATTGGCTTTCGCGTGACTGGGGATCTAAATCATCCGGATGTCGAACCTAGGTTGAGCAAGATTAAGGCCGGGGAAATCTCAGGAGATGTCAAACGCGGTCGCCGGGAAGAGCGGATTCGATTTCGGTCTTTGAGAAGGCTTAAATTTTGATGAAACAGGAGAAACTATGATTGAACGCTACAGCCGTCCTGAGATGAGCCTTATTTGGAGCGAGGAAAATCGGATTAAGACCATGATTGAGGTCGAGAAAGAATTTGTCCTCGCCTTAGCCAAGGAAAAAGGCCTTGAGGAGTCTGAAATCGCGGCCCTCTCCGCTATTAAGAGCGCTAGGATCCTCCAGAAAACAAAAGAAATCGAAGCTAAAACCAATCATGACGTCGTGGCTCTTATTTCCGCAATTGCTTCCGAACTCAACGGCAAGGCCCCGAATCTCTTGCGTTATCTTCATTACGGGCTGACCTCTTCCGACATTTTAGATACGGCCTTGGCCCTTCAAATGAGAGAAGCTGCGGACTTAATTTTAAAAGGCTTAGATTCCATTTTGGCGGAGCTTAAAAGTCTGGCAAAGAAATACGCCGGATGCTGGATGGCGGGCCGCACCCACGGGGTGCATGCAGAACCCATGACCTTAGGGCTTAAATTCGCCTCTTGGCATGCAGAGGCCTTGCGCGGAAAAGAAAGACTTCTGCGCGCAAAAGAAGCGATTTCCTATGGGAAGTTCTCCGGAGCGGTGGGAAACTTTTCTCAAATTCCTGAAATCTTGGAACGGGAGGCCTGTCTCCGCTTGGGACTCAACTTCGAACCTATTTCAACTCAAGTCATTCCCCGGGATCGTCATGCGGAATTGATTCAGGTCTTGGTTCTGATTGCGGCGGGAATCGAGCGTTGGGCGACCGAAATTCGTCACTTGCAAAAAACCGAGGTCTTGGAGTTGGAAGAGCCGTTTGCCTCCGGGCAAAAGGGCTCTTCAGCCATGCCGCATAAAAGAAATCCGGTTCTCTGCGAAAACCTGGTCGGCTTATCCCGGCTCATTCGTTCTCATGGTCAAGCGGCAGTGGAGAACATCGCTCTATGGCATGAAAGAGACATCAGTCATTCTTCCGTTGAGCGCGTGATTTTGCCGGATGCCTACATTCTTATTGACTTTATGCTCGCGCGGTTCAGAACGGTTTTGGCCGGACTTTTGGTTTATCCCGAAAGAATGAAGGAAAATATGAACCGCTCCCATGGACTCATGTTCTCTCAGCGCGTTCTTTTATCCTTGATTGATTCCGGCATGGAACGTCTCAAGGCCTATGAAGTGGTCCAGAAAAACGCGATGAGGTGCTGGCAAACGAAAGAGCCGTTCCGCTCGGTTCTTGCTTTAGACCCTTCCGTGACTAAAAGGTTGTCCAAAAAAGATTTGGACCGTTGTTTTGACCTTTCCGGCTATCAGGGTTCCGTTGAACGCCTTTTAGCCCGCGCGGGAATTGAATGATGGGCGAGGTTTCCCCTTGGCCGGTCGTTTTATTGACTGATTTTGGAGTTTCCGATCCCTATGTCGGCATTATGAAGGGGGTTTTAGCCTCGCAAGCTCCAAACGCGCGTCTGATTGACTTGTCGCATGAAATTTCGCCTCAAAACGTACGCCAAGCGGCTTTTTTCTTGCGTTTCTCGATTTCGTATTTTCCCAGAAATACTCTCTTTATCTGCGTCGTCGATCCGGGGGTCGGATCAAAAAGAAATATTTTATGGGCCAAAACTAAAAATCATCAGTTTCTGGCTCCCGACAACGGCCTTCTCAGCTGGATTCAAGAGCCGATCCTCGAAACCAGAATCGTTTCCAATTCTGCTTGGATGAGAAGAGATATTTCCTCGACCTTTCATGGCCGGGATATTTTCGCCCCCGTTGCGGCGAAATTGTTTAATGGAAATTCGCCCGGGCTTCTCGGGTCTCGGACTCAAAAAAGAATTGTTTTTCCATGGGTAGGTCCTTTTTTAAAGCGAGACAGAGTCGAGGGTGAGATTATTTTTGTGGATCGGTTTGGGAACTGCGTCAGCAATATAACCAATTCGGATTTGGAAAGACGCGATTTGAAGCGCATTCCCGAAGTTTTTTTCAGAGGAAAAAACCTGGGCCCGCTTCGAAATTATTATGCAGGAGTTGAGGAGAAGAGTCCGCTTGCCTTAACGAGTTCTTTCGGGCTTTTAGAATTAGCCGTTCGCAATGGAAGTTTCGCCGATCAGTTCAAAGTTAAAATTGGAGAAAAAATAGAATGCCGATAGAGCCCGTCAGTGAAACGAGACTAAAAATCAAACTGAAGAGAAACGAGGAGAGGCGAATCTTATCCGGGCATTCTTGGGTTTTTTCCAATGAAATTTCAGAAGTCAGCGGAAAATTTGAAAGCGGGGATTTGGGAGAAGTTTTTTCAGCTTCCGGCAAATTTTTAGGTTCGGGCTTTTACAACCCTCATAGTTTAATCGCGGTCCGCATTCTTTCCAAGGAAGGTTTGACGGCGGCTGATGCCGATTTTTTTTACCGGCGTTTGGCCGAGGCTCTTTATTACCGGGAAAAAATCTACGCCGGGCGCTCGCCGTTTTACCGGCTTTGCTTCGGGGAATCAGATGGGCTTCCGGGCCTCGTTATTGATCGCTATGATTCGGTCTTAGTCCTTCAGATTTTATCGGCGGGAATGGAAAAACATCTTCCTCGGATTACGGAGGCGCTTTTGAAATTAATCCGGCCTTCCGGAATTTATCTTAAAAACGATCATAAGAGCCGCGCCTTGGAAGGCCTCAAGAGGGAAGAAAAAATTCATTACGGGGCTGTTCCTCCGCTTGTTGAGGTTGACGATTTTGGGCTTAAATTTTCCACTCCGATCGCCTCCGCGCAAAAAACAGGTTTTTATTTTGACCAATCGGAAAACCGGGTTTTCTTAAGGCCTTACTTTTCCGGGAAAACCGTTTTGGATCTCTACTCGTATACCGGAACTTTTGGAATTAATGCCGCGAAATTCGGGGCCCGGGCGGTTTTGGGTTTCGACAGCTCGGAAGAAGCCGTAGGTTTGGCCAACCAGAACGCGTCTTTAAACGGGGTTTCTTCCATCGCCAGGTTTGAGAAAAGAGACGCCGAGGTGGCCTTACTTTCCGCGACGGAAAGTCGCCTCAACTTAAAACCGGATATGATTTTGCTGGATCCTCCCAGTTTGGTCCCGTCCCGAAAAGACCTTCCAAAGGCCGAACGCCTCTACGTGAAACTCAATAGTCTCGCTTTAAAGGTTTTGCCCGTGGGTGGGCTTTTAGCGACCAGCACTTGTTCCCATCACGTGAGCCGCGAGCTTTTTATCTCTATTCTTCGCAAGGCCGCGGGCCTAGCCCCAAAAAGCGTTCGGCTTTTGAGTTTAAGAGCCCAAGCTCAAGATCATCCGATCCTTTTAGCCATGCCGGAAACTGAATATCTTCATTTTGCCTTGCTTGAGATTGTCGGGTGATGGGACAATGACGGCGTTCAAGGGTCCTAGGAGGAATAGGCCTTTTGGCCCTGGCCGAAGCTCGTTTTTTATTTGACAATAAACCTAAGCTTTGTCATAATGCGTTTATGATCAACCTTTTATTGGCTCTCATGTCGGTTCCGGCGTTGGCTCAGAATGTGGTCAACTCCCAGGCGATCATCGGTAAAATTTCGCCGATTGTTTCAGAATCTGTTTTACCGTCCGCCTTCTTAAAAACTGTGTCCTTGCCCCCTTCTCAGGCCGTGTGGGTAGGACGGAATTCAAATTTTGACGCGAGGGATGCTCAGCCGCTCATTGATCCCAATCTGTGGAGTTCTCTTAAGCCCATGCCTTCTTCCGTGGCTCAGTGGCTTTCCAATCAATCCTTAGGCATAGATCTTTCGCAAGTCCGAATGATTCCTTTATTCACTATTGAGAAAATCGCTCAAACGGCGGTCAATGCCAGGGATAACTCCTTGACTTTCATGACTGATTCCGGGTTTACCACTCCGCATATCTTCTATTTATCTCGCGGCGTATGCGCGGCGCTTTTTTCAAAATATGATTTTGGCGAGATTACCCTTGATTCCGGAGTTTCTAAAGATGGCCAAAAGTTTCAGATTCAAGCGATGGTCGTTGGGAATAGTAAAATTTATGTCATCTATAATATTGACCATTTTGAATCTACTCAACCTCAATATCCCCAATATCCCTTTATTTTTAGACGCATTGTGACCTACACCATCAATGGGCCCGGCGACCTAAGCGTTTCAGGAATTAAAGCGGATGCCGGCATTGTTCATGCGACCATTCAAGATATTGAGGATGCCCATAACGGCTATTTGCAGATTGATACAGATTATGGGCAACAATTTGTAAAGTCCACTCCGATTTCCGTTATTTCTGTGCGCTGATTTCCTCATGCTCTGGGCCTTGCCGTTTATTTTTTTAGGTGTTCGCGCCCAAGCGCTTGAGATGACCATTTATCAAGATCAGCGCGCCTTGATTAAAGAAGAGGCGGTTTTTTCGCTTCAAGCGGGAATTTCTCAAACCCCGTCTTTTCCCGTCCCCTGGGGTTTTGAGCCTTCAAGCGTCTTAATTTCTCCTGTTAATCCGCGAGACAGTGCGTCAGTCCTAGAGCAAGATTTTTTCGGCGGTTGGACGAACGAATTCCAGGTTCTTAAAAATTTTATCGGCAAGGGAGTTGAATTGCGGGAAGAGAAGTTTCCCGCGCCGATAAAAGGCGTTTTGTTGGAAGCGGAGGACCATCTGACGGCGCTCAAAGTTAAAAACCAAGTCTATTTAAATCCAAAAGGGACCTGGATACTTCCCGCGCCGCCAAAGGCGAGTTTTCAGCCGGTTGTTTCCTGGAAAATAAGAGCGAAAAATTCCGGAAACTATCGGTTTAAAATCAGCTATTTAACCCGCGATGTGACTTGGGGCGCTGACTATGCCGCGATCATTGATTCGTCATCAAATTTAATGGAGCTTCAGGTTTGGGCGAATTTGGATAATCAATCCGGGATTGATTTTAAAAAGGCCCATGTTCTTTTAGTTGCCGGAAACCCTCACCAATCCTTAGCGGCCTTAAGCGGTTCTCATCCCTTGTTTCATGCGATGGCGGCGGCTTCCCGCCTGATCATTGAAAAAAGCCAAAATTTATTTGAATACCATCTTTATCCGCTTCCGGGTTTTGTCAACTTAGGAGAAGGGAGCGTTCGCCTATCGATAGGAGAAGCCTCGGGCGTTCCCGTTGAAAAGAAGTATCTCTACGACGCTTCCAATTTAGGCGAAGATTTTAGCGCCTACACCCGGATTAGCCCTGATTACGGGACGCAAAGTCAGGGAGAAGTGAGAGTCGTTTTTAAACTTAAAAATTCAAAAGCCTCCCATCTGGGTTTTCCCTTGCCTCCGGGGAAAATTCGGATGTATCAAAAAGACAAGGACGGCGCCTTGGAGTGGATTGGTTCTGATTCATTACCCGCGACTCCCATAAACGAGGAACTCCATGTCAATGCGGGGCGAGCTTTTGATGTTCTTGGCCGCCGCGTGCGCATGAATTTTGAACGCGGGCCTAAGAATACACGGGAAAGTTTTGAGATTACTCTGACTAACCATAAAAAGTCCGATGTGGTTGTCGAAGTGATCGAGCATTTATACCGCTGGTCGAAATGGAAAATCATCTCCTCCAATCAGAAATGGGAGAAAAAAGACGCTCAGACGATCGTTTTTGAAATTCCGGTCAAGAAAGATTCTTCTTCCCAAATTGACTATACCGTGGATTACAATTGGAAGTAATGGGTTTTTCCGTTCCCGATGTTTTACCATCCATTCAAGAGGCACGCGATTTTTTAGACCTTTTAAAAAAAGACCTCAGCGAAATTTTTTTTCCTAAGCCCAAGGCCCCTGCACAAAAAAACGCAATCTCGGTGTCGCGTCTTGAGGCGAGGGAAATTCTTTCTCAATCCGCCCATTATTGGGCTTCCCGAATGGGAGCGCGTTATGGGCGAATCGCGATTCGGGAACAAAAAACGAGATGGGGAAGTTGTTCTGCAAAAGGAAATCTCAATTTTAACTGGCGCCTGATTTTAGCTCCACCCGAGATTCGGGACTATGTCGTCATTCATGAGCTTTGCCATTTGGCCTACCTCAATCATTCAAAAGAATTTTGGAACAAGGTCGCGGAGTTTTGCCCGGAGTATAAAACTCATCGCCGCTGGCTGAAAGAAAACGGGCATACTCTGATGGACTGATTTCATGAATCATTTTCCCGAACCGTTTGATGACGAGCCGCCTCCAAGGATTGTTGAAGCCGAAATCGTTGAAGAAACGCGGAGGGAGGAATCTTTTTTCGAAGGAAGACCAACTCCAACTTCTTTTTTAAGGCGCTTTTTGTCCAAGGCCGCCCTAAGCCTTTTCTTAGGGCTCATCGGCATAGGGATGATGGGGGCCGGTCTTGTTTTGAGTCTGACCGTCATCGGTCTTCCCTTTGGGCTTCCGCTTTTAGGGATTGGTTTTTTCGCGTGCATTTTAGCCGTGATTGTTTTCTTTTCCCGCGTTCAAGGAACAGTTGTCATTGGGCGTCCCCCAAGGCGTTGAATCCTTTTTAGCTATTTTGTATCTAAATAAACAGAGGAGGATGTGATTATGATTCAACTGAATGTCGGAACTTGGGACCGTTGGTTGAGAATTGTGATTGGGCTAGTGTTAATCTCCCTTGCTTTTTGGGGACCTAAAACCTGGTGGGGGCTTGTTGGCATCGTTCCAGTTTTAACTGGAATTTTTCGCTATTGCCCGGCTTATACCTTGTGTAAAATTTCAACCCTTGGAAAATAGCGTGGAACATGACAGGCATGGGGCTCGTCAACCGGAACGTTTTAATCCGGATCATGCGTCCGGCTTGAACGATCGCGCGCGTTTTGATTATTTACCGCCCAGGGAGCTTTTGCCTCTTCTGAATATCCCGCCTCAAGGGGTTCTGGTTGATTTTGGGGCGGGGACTGGTCTTTATGCCATCGAGATAGCCGCGTTGCGCCCGGATGTTCGAGTGGTTGGAGTCGATGAGCAAAAAAAGATGCTCGAGTTTTTTGCTCAAAACTATTCTCGGCATCCGCTCAAGAATCTAAGTTCCTATTGGTCAAAAGAAGAAGGTTATCGGCAGCTGAGGGGAACGGTTGACCGCATTCTGGCCTTAAACGTCCTTCACGAATTGGGTGACGGGGCGATGGAGGAAATAAAGTCTCTTCTTAAACCTTTAGGGCAGGTTCTTTTTGTGGATTGGAGTTCCGCTGTTGAACGCCCGGTGGGGCCTCCGCGCGACCATGTTTATTCGCCTGAAGAAGGAACCGTGCGAGTCCAAAACTTCGGCTTTTCTGTTTTTAAAAAACAGAATTTTTCCTATCACTACGCTCTGTTGTGCGGCGTTAAAAACTAATTCTGCGTTGTAGTCGCGGCGGCGGTCTTCTTCGCGGAATTTGGTTTCGCGCCTTTGTGATTGAGGCGATCGACAATGGAAACAAATTTTTCTTCCGGATAAGCGCCGCGAATGGGAATTCCATTTAAAAGAAACCCCGGGGTTCCGCTGAAGCCAAATTTTTCCGCTTCTTTAATGTCGGCCTGAATCATGTCTTGTACGCGCTTAGACTTGGCATCTTTTTCCGCCTGCTTAACGTTTAGACCCAGTTCCTTGATCGTCTGTTTGTAAAAAGCCGGGCCTAGACGAGACTGATTTTCATACATCTTGTCGTTGAATAGCCAGGCTTTTTTGCGAGATTGAAGAGCGACGGCTTCAAAATATTCGGCGGCCGGCATGGATTGCGGGTGCATGGGAAGCGGCATGTTTTTGTAAATAAAGCGCATTTGGTTTCCGTATTTTTTTCTCAGCGCTTGAACCGTGGGAAAGGCGCGGCCGCAGTACGGACATTGAAAATCGGAATATTCAACCAATGTGTATTTCGCATTTTTGTTTCCGCGAATCATCGTGTTTTTATTGATGACGGGTTGATAGGGATGTTTAAAAGCTTCCTCTTCCTCTTTTTTTTCTTGAGCCTCCGCATCTTTTTCGCGTTTAACCTGTTCTTCCTGGAAGGCTTGGCTGACGATATCGTAGAGTTCGGATTTGTGATCGCGCAAAACATTCAAGATGAGATCCGGATGGGCTTTAAGCACATTCTCAATTTCCTTATCCGAGGGCTGAGAACTAAAGACGCCGGAAAAAGCGGGAAGAGAAAGACTTCCAATGAGAAGGCTTGAGATGAGGGCGAGATTTTTTTTCATGGTTTATCCTTGCCTGTTTTTTTTGTTTTTGAGCCGCGGCTTTCGCCGACGCTTCCATATCTTTGCTCAAATACCGCCCCTTCGTCAAGTCCTTTTGCTAAAATTCTGGAGTGTTGAGCGAATTAAAGGCTTTAAGCCGTGAGACCCTTATCTATGGTTTGTCCACCGTTATGGGGCGGCTTCTTAATTTTTTCCTCTTGCCTCTCTACACGCATGCTTTGTCTCCAGCCGATTACGGCATTGTCGCGACGCTGTTTTCCTACCTCGCTTTTCTCAATGTACTTTATGGGTACGGCATTTCTTTCGCGTTCATGCGTTATTATCGGACTGAGGAAAAACTAAACGGGACCGAGGTTTTTTCAACGGCTTTTTGGTCGATCTTAATCACGAGTTTTTTATTTTCCACTTTTCTTTTTGGAAATTCCTCCTGGATTTCTAAAACCATTCAAATTCCAGATCAACGTCTTATTTTAATTTCAGCCGGGATATTGGCTTTTGACGCCTTAGCCTTGACTCCGTTTGCGCGCTTAAGAATGAATCACCGGGCGGGGCTTTATGCCGGGCTTAAAATCGTCAATATCGCTTTAAATATCATTCTTAGCTACGTTTTTTTAGTGACTCTCAAAAAAGGGGTGGCGGGCGTTTTCTGGGCCGGGCTCATCTCTTCGGCTTTAACCTTCGCGCTGATTCTCCCTTTTTCCTGGGCCGAACTGCGGCTCAAATTTTCAAGCGATATTTGGATGAAACTTTTGCGTTTCGGGCTTCCGCTTTTGCCGGCGGGGCTCTCGGCGATGATGGTTCAGGTGATCGATCGCCCGATACTCAAATTTATGACTAATGACGCGACAGTGGGAATTTATCAGGCCAATTACCGGCTTGGCATTTTCATGATGATGGTCGTCAATATGTTTGATTCGGCTTGGAGGCCATTTTTTCTCCAACGAGCGGCAAATCCTAATTCACGCAGTCTTTTTGCCCGTATTTTGACTTATTTTACCGTTGGCGCATCCATTATTTTTTTGGGGGTCACCTTTTTTATCGCTTATCTGGTGATGCCGCGCGTCTTTGGCGGAAAATCTTTAATTCCGCCTGCCTATTGGGTTGGATTATCCCTGGTTCCGGTGGTCACGTTGGGATATCTTTTTGACGGGATCTATATCAATTTCTTGGCGCCAGTGACCTTGGCCGAGAAAAGCGAGTATGTGGCCTATGCGGCAGCCTTAGGGGCCTTGGTAAATGTGGGAACTAATTTATTGTGGATTCCGCGCTGGGGCATGATGGGAGCGGCCTTTGCGACTTTGGCGGCTTACGCTTCAATGGCCGCGTTTCTTTTTCTTTTAGGCCGTCGACTTTATCCGATTATGTATGAGTGGAAGAGGCTTTTGCATTTATCGGGGATTGTTGCCGTCATCTTCATGGCTGCGAAATCAATGGGCCTTGTTGTCGGGGAGGGACGTTTGACCTTAAGGGTGTTTCTCTTTTTGTCTTTCCCTGTCAGTCTTTATCTGACCGGCTTTTTTAACCAGGAAGAAAAGTTCGCGTTCAAAAAAATGCTGAAATCTTTTTTGCAAACCAATTGAGTCATTTGGGCCCGCCAGGAATCGAACCCGGATCTCGTGGTTCGAAGCCACGCGCTCTATCCGTTGAACTACAGGCCCGCTTCGCTTATTCTACAAAGGTTTTTTAAGTTTTGTCCGTAGCATTCGTCAAAGGCTGGTGTCTAGGGTGGTGGCTAATAAGGGGAGACGGGGCTTCTAGCAATCTTGGGACAACTCCAGCAACATCAGCTGAAACCAATTCCGGAAAAGGCTTGGCAAGTCCTGGCAACAGACCGTCCATCTGATCCACGCCCAAACGAAGGGCTTCCGCATCTGGGCCAAGATATCTCTGGGTCATTTGAAGCGTCGAGTGTCCTAAGATAATCCGCGCATTGTTAATGTCGTGAGTTCGAGAGAAGTAATGCGTCGCGAAAGTCCGCCGTAAATCATGAAATCTAAACGACGGTAATTGAGACGCTTTCCTGGCCTTGTCAAATAGCCTACGAAAGGTGATGAGGGAAATAGGGAAAACCTTGTCTTCCTCACGCGGCAATGCCGATAACGAGGCCATTAATTTTGAGGATACTGGCACCCAGCGAGGTTGACCTGATTTAGTTTTTGGAAGATGAATCACTGATTTATTCCAATCAATATCTTCCCAACGCATTCCCAGGATTTCTCCCCTTCTCATGCCTGTCAGGAGAGCGCAGAATACGATGGGGTAAAGGCGAGAATCGCAATTGGCGACAAATGAAGCAATTTCAGACTCGCTTAAATAACGAATCCTTGCTGGGTTATTGGGCCTCCGCTTAATCTTAACGGCATGATTGTCTCCCTTGAAATATCCCCAATCCTTAGCTCGATTAATAACGGATTTAAGCACCGATAACCAACGATTGGCCGTAGACGGTGAAGCCCTCTCCAACCGCTCATTATAAGCTTGTTGAATGCGCTCCGGTGTTAGATCGACCAACCTCATCGCCTTAAGCTCTTTTGGAATTTGAGCGATCTGCCTTTTTGAAAAATCACTCCGCAATTGCGATGACCACACGACTAGGTATTTTTCACAAGCCTCATCTAAAGTCCAGTTCTTATTTTCGCGTTCTAGGGAGAATTTCCCATCAATAATGTCGCTTTGCCTTTTTGCTAAAGCAATCTTGGCTTTTTGACGCATAAGAGCGCTATTTTCACCTACTTTTTCCCGATGCCTTTTTCCCAAATTATCCTTGTAAACAACCCAGACCTCTGCCTTATTATTTTTTCGTTTCCGAATCCATATACCATTTGCCATCTTTTTCACCTCTTAATCATTATCTTGGACAATAGCGGACAGGCATTGCCGTTGTCAAGCGGAAGTTTGCTGGATATTGCTGGGGATTGCTGAATTGAAGCCCTCCATCCTTCCACCTTTTCTAATCCAAAGGTCCAGTTCCTCGCGGTGATACCTTGGAATCCGACCAATTCTATGAACAGGGATCTCGCCTCTTGACGTTTTACTTCTAACCGTCGCCACTGCAAGACCCGTATATTGGGCCGTCTCATTGGCATTGAGCCAGATTTTATTCATAACTTCTGCCTCCGTTATTTTATTTTCACCTAATCTTTCACGAGCCAGGTTGATATTGTTTTCGTGTATTTCGTACCCAACAAAACTTCTACCCAAGGCCAAGGTTTCAAAACCCGTCTGACCTGAACCGCAAAAACCGTCCAAGACTAAATCCCCAGGGTTTGATAAAAGCTTGATAAATCTTGTCGCAATACCCTCTTTCATCTTTGCCGAGTGATTAAATTCCTTTTGATCTTGGCTTTTGGATAGGATAATTACATTGCCTGGATCTTTTCCTTCGGGATGATACTTGTTCTTATTTGGGTCCTTATCCAGCCATAGATGAGGTTCTCGAATATCATCTTTGTTGAAAAAATAATTTTTTGATTTTGAAAAATGCCACAGATATTCATGGGAATTTTTAAGCCTTTTCTCAGGAGCAAATGGCATTGAATTAGTTTTAACCCAATGATGAGTTTGGATAAGATAAAATCCTGATTCGACGACTGCTTGAGGCAATAAATACTCAGATGGTGAGGTAAATCCATCTATAACTTGAGCTTGAAAATTAAGAACGTATGAGCCACCATCTGACACAACTCTTAAACGCTCGGGCAGGAATCTCTTAAATTCCTCGATAAATTCTTTACCCTGGTAATTGGTTAAGCATTTTTCATCAGAACAGCATTTTTGCATTTTCTCATAGGGTGGTGATTCAAATAATAACTGCACAGAACCTGATTTAATTTCCGTCATTTTTATTGATGAACCTAGGTGAATCATAATATCCCTTGCTCCTTTTAAAAAGTTCCTTTTTTAGTTTTTTTTCCTAAAAATTGACCAACAAGACCAAGAAGACCGGGTCTTTCCCATCTCTTTCCCTCTTGACCCTATCCTCTCTCCCATCCCTTCCCTCACTCTCCCTTAATCATTTTTTCGGAAGGTATACAGGTAAGAAATACCTGGTCCATCCGGTCCATTTGGTCCAAAATGGGTAAAGATTCCTTATTTTTTGACTTTTTGACCTGTTAAACATGATTTCCCCTAAAACCCAAACGATTGATGAAAGAAGACCGGTATCCCATTCTCTATCCCTAGATCCTCGTCATTTTTTCAAAAAAGCCTTCAGGGAGAGCTTGGGTCGCCCACTGGTCCCCATCCCGTTCGTTTTTTGAACCGGTTAAAGAAACTTCTACGTCTTCCCTAAATTTAACCCCAACCCAGACCCGTTGTTTAGCTCCCTTAATTTCCTTGCGCCCCTCTGAAATTTTTAAAAAAAATGCGAAGCTATCATTAAAACTCTTCCGTAATTCAGGGTGGGAAATTCCGTTTTCTGGGCACCAAGTATTTTTATAGACCGCGTAAACAGCCTCTTTTGGCACCGACTGGTCAGGAGCCTTGATGATTTGGTCTGAAATGAACGAAAAAACCGAATCGTTCTGTTTCCGGAAGTCTTCCGTCGCGTGCTCAACCGTATCCGGGGTTGAAAAGCCTCCATTTTTCTCCAGCCTCACCAAGCCAGTCAAAGCGCGATTGAGAAGTGCGCTAAAAACTTCCGGCGTACTTAATTTTTCAAGCAAACTTCTGTCTTCCTGCCCCTGAAAATTATTGGGAAAAGGAATGACCTTCCAGCGCCTAAAAAACCCGGCGGTTTTGTCTGCGGATTTCGGAAGACTGTTACATGCAAAGAGTAATCGGGCATAATTCTTGAATTGAAAAGGTTGCCCGTACTTCCGTTCTGCCTTAATCCAATCCCCGCCGACAATGGACTTAAAGATATCGCTTTCTTCGAGCCTGCCGCTTGGCAAATCCGGATAAATGTTCACGACTTTGCCTAACAACTCGGCGCAGCAAAAACGATTTTCGGTGAGCTCTTGAAGAGAAATCGATGAGGCATTTGAGTCGCCGATGAAATTACGCACGAGAGATAGGAAGGTCGATTTTCCATTAGCCCCCGAACCGATTAAGACGAAACAAACCTGATATTTCGTGGTCGGTAATAATAGGTATCCCAACAATTCCTCTGCTAATGGCAAAGCATCCGAAGGAAAAATCTCTGACAAAAATTTATCTAAAATTCCTGAGGTCGCTTTAGGGTCATAGGGAGTGTTAATTCGGAAAGTTGAAAGATACTTCGGATCATGAGGAAACAACTTTCCCGTGCGCCAATCAAGCATCCCGTTTTTCACGTTAATAAGATCGAGGGCGCGAGGATTAAGATCGGCTTCTTTTTTTTTGTTATTTTCTAGGAGCAACTCGAGTGTTGAGCCTAAGCGATCAGGTTTCGAAAGGTGACCTAATAATTTGTTCGCCGCCTCCCTGGCGACAGCCGCTCCATCTTCAGAAAAAACACCGCCGCTGAATACGAGGAGATTGACGCCCGAACCACCAGCGTCAATGGGAGAGCTCACAAAGGAAAAACTTTTTTGGATTTCCTCGGCCAGTAAAGCTGGAAGAAATTCCCTACCCTTAAAGAAAGGGGGTTCTTCTTCCTCCGCCTGAGACGGTGCGGCGGATTTATCGAATTTCCCTTTTTGCCATCCTGGTTCATAGGTTGCCCGCAAATCCTGCCAACTCTTGCCTGAGCAACTATCATGACGACACCCGGCAGAGATAGCGCCGCTTGCCAATTGGACAATGAAGGCTGCCTCATCCGTATGTTCAGAATTAAAGGGGCAAGGGTTTAAAATCCATTTTCTCCCGCCATTCCATGATCCAGATGTCACAACAGGCAATTTATGCGAGGTGATCCATAAATCCAAGTTAAAAGAATTTTTTGAAGCCTGATGCCGAGACGTTTTTTTATCCTCCTTCGGAAGAAGAGAAGTTAAAGCTCGAAGCAACTCTGGGGGGACGGTTTTAATAACATTAGGAACATCAATCAACCCTGAACGCCGATGTGGGCGGTCAGAGGTAGCGCTCCCCTTACAAGCAAGGGTTCCATAAAACTTCCAAATTCTTGCAGCATTAAAGGGAGTTAAATCAACTTTTACTCTTTCGTCGCTGAAGCGGAAATTCAATGACTCCAAACATCGCTTGACTAAATCTGAACTTTCCCCATCATTCGGTAGATTAATTCCATAAACCGCATGAGCTCCATTTCCACTGTCGGCCAAAATCGGCTCCGGCCAACCTTGAGATGTCAGCCATTCGGCACATTTTTTAGCCTTTTCCAATGCCAATTGATGTTCCTCTTCAGTTGAGGAAATTCCCGAAGGACGGATAGGGTCAAAGTCAACCGGCAGCCAGAGCCGCTGAAGAATATCTTTGTCAGCAGTGGTGTTTTTGGCATATTTTATCAAGGCATTCTCCGACCTTGCTAAAAGGTCTGGCAACACAGGATTCGGCGTAAAGTAGATTCCTTCGGCAAAACCGTCCAAACAATGAATCTTTGAAATTATTTTTTTAGGATCGTTAAAATAGCCCGAAACCGTGCCGTACCGTGTTTTCAATACTCGAACCTCAAGAATATTTCCAGGCTTTAAAAATATATTGAGGGTGCGGCGTAGAGTCTCTTCGGTGGTTCGGGCGTCATAAGGCGTTGGGGTTAAGGTTGGGTTCATCATCTCGGTCTCCGTTATCTCGTAATTTCTTAAAGAGCACGTCTTTTAAATGCTCTATAGCTTCCGTCATTTTTAAAGCGTCAACAGGTAATTCTCCGGCGTGGAATTTTTGGGAAAGTTGACGGCAAAGGCTTTCCGGGGCAAGCAAAAAGACGAAGCTTCTATGGGATCTTTTTTCTAGTCCTGCAAGCCGTCCGCCCGCAGCGATAATGGCGGACGCTTCGGCAAGTTCCTTGGTCCTATGGCAGGGTTCTTCTCTGTCTCGGCTCATAATCTTTATAGACAAATAACCACAAATTTTTTGCAGCCTTTTATGGAAAAAATATCTTATAATCGGGATTGAGCCAAGAATCGAGATCAATGACCAAGAACCGCCTAGAAAACTATCCCCTGGTTTGTTCCAAGATAGACAAGGCAGAGAAAAAATTCTTATGCCCCGAATGCAACTGTTTCTGTTACTTAAACAAGGGGCCTTTTAAGCGTGAGTTCTGGGATCTGGGTGACGATATAAAAACAACCCGAAGAAAAATTGAAGTGCCTATGCGACAGTTCGGCTGTTCGGGCTGCCAACGCCTCTACACCCCTTCCACTAAGGAAATAGGACCAAAGGGCGGGTGGTTTACGTGGCAGGTGATAAATAAAGCGCTGTCTAATCTTGCCGTAGGTAGGAATTTACAACAAACCCACGAAGAACTCGCCTCTAAGCATTATGTTCAGGTGTCGCTGTCGACGATCAACCTTTGGAAGAGAAAATATTCAAAGATATATCGAAAGGGTGAGAGATGGTGGTTAAAGATTTAAGGTATGCCGACATTGGCAAACCTTATTCTTGGTAGTCTGACAATCCAAAGAAAGTTGATTCTTTTGCATTTGGATCGTCGCTTTTTGTGCCTTTACGCCCACCCGCGGTCATGATATAACTGGTAAATTTCAAATAGCCCAGGCTATCCCACCATAAAAACCACAAATATTTCCTCGGAACCGTATAAATACACATGGAAACAAGTCGAAAAAATCTTCTCCTTGCCTACAAGATTCGTTTGGTATTGGAAAGCGAGCCCGAAGGATTATCTTTTCGAGAGTTACGAGAAAAAATTCATGTAAGGAGAGCTGACCTTTTTAAAGTGCTTAATCAACTTTATGGGGCAGGACAAATTAGTAAATTGACCGACAACCGGCTTTGCAAAAACGGCTCCTACCGATTTCAAAGAATATTTTTTTTAAAGAGCTTACCAAATCGTCCTTGGATGAGGAATACTCAACCTGTCTTTAAAGCGCCCAAAAAAAGATTCAAAAGTCCCAATCCCCAATCCAGTTCCGACACTGAAAACCCCCCAAGCAAATCCGGTTCCGATGTTCTTTTCATGAAGTTATAGCAGACAAGATATCAGTTCCACCCAGTCCCTTGTCTATTTTCCCCCACGCCGAAGCCATGAATAGTCCGAAAATCCTAGATTAGCCTTTTCTCCATTACGAAAGCATGTAGAAGTACACAAATAACCCACCCTCTTTTCCATGAAAAATTGGCCCTCTCTTGCGTCTGGAAATCTGAAATTTCCAAAAAATATTAGGGGCCAATAAAACTCGAAATTCAAAATTTTATATTGAAAAATTTTAAAAAAGATAGGAAATATCAGAATTTTTTGCCTTTTTAATTAAAAGGGGCTCGAAGTGTAACCTTATTTAGATATGAAAATGGGATTTAGAAGGAGGACATCCATGAAAAAGCCAAAAAATCAAATCATAGCCGAATTCGTTTTTATCGTAATTAAAGATTCCCGCGGGAACATTAAGACTGAAATTCGCAACGCTGAAGGGAAAGACAGGAGGTTCTTGGAATGCCTGGCAGGGCTTTTGAGCCTATGGTTCAAGAAGGTTAGGCGCCAAGAAGAATTTTGAGGGCTCGAATTTTCCGGGAATTAAGTTTGGAGAGAACTATGAATAGATCCGTCCTTGCTTGGCCTTTAAATGCTCGCAGAATCGCCTGGACTTTCCTTTCCGAGGGTTCAGGCGAAAGGACTTTTTCTTTTGGATTTCCATGGAATAACTTCTCAGGGGAGATATCCAAGGCCGTCAAAATTCGGGAGAGAGCGGCGAATGAGAGGGTTTTGCTTGCGGTTTCAATGTGGGCAAGATATCCCGAATCGAGACTGGATGCCTCGGCTAATTTCTCAATGGTAAGTCCGAGACGTTTTCGGTGGCGCCTAATTCCGGCGGCAATGACGCTTCGTAATTTTTTCTCATCCATAGGGGTATAGTAGGGAAAATGACTTTTGGGGACAATGCTCTTAAAAGACATAAATGATTTACTATCTGTATTGACAATATAGCGACCGCGCCTTATACTTATTCTTGTTTGTGGGAAGGGCCAGATGAGAGCGTTCAATAAATTTCTCAGGATTTTTTTAGCCGCCGCTTTGGCGGGTTTCTCCGCCTGCGCGGGAAAGGGCACAAGAACGCTCAATTCAGAAGAGATAAGGCAAGTCCGACAACATGCCGACGTTGCTCAAAATGATTTGTCTCGTGCTGAAAATGAAGGGCCTGCGGCGGATTCTGAAAATTCCTCA
>DAHXMM010000006.1:0-38960 GCA_027371715.1 Elusimicrobiota bacterium | reverse complement strand
CGCGGGCGTAGTTCAATGGTAGAATAGAAGCTTCCCAAGCTTCGGACGTGGGTTCGATTCCCATCGCCCGCTGGGTTTTAAGATTTTTGCTAGAATCTTCCTAGGTGCAATTCGTTTGCAATCGCCGTCATCATAAAAAAGACAAGAAGAAGCGGTCATCCTGTCTCCTGCTTTTGACCATTCTATTGACGGGGCCCCTCAACTCACGCCTTCAAGCCGCGCCGGCGACTTTCATCACCGCCTTGCCGGTCTCTCAAGATCAGCTTTTGGCCCGTTTTTCGTTTAATCCTACGCTCAGCTCGAACCCTTCCGCGCCTTCCGGCGGAACGCAAGTCAACAACTACCAGTTTCCCGAGACCTTTCTTTACGGGCTGACCGACAAAATCGCCCTCGCCGTGGACGCCCGGCAAGGATTTAGCTCGATGCAAGAAGGGCTTCCCCAAGGCAGCCAGAGCTTAAGCGCCGCGGGCGCCGGAGACACCCTCGTTTTCGCCCGCTATACGCTTTTGGATATCGATCATCCGGGAAACACCTTTCGCGTCGCCCCTTTGTTGGGAACTTATCTTCCGACCGGATATTACAACCAATCCAACGCCTCGGGGCGTTTGCCTCAAGCCCTTCAAAACGGATCCGGCTCGGTCGATTCCCTGCTCGGCCTCACCGCCGCTTTTTATAACCGGCGCTACGGGTGGAGTTGGGACGCGACCTGGCGGCATAACCCGCCGGCTCCGGGGGGCTTTGATTTGGGAGACGAAGCGAGAACCGACGGAGAATTCGAGTTCCGAATTTTTCCGCATTCCCTTCCCAGCTCTTATTTGCCCCGCGAGCTCGTGGGGGTTTTCGAGACTAATTGCATTTGGAACAACCGAAGCGTCATCGCCGGAAACTTAGACAGCGCCTCCGGCGGGTTCTCCTGGCTTTTTTGGTCGGGCTTTGACTATGCGACCCTCCATTGGGAATGGGGGGCGGAAGTCGGCGTTCCGCTGATTCAAAACTTAAATGGCCCCGGAGCGATTAACCAAGTCGTCTCTTTCCGACTGTTTTATGAATACTATTTGGCCATGCCGTCTTGGCGAAAGAAAAAGCCGCATTTAAATCAACCGGGCCTATGAAAAAAGCCCTCTTCCTTTTAGTATTACTCTTGCCCCGCGTTCAAAGCCCTTCTTTTGCCGCCCAAGTTCCATCCATCACTTCAACAACGAAAAAAGCGATTCGGGCGACTCTCAAGGTCCGAGGCGTTTTTTCGCCCCGTGGATTTTTCAATATCGAGGTGCGCCTCTATCATCTTCAAGGACTCAAGCGATACCGCTTTGATCTCAAGGATTCGCTGGCCATTCTCGATTTTAAACCGGGCGTTTCCATCAGCTCTTCTTCCCTGCGCAATGTCATGGTCATGGCGGGATATCAACCGGGGCCGGTCAAGATCGAGGAAATTCCAGTTTCTCAAATGAACGACCGCGGACGCGGGTGGCTCGCGCCGCCAAAAATTGATTCCCACTGGGCGTTTATCCGCTGGCTGGAACTTAATTTTTAGGCGCACAACTCTTTTGTTTTGTAGAATGAATTTGTGAGTTCTCCAGAAAAGAAAAGCGTTTTACTTCCGATTTTTTTGATCGTCGCCGTCGATATACTCGGGCTGACCCTCATTTTGCCGCTCCTCCCTTTTTACGCCGAGAGGTACGGCGCCACCCCTCAAATGGTGGGGCTTTTAATCGCGACCTATGCTTTCTGCCAGCTCATCGCGGGCCCCATCCTCGGAAAGCTTTCCGACCGTTTCGGACGCCGCCCGCTTCTCATCGTCAGCCAAATCGGGACCTTCGCGGGCTTTTTGGTTTTAGGCTGGGCCAAAACTCTCGCGTGGATTTTCTTCTCGCGCTTTTTAGACGGAATTACCGCCGGAAACCTTTCTTTAGCCCAAGCCTATATCTCAGACGTCACCGCCCCGGAAAACCGCGCGAAATCCTTCGGCATTATCGGCATCGCCTTCGGCTTAGGATTTTTGATCGGCCCCGCCCTCTCGGGTTTTTTGTCGCAATATAGTTACGTCTATCCCGCCTACGCCGCGGCCGCGCTTTCTTTTACCAGCATACTCTGCACCTATTTTCTTTTGCCAAAAGCCCTTCCGCACGCGGAAGAAGAATCGGGCCCGGGGGGAAAACGCCTCGGGCTTTTGGATTGGGGAAGCTATGCGGACTATTTCAAACGCCCGGAACTTTCGCCGCTCCTCGTTGAATTCATGCTCTTCTGCCTGATGTTTTCGCTTTTTATCCAAGGATTCGCCCTCTTCGCGGAAAGAAGGTTTTTTATTCACGGGCATCCCTTTGGTCCCAAGGAAGTGGGATACCTCTACGCTTATTCCGGTTTTTTGGGGCTCATCGTTCAAGGCGGTCTTTTAGGACGCTTGGTTAAACGCTACGGAGAAAAGGCCCTCGCCCGAGCCGGTTTTATTTCGGCCGCCCTCGGTCTTCTGTTTTTGGCCTTTGACCGCCCGATACTCATGCTCATTCCGATTTTCACCGCCACCGCTTTTGGAACCGGGGTTTTAAGGCCGGCCTTGACCAGCCTCATTACCCGCGTCACCGGACGCAAGGAACAGGGAGTGGTTTTGGGCCTGACGCAGTCGCTTAACTCCATCGCCTCGATTTTTTCGCCGCTTTTGGCGGGATATTTAATAGGCGAAGGAGATTTGGCCGCTTGGGCTCTCATCGCGGCTCTTTTTTCAGGAATAGGGTTTATCCTCATCTCCCGAAGAACGGAACCTCGAACGGCCCAAGAAGCTCAAACTGTAAACTAAAGGGAGATAGGGACAAGTCCCCATCTCCCGCGAAGGAGGAAATCATGCAATTAGGAATGATCGGACTGGGAAGAATGGGCGCGAATCTCGTACGACGGCTTACCAATGGAGGGCATGACTGCGTCGTCTATGACGCAAGTCCGGAGGCCATTAAGAATCTAAACGGCCCCCGCATCGCTCAAGCGGCTTCCCTTAAAGATTTCGTCTCGAAACTCAAGGCCCCGCGAGCCGTATGGATCATGGTTCCGGCTGCGGTCACGGGAACCATGGTCGAGGAGGTTGCCGCTCTTCTTGAAAAAGGAGACGTCATCATCGACGGCGGAAACAGCTACTATCTCGACGACATCGAGCGTTCCAAACAATTAAAATCCAAGGGTATTCACTATATCGACTGCGGAACCAGCGGCGGGATTTTCGGCCTTGAACGCGGATATTGCTTGATGATCGGAGGCGAAAAGCCCGTGGTCGAGCGTCTGGACCCCATTTTCAAAACCATCGCCCCCGGAGTCGAAGCGGCTCCAAGAACTCCTGGAAAAACAGGAAACCCCTCGACTTCCGAGGAAGGATATCTCCACTGCGGGCCTAACGGCGCGGGACACTTCGTCAAAATGGTTCACAACGGCATCGAATACGGCCTCATGGCGGCCTACGCGGAAGGGCTCAACATTCTCAAGAACGCGGACGCCGGTCTTCGCTCTCATGACAAGGACGCGGAAACCGCGCCGATGAGAAACCCCACGGCTTATCAATACAAGATTAACACCGCGGAAGTAACCGAAGTCTGGAGACGCGGCAGCGTGGTCGCCTCCTGGCTTTTGGATCTGACCGCCAAGGCTCTTTCAACAGACGCGGAACTCCAAGATTTTTCCGGACGAGTTTCCGATTCAGGAGAAGGCCGCTGGACGGCTCTGGCCGCTATTGACGAAGGGGTTCCGGCTCCCGTCATTAACGCCGCTCTTTTCGCGCGTTTTGAATCCCAAGGAAAATCCAGTTACGCCAACAAGGTTCTCTCGGCGATGAGAAAGGAATTCGGCGGACACGCGGAGAAAAAGGAAAAGGGGGCCTAAACATGAGCATCCACAAAACCGCCCCCAATCCGTCTGATGCCTTGGTCATTTTTGGCGCGACCGGGGATTTGGCGCACAAAAAAATATTCCCGTCTCTTTACGCCATGGTCAAACGCGGCGCCTTGAACGTTCCCATCATCGGAGTCGCCTTTTCCAATTGGACTCTTGAGGATCTTAAGAATCGAATCAAGGACAGCATCCGTCAAATGGGAGAATCCGATCCGGAGACGCTCAACAAACTCCTCTCCCTGTTTCGATACGTTGATGGAGACTATCAAAATCCCGCGACTTTTACGGCCCTCAAGGAAGCTCTCGGAAATTCGACCTGCCCGGCGCATTATCTCGCCATCCCGCCGTCTCTTTTCGCGACCGTCATCAAAGCCTTGGGGCAATCTGGATTGTCCAAGTGCGCGCGCGTCATCGTTGAAAAGCCTTTCGGGCGGGACCTCGCTTCCGCCCAAGAACTCAACCGAGTCGCGCAAGAAGTGTTTCCGGAATCCTCGATTTTTCGCATCGATCATTTCTTGGGGAAAGAAGAAATCGAAAACATTCTCTATTTTCGTTTCGCTAACTCATTTTTAGAACCTCTTTGGAACAACCACTACATCTCCTCGATTCAAATCACCCATTGCGAGAGTTTCGGGGTCGAGGGCCGCGGAAAGTTCTATGACAATGTGGGATGTTTAAAAGACGTCATTCAAAATCATCTTTTCCAAATCGTTTCTCTTTTGGCCATGGAACCGCCCTCGACCCAAGAGGTTGAGTCTTATCGCAATGAAAAAGCGAAAGTCTTTCAGGCCATGCGCCCGCTCAAGGCTGATGATCTCGTGCGGGGGCAATTTATCGGCTATCAAAACGAACCGGGTGTCGCGAAAAATTCCGATACCGAAACCTATTGCGCGCTCCGCCTTTTTATCGATTCCTGGCGCTGGGCGGGAGTGCCGTGGTACTTAAGGTCCGGAAAATGCCTCCCCACCAATGCCGCCGAGATTTTCGTCAAATTTAAATCTCCGCCGCAAAAATTATTCGCGGATTCTGATTCTCAAGGGAATTCTCTCCGCTTTCGTCTCGCGCCTTATTCGGTCATCGCTCTGGCCGCACGGGTTAAACGCCCCGGAGAAAAATTTATCGGAGATCAAAAAGAACTTTTTCTTCTTGATTCCCAACCGGAAAAACAAGCGCCTTACGAGCGGCTTTTGGGCGACGCCCTGGCCGGAAACGGCGCGCTTTTCACCCGTCAAGATTCCGTCGAAGCCGCTTGGGCGACTCTTGACGATGTTTTAACCGATCATCATCCCGCCCATCCCTATAGACCAGGGACCTGGGGGCCGGAGGAAGCCAATGCCCTCATCTCTCTTCATGGCGGTTGGCATGATCCGACCCCGCGCCGCGATCCCGCGGATTTAAAGCTCAAGGCGTAAAAGGAAAATTTTAAAGGTGTCCCCATGAGCAAAATCAAAAACCCGAAAAACATCCTGACTATCGATGTCGGCGGAACCCATGTCAAAATTCTAGCGAGCGGGCAAAAGATTCCACGAAAAATTCTCTCCGGAAAAACGATGACCGCCTCCAGAATGACTGCCGCCGTAAAAAAGACTGCGGGGAATTGGGAATACGACCGAATTTCAATCGGCTATCCCGGCCCCGTCATCGGAGGAAAGCCTATCCATGAACCGTTCAACCTAGGAGGCGGGTGGGTTGGTTTTGATTTTAAAAAGAGTTTCGGATGCCCGGTGAAAATTATCAACGATGCCGCCATGCAGGCATTAGGAAGCTACGCCGGACGCGGCCGGATGTTGTTTCTCGGACTTGGAACCGGACTCGGTTCAGCTCTCATTATCGACGGCATTCTGGAACCGATGGAAATCGCGCATCTTCCCTACAAAAACGGAAAAACCTACGAGGACTTCCTGGGAATTCGGGGGCTTAAAAAATCTGGAAAGAAAAAATGGCGCAAACATGTTTTTGAAATCGCACAAAAACTGAAAGAGGCTCTCGAAGCCGATGAGGTTGTCCTCGGTGGCGGCAACGCTAAAAAACTTAAAAGCCTGCCGCCCCATTTTAAACTCGGGACCAACGACAACGCCTTCGCCGGGGGGTTTAGGCTTTGGACAAAATAATCGAAGTTCAAAATCTTTCCAAGCGTTTCGGCGAATTTGAAGCCGTCGGCGGAATTTCTTTTGACGTAGAAAAAGGAGAAATTTTTTCCTTATTAGGGCCTAATGGAGCGGGAAAAACAACGACGATTAAAATGCTGACCACCCTCATTGAGCCTTCTTCGGGCCTCATCCATATCGGCGGAATCAACTTGGCTGAGAATAAAATCGCCATCCGAAAACAATTTGGAATCGTTTTTCAAGATTCAAGTCTGGATGAAGATTTAACCGCAGAGGAAAATATGTTTTTTCATGCCGTTCTCTACGGGCTCAACCGCTCAAAACGCCAAACTAATATCGAAACCCTCTTAAAATTTTTTGGTCTCTGGGAAAGACGAGACGAGCTGGTCAAGCACTTTTCCGGGGGGATGAAAAAACGCCTTGAAATCGCTCGAGCTTTATCTCACGAGCCGCCGCTTTTGTTTCTGGATGAACCGACATCAGGCCTTGACCCCCAAAACCGAAGCCGCCTCTGGGAATACCTTAAGGATCTCAACAAAAAAATGAATATGACCATTTTCTTGACCACTCATTCCATGGAAGAAGTCGAGAAAGTCTCCGAGCGCATTGTGATTATTGACCACGGAAAAATTTCAGCCGAGGGAACGCCCGACTCCATTAAAGCCGCGACGAACTCCGACACCTTGGAAGAGGCTTTTCTGGCCCTCACCGGACGCGATATCAGGGAGGACGCTCCGGCTCTGACCGATCAGATGAGAAAGGGGCGTCTTTTGTGGAGCGGAGGGAAAAAAAGATGAACGCGGTCTGGGCTTTGTGGCTAAGACAAATTAAACGCTACTTAAGATCGCGCTCGCGCCTAATCGGCTCCCTGGGACAACCTCTTCTTTTTTTGTTGGCCCTGGGATTCGGGTTCGGCCCGATTTTCAAAAAAGCCGGCGGAGGGAACTACCTGGAATTTCTGACTCCCGGCATCGTATCCATGGGGGTTTTATTTACGGCCATTTTTTCCGGCATTGAAATCATCTGGGACCGGCAATTCGGATTTTTGAAGGAAACCCTGGTCGCCCCGGTTTCCAGAATCTACATCATGCTCGGACGAACTCTTGGAGGCGCGACGGTCGCCGTCATTCAGGGAATTTTAGTTTTGACGATCGCCACTCTCGCGGGATTTAAATGGACTTCTCCGCTTGGAATATTTCCGGCTCTTGGTTTTATGTTTTTCATCGCGGTCTTATTTACCGCTTTGGGAACGGGAATCGCTTCCATCCTTGAGGATATGCAAGGCTTTCAAATCATCATGAATTTCCTCGTCATGCCTATCTTCTTTTTTTCCGGGTCTCTTTTTCCGCTCTCGGGCCTGCCCCACTTTCTAGGAGTTTTATCCGCCTTTAACCCACTGACCTACGGGGTCGAGGGTTTAAGACTTTCGCTTTTAGGCGGAAGTCTTTTGCGCATGGGAGTAGACATCCTCGTTCTTTTTGGTTTTTCAAGCGTTCTTCTTTTCATTGGGTCCTGGCTGTTTGAAAAAATACAAATCTAGTCTCATTTTAAATCTGTGGATTGGATATAATTAACCATCTCCATGTTTTTTATTTTTATCTTCGCGCAGTTTTTCACCTCTCTTTCCTGGGCCAACCCACCTCCAAGCTCTTTGACTCAAAACTTGTTAAACCAGGCTCAAGCTCTCTATTATGGAGGAAACCTAAGTTCAGCCGTTAAAACCTACCGAAAAGCGACTCAAAAAGAGCCCCAGCTTTTAGATGCCTGGATTAATGGAGCCGTTGTTCTTGAATCGTTGGGAAGAGAAAAAGAAGCAAAAACATGGTATCAAAAGGCGGCAATTATTAACCCTTCTTCGGATATCGAAACTGCGCTGGGCTGGTGCGAGTTCAGGCTGCACCAGCTTCCCTCGGCAAAAACGGCTTTTAACCGGGCCCTCGCGGAAGATTCAAAAAATTCTTACGCCCACCTGGGAATGGCGCGCATCTATATGGAGGAAAATAATTTTCCCTGGGCTCTCCATGAGCTTAAAAGCGCGGCAAAACAAAACCCCCATTTAACCCTCATCCCCTTTTATGAGGGACAGATTTATCAACAAATGCGCCGCCTTGGAAAGGCTTCTTCTTTCTACCAGAAAGTAGCCTCCGTCGATTCTTATTTCGTCGAAGCAGAGGAGGATTTAGCGAGAGTTTATCTTAAACAAGGATACTATTCGAAGGCTGTCGCCGAATTTGAAAAAATAAATGCCTCGGGCCCCGAAAGTTCAAAATGGAAAAAATTATTAAGCCTTCTCCCAAACCAAGCCACCCCTGGTTTTTCGCTTAATCCTTCCCGCTTTTATCACTGGCTTATGCCGATTCTGTCTAAGCCTCTCCCGTCCCAAGGAGTTCCACTGTTACGGATCGGGATAGGAACCAATCACCTGGGCCGCCCGGAACGCCGCTCTCTGGTCGGTTTTTACGTCACTTCTCCCTTTAAGATCACGGACTCAAAAGGAAAACTTCTCGCTCACGGAAACGCCAACCAAATCTGGCTTGTCCGTTTAGCCCAAAAAGGACGCAAGAAAATTCTCTCTATCTCTGGCCCGCCCGACATAAATTTAAGCGTTAAAAAACCAGTCACGATATGGCCTGAAAGCCGCGAGGCCCTCATCAAACTAGAAAGCCCCTCCCGACTTCCACAACTCATTTTAGCCAAGGTCTTAAGGGGGACCGTTGAATTTTCCATCTTTCAAGAAAATATCCGCATTGTGAATACGATTGATCTTGAAAATTATACTCAAGGAGTTGTCGCGGCCGAAATGCCGATACGTTCTCCTATTGAAGCCCTCAAAGCTCAAGCCATACTCGCGCGAAGCGAGGCTTTGTTTCTCAAAAAAATATGGCGCCGCCATAAAAAACAGGGCTATGACCTTTGTGACCGTGAACATTGTCAGGTTTATCTCGGCGTTCACGCCGAAAGCGCGTTGGCGAGGAGAGTCGTCCAAGAAACGCGCGGAGAAATACTCACTTATCATGGCCGCATCGCCCACGGAATTTATTCCGCCGATTGCGGGGGACACACCCAATCCGGAAACGAAGTCAGCGGTTGGGGAAAAATTCCGTATTGGAAAGGAATTCCAGATGGCGGCAAACAGCGCAACTGGCCCTTGTCTCCCTGGAAATTGCGCCATTGGCTTCTTTCCTGGCCCGAAGCGTTCTGCCAACCCTCCTCGAATGTCGATTATTCGCATTACCGCTGGAGCCAGGTCGTATCCCTCAAAGCCCTAAACCGAAAGGTGTCAAAAAAATTGAAAATAGGGCGCCTTAAGTCCGTCATCCCTCTCAAACGTTCCGTTTCCGGAAACGTCAACTCTGTTTTATTTATAGGAAGTAAAAGGCGCGCCATTGTTCGCGACGAACTCAAAATCCGCAATCTATTGGGAAATCAAATATTGAGAAGCACTCTTTTTGTCCTGGACACCGAATATGACGCAAAAGGACATCCTCAGTCTCTCATTTTTCACGGCGGAGGATGGGGACACGGGGTCGGGCTTTGCCAATCCGGAGCCATGGGCCGGGCCGCGGCCGGACAAAATTATCAGCAAATTATTCAAGCCTATTTTCCAGGCGTTAAAATCAAACAACTGGACTATTCTAAAAAGAAGTGATATATAAAGAGTAGCGGAAAGGAAATGAAAGTAACGGAAAGTAAAAGAAAGAAACGGAAGGCGAGGGGAAACGGCCTCTTTCCTTTTCTCTCCGTTTCTCTCCGTCGCTTTCCTTGTCTCTCCTTTTCTCTCTGTTTGCCGTTTATTTTATGCGCTTGCGCGGGAACAGCCCCAAGGACAACCGCGGATATTTCGCCCAATCGAGGGGCTGTCATCATCGCGGCCAGAATCAAAACGCCCGACGGATTGGCTTATACCGGAGGGGTTCACCTCACATTGCAAGGTGTTGGAGGAGGGTCTTTAGAAACCTACAATTTTTATCTTCCCGCCAGAAGAACTCTTCTCTACCAGATTGCCGCGGGAACCTACCGAATCGAAGCTCCAAAAAATTTCATGGGAATAACCCTCAAGACTCTTCCCATCGTCGCCGATGGAAAAAAATATTTCCCCGCTTTTCCCAAAAGCTTATCGCAACTCAAACCCTTGGTCGTCAAGCCGGAAAAAACCATCGTGATCGGAGAATTAGATATTTCCGCAACTCCCGCGACACAGGAAAGTCCACGTTCGGTTTCTATTGAGTTTAAACACAAGACCCACGATAAGAGGAAACTTCTAGCCCAAATTATTCGCCAAATGGTTGATCCCGAAATGCCGGAAAACGTTAGAAAAAGCGAGCAATCTTGGATCAATTCGATTCAAAAAGCTTTAATTGAAGTTAATCAAACCACCGAAACCCCCAACCCTAAGCCATGAAAATCGCCATCGCCTCCGATCACGCGGGATATGCCCTGAAAATAAAACTTGCGGAAAATTTAAAAAAGAATGGATACGAATTATTGGACTTAAGCCAAGGCCTTCCAGACCCGCAAGATGATTATCCCGATTTCGCCAAGGCCGTCGCCCTCTCTGTCGCTGAAAAAAAAGTCGAGCGCGGCATTCTTATTTGCGGAAGCGGAGTCGGAGCTAATGTCGCGGCCAACAAAGTAACAGGAATCCGAGCTTGCGTTTGTCACGACACTTTTTCCGCCCGGCAAGGGGTGGAAGACGACGACATGAATGTTCTCTGTCTTGGAGGGAGAATTATCGGGGAAGAACTCGCGAAAGAAATTCTAAATGTTTTTCTCTCCGCCCGATTTTCAAATGCTGAAAGACATTTAAGACGCCTTAAGAAAGTATTGTCCATAGAAAAGGAGTTCGCCAAATGAATACCCTGGAAGAAACCAAAGCCGTTCAAAGCCCCGCCGTCGAAGCTGCGTTTGAGGAATTAAAAAAAAGCGATTTTCTTAGTCTCTTTAAAGCTCAACAACCCTCTTTGTGGAAAAAAGAACCCGCCCATCAAGCCATTATCCGTCAAGCCCTGGGCTGGATAGACGCCCCCGAGACAACCGCCATGTCTTTGGGTTCGCTTAGGTCTTTTGTCTCGGAACTGGAGAGAGAAGAAATTGAGTTTGCCGTCGTTTTGGGAATGGGAGGATCGAGTCTCTGTTGCGAGGTATTTAAAGAATGTTTCCCGCACATTAATCACAAAATCCGGCTTGAGGTTTTGGATTCAACTTCCCCAGAATCCGTTTTGGCCCTTCAAAAGAAACTCAACCTCAAAAAAACTCTGTTTATCGTTTCCAGTAAATCCGGCTCCACCATGGAGCCCAATTGCTTCATGGATTATTTTTTTTCGGAGACTCAAAAAATCTTGGGGGATAGAGCTTCTCACCATTTTATCGCCGTGACCGACCCCAAGACGAGCCTTGAGAAAAAAGCCTCTCAAATGCGCTTTCGAAAAATTTGGCCCGGCAACCCCCAAGTGGGGGGAAGATATTCCGCGCTGACTAATTTCGGCATTGTTCCGGCCGCGATCTCGGGCCTCAACGTCGAAGAAATCCTCAATCGCGCCCGAAAAATAAGAGCCCAGCTTCTCTCGGAGAATAATCCGGAGAAAAACCCGGCCCTCCGTCTCGGCGCGTTTTTAGGCGCTCATGCCCGCAAGGGACAAGATAAATTGACCTTGATTCTCTCCCCTCAATATAAAGCCTTTGGGCTGTGGATTGAGCAACTCATCGCCGAGTCAACTGGAAAAGAGGGGCGCGGAATCGTGCCGATTATCGCGGAAGATGAATTATCCCTTAAAGATATCGGCTCTGATCGCATTTTTGTCGGGATTACTCATCGTGAGGACGCTCGCTCGGCTGATTTAATCAAAAAGATAATAGAAAGCGGCGCGCCTTGTTTGTCTTATGCCGCTGAAAACCCCTATGAACTCTCGGAGCAATTTTTTCTCTGGGAAGCGGCGACGGCCACCGCCGGGTTCTTGTTGGGGATTAATCCTTTTGATCAGCCCAATGTCCAAGCCGCAAAAGATTTGACCGTCGAAATTCTTTCTAAGGCCAAAAAAGGGAAAATAGCTGAGGAGAAGCCTTTCCTCCGTTCCGGAGAAGCCCAGGCGTTCGGAGATGAGACGCTTAAGGAGATAATCCTTAAAGATCAGAAAAAACCCAATTGGCCGCTTTCGGACTTGCTCAAAAAACACTGCTCCCGTCTTAAGGCGGGGGACTACGCCGTCATCTTGGCCTATCTCCATCCGGAAAACGCCATTCAAAAAGAGTTGGAGAATGTCCGAACTTTTCTCGCGAAAACTTACCGCGTTCCTTTCGCCCTCGAATTTGGCCCTCGTTACCTCCATTCAACCGGACAACTCTACAAAGGCGGCGGAGCGGGCGGGCTTTTTCTGGAAATCGCCTTGACGAAAGAAAAAAAACTCCCCATTCCCGGCCGTCCGTGGGGTTTTGAAACCTTGATTCGGGCCCAGGCTTTGGGAGATTACTCCGCTCTTAAGTCTTCCGGACACCGAATTCTTAGGCTTGATTTTCCCACGAATGAATTTGCAGCGGTTAAAGCCGTCACCCAAGCCTTAAAAAAATAACCGCATGAAATTTAAAAACCAAAGCCAATTTTTTCAGGCCGCGAAAAAAATTAAGCTGGTCCTCATGGACGTAGATGGGGTTTTAACCGATGGGGCCGTTTACCATTTTGCGCTCAAAGAAGGCCTCGTCGAATTTAAGGGCGTTCATGCGCAAGACGCCATCTCTCTGGCTTGGCTGGCGGATTTTCAAATCAAAACTGGAATTATCAGCGGAAGAAATTCGGCGGGGTTAGCCGAGAGGCTTAAAGCTCTAAACGTCTCTTTTATCTACCAGGGTCGCCTCGACAAAATGGCGGTCTTTGAAGAAATTTGCCAAAGCTCTAAAATCCCGCCTGAACACGCGCTCTATATCGGAGATGATTTGCCGGACATCCCCGTGATTAAATCGGCCGGCATCGGCGTCGCGGTTAACAACGCACGCCCCGAGGTCAAACAAGCGGCTAGATGGGTCAGTCAAAATCCCGGCGGGAAAGGCGCGGTCAGGGAAATTTCCGAAATGATTCTCAAAGCCCAAGGGCTCTGGCCTAAGATTCTGGCCAAATTTCGTTAACACGCGACAATTTCTTTGTTATAATTTTGAACGAAATGAATCAATCGGGACAAAAGTTGTGGGGACTTCTTCTCGTCGTCGATTCTTTTTTCGTGGTTATTTTTGGAGGCGTTTTTGCCGCGAATCTCTATGAAAGTTGGCAAAATTCTGGACACGAGCTTTCCGCTCCCGTTCATCCGTTCAAACCAATTCCGTCTAAACCGCTTCGCGCCGTTTCTTCCATTCCCCAGCCTTTAAAACCTGCTACCCCTCAAACGCCCGCCACGGCCTCGCCCAAACCCGCATCTTCGCCGGCGCCAAAAGCGCAAAAAAATAAAATTTCGCAACCAAAACCAGCGCGCGCTCAAGAGCCTCAAATACTCCCTTCCCGCGGTCTCGGTAAGGCCCGAGGCGTAATATTTGACTATTACGGAAGAAAAGCTCGCCACGTCTTTCTCATCGCTTCGTTTATTCGCGGGGGGGAAAAGCCTTTTAAAAAGACCAAGCGCGGCCCTTGGAAAGCAAAAGTTTTTTTAATGCCGGGAAATTATCATTATCAGTTTATGGTGGATGGAAAAAAAATCCTCGATCCTCGCAATCCAAGACATAAAGGCCGATTTTCTTATTTCTCCCTTGAAAAATAGCGCGCGGAGTTTACTAACCCGTCATTTTTCCGTAACACATCCCTGTTATCCTCTTTTTCAGCGGCTTGAGCCATGTCTAAACGATTAAAAATTTCTTGGATAACGGCGGCGGGGCTATTATCGTGCCTTATTTTCCCAAATCTATCCCATGCGCAATTAACCGCCGTGTTCGGTCAAAGCTCCAGTTTATTGCCGGACGGCTCCATTCTCGTCGTCGGCGGAGAGACAACAACTAACCCGCCCGCAACAGCCCGCGCCCAACTGATTAATCCCAATAATACCGTCACTCAAGCCGCAACCTCGGGCTTGCCCGCCGTAAGCTCCCACACCGCGACGGTTTTGCCGAATGGTTTGGTTCTTGTCGCCGGCGGAATCAATAACATTAACGGAGTTTTAAATACGACCGAAATTTATAACCCCACCACAAATACTTGGGCTACGGGTCCAACTTTAAGCGTTGCCCGTTTTGGGCACACGGCGACCCTCCTTAACAACGGAACCGTTTTGATTTGCGGAGGCTATCCAAATACGGCGGGAACAGCGGCCAATACCTGCGATATTTACACGCCGGACATGTCGGGAGCCTACGGCCCCGGAACTATTGTCGCAGGCCCCACAATGAATACGGCCCGCGCTTTTCACTCAGCCACTCTTTTACCCAGCGGAAAGGTCTTCATGGCCGGAGGCATTAGCGGGGGAAACTATATTGACGCCACTGAGACCTATACCCCCGGTTCTCCAGGTTCATTTACTGGCGGCCCCGCACTCCTTCTTGAAACCGCTTTTCATACGGCAACCGCCATGGGAGACGGCCGCATTCTCATTGTCGGGGGGAAAAACGCGGTTAATAATCCTCTCACCCAAGCCATCCCAGGAATTAATGAAAGCACCAGCACCGTTCAGATTTATGATCCGGCAAATGGATTTTCACCAGGAGCCCCCATGTATGAAAACCGCGAAAAATTCGCGGCGGACTTGGACGCCAATGGGAATGTCAATGTCTCAGGAGGACTGGGAACCATTCCCACCTCTAATGATCCCTACCCTTCCTTGCAAGTCAGCGGAAGCATCGCTTATAGCGGCCCATCATCCACATTCACATTTCAAACCGTCACTCTCGCAAACGTCTCTCCTGTTTTACTCAACCTCTCCGTCAACAGCGCAGGCATCATTGTGGGCGGATTCGCGAGTTTTCCAAACAGCCAAATCGTTCTTTCTAGTGTAACCATCAATGTCAAAGCTTTTAACGTATCTATTAATGGACAGGGAACCTGCGTTTATACATCAGGAAACAGCCCTCCTTGGACCTGTGGGGAAATTCAGCTAGAGTCTCTTCCGCCTTTAAGTGGCAGCATCAGTTGTACAAAAACGCCTTGTTCATCGCCTATTAATTTGTCTCCAGGCGGTTCATCTTCTTCCATGAGCGAAGCCGCCGGCACCAACACGCCCATTTCCATTATTATTTCCAGCATGGTTTTTGCCGATGTCGAAAGCTACAATCCCCAGAAAAACGCCTGGACCCTTGAAACCGCAGCCTTAGCCGGCCCCCCGCTCGTCGCTTTTTATATAGATCCCTCGAAACCGCCCTACGCCCCCTATAACCCCTCGCGGTTCGCCGAGAATTCCCTTTTGTCTCCCATGGACACCAATGAGGTTATCGGAGGAGCGACCTGGAACGGAACATCCTATGTCACCCAAGGAAACGTCTCTGGAAACGTCGACATCATTATGGGAATTGAGCCCTTTACCCAAGCAATCACCGGGCCAGCCCTTCCGGGACCCCGGGCCTATCATACGGCGACAACATTACCCGACGGAAAAATTCTCATCGCGGGCGGCCAAGACGTCTCTACCGATACTCTTAACACCTCTCTCATTTTTGATCCGAATGCTCTGACTTTTAGCACCACAAGCCCCCTCAATGTCTCGCGCGCCAAACAAACCGCCACACTGTTGCCCAACGGAAACGTCCTCATCGCCGGAGGTTTTAATTTTAGTACTGGGACTCTTTCCAGCTGTGAGATTTATAACTCCACCGGAAACGCCTGGACGATCACCGGATCCATGAACTATCCCCGACAGTATCACACCGCAACCATTCTTCCCAATGGAAATGTTCTTGTCGTTGGAGGAGTGGAAAATGGAAGCACCTATCTCAACACGGCCGAAATCTATTATTCAACCTCCGCCACCTGGGCTCCAACAGGGTCACTACCTTACCCTGTCGCCCAACATACGGCGACCCTTCTTCAAGATGGAACCGTTCTTGTCGCTGGCGGACAAAATAGCGGAGGACCAACCAGCAATGCCGAAATTTATACCCCCGCAACGAACTCCTGGAGCGCTGCCGCTTCCATGCCCGCCGCGTTATGGGGGCATACGACGACCCTCTTATCTGATGGAAATGTCTTGGTGGTTGGCGGTGATAATGGAACTGGGGAACAATCTAGCGCCTATCTCTACAGTCCACCGCCCGTAAATAGCTGGTCTACCACGGGTTCTCTCACTGACGCGCGTTTTGATCATAACACAGTCTTACTCCCAAATGGTGGAGTTTTAGTTTCAGGAGGATTTACCACTGTTGGCGCGGTGGGAGATATCGAGGTCTATGACTCTTATTCTGGAAAATGGTCCATTACTGGAGGCGTTTCGCCCAAAGCCGCTCACACAACAAGCATCTCTCTTTCCGGAACCGTCTTTGATATTGGAGGGCTCAGCTCTCAGGGAGGAGGTAATTATTTATCGGGAACTAATTCCTATTTCTTTACCGCCTCCCCGGACGCAGACACCGTCAACGCCCCGCCAAGTCTAAGACAACCCGTTGTGAACTCCGTCAATCTTCCGGTTCTTCTTAACGGAGCAAATATTACGGTCACTGGTAGTAACTTCCATGGGGTCACTGAAGCTTCTGGGGGCGGGGCTTCCAGCGCCAATTCCGACCAAAATAAACCGCGTTTAGTCCTTAACGCCACCGATAACGGCGCCAGTTTCATGGTTGACCTAACAACCGCCGTTTATGCCAACTCCGCCAATACCTGGACTAACAGCGATTCTTCCATTACGGTTCAACTCCCGGCCAACAACTCCGCCCTCCCCTACGGCTGGTATCAGCTCAGAGAAGGTTCTAACGCCCAATATTCGTCCGCGATCTTGGTTCACGCCGGGCCGCCGTTGCCGGCATCCGCGACAGGAATTCCGCAGCCCACGATACTCGGAATTTCTTCCGTTTCCTGGGCTTGGAGCGCGGCGGCCGGAACCTTTGACGGTTATGACGTTTATCAAGCCACCACCGGGGTTTTTCTCTCAACCGATGCCCAGACTTCTTATTTGGAAACAAACCTGGCTCCAAACACAACCGTGCAACTTTTGGTCGCCCCGTACACAATTTCCGGAGACGGCCCAGGGGCTACATCTAATATTACCTATACCTTTGCCGCAGTTCCTCAAAATCTTTTTATCTCATCGGACACAGGTTCCAGTCTGATCTTGGGATGGGACCCAAATGGAAACTCTCTTGGCACGGTCTATGAAATTTCCGAATCAACGGATGGTTTCGTCAATTCCTTTTCAACCCCGATTCCCAATTCACTCGACTACACCTCAACTCAAGCCGTCATTTCGCCCCTCCAAATGGAAACGACTTATTATTTCAGAGTCAGGGCTTTCAACTATAATGGGATTGCCTCGGCCGGATTTAGCAATATCGTGACAACCATGACCGTTAATGAGGTTTTTAATCTCTCTGGAACGCCCGGAAGTCCAACTTCCATTAATTGGAGTTGGACCAGCGCCGCTCTTCCCACTGGAGGGTATTTCGCGGTTTATAACGCGACCACGACCCCACCCGCTTTGATTGGAACAACCGTCAACGACTACTTTACGGATTCGGGACTCGCTATTAATTCTCCACGCTCGGTTGAAATCGCCGCCGTGACTTCTTCCGGGCAAGGACCTTTTACCTCAAGCGCCACCATCTATACTGATGCGGCTCAACCAACCCCTGTCAGCCCAGCCATTACCGCCATTTCAACTTCTGGGTTTCTCGGGCAATGGGCAACTAACGGCAACCCTAATTACACCCTTTATATCTGTAGCGTCACCGCGTTGAACGTCTCAACGAATGTCTTTACCAGCCTAACAACGGCGGCCAGCAGTTTCTCCTATTGTAATGTCACGGGCCTGCCTCTCCCAGGAACCTGGTTCCAAACCCAGGTTTTTGCCATTAATGGAGATGGAATACTCAGCACGCCGCTCATTCTGGGGACCTCGGAAGAAACCTTGCCCGTTCCGCCGCAAAACCTGACGGTCTTAGGAACCACGGCCGGATCTATTTCGATTGAGTGGAGTACCACCACAAACTCATCATTAGACAATTATCAAATCACCTATTCCACCGATGATTTTGCCAACACCGTCAGTACAGCCATTGCTTTCTCAGACAATTTTAATGGCAGTACCGCGACCATTTCTGGCCTCCTCGGCGGATATACCTACTATATTCGTGGACAAGCCGAAAACGAAAACCAAGCCTTGAGCGCCTTCTCAAACGTCGTATCAACCCTAACCTTTAACAATGGGGCGCCCCCAGGAAGTTCCGGAATTTATGTAATGACCAGTTCCCGAACCTATGAAAACTTCACTCTTGCAAACGGCGAAACGGGAAGTATTCTCGTCCAACCAAATTCTTTTTCGCAAAACGTCATTCTCGTCATCTCGCCTCTTTCAACATCTCCGCCCCTTTGTCCGGGGACGGGGTCTCAAATTGGAATTTCCGTAACGGCAAGCCCGGCCATTGAGCCGACGACTCCGCTCACCTTGACTCTCTCTTATACCACCCAGCAGGTCCTGGGACTTAATCTCAATACAGCATCACTCCTGCGCGTCACTGGCCCTAATACCTGTATCCCAGTTGAAACAACCATCAACCAACCCGCCTCCCAGTTTACGGCCACCTTAAACCACATCTCTCAATTTGAACTGGGTTCGGTTGCCGCCGGAACCAGCGTTAACAACGTTTTAATTTATCCCAACCCACTCTATCCCTCTCGCGGAAATGGATACGTCACTTTTCAGAATTTGCCGGCGAGCGCCCGAGTTCGCATTTACACCGTCATGGGTTCCTTAGTTTTTGAGGGAACCGCCGACGCCTCCGGCCTTTTTCATTGGCCGGGAACTAACCACGGAGGCCGTCTTGTCGCCAGTGGAGTTTATCTCGTTTACGTCACCTATCAAGGAACTAACGATATTTACAAAGTCGCCGTTGAAAGGTAGTAAATAAAGGAGAATTTTGGCGTAAAAACGCACAATGAAAATCGCCAAGGGAAGCGATAAAGGCATGAGGTTGCGCTCAGTGATTGGCGCGGCTCTCGTTTTATTTGTAATCAGCACCTTTGTTTTCCCGGCAAAAATCTCCGCTGCCGTCGTCTCGGATTTCACCACCAACGCCATTGGGACGGCGGGCGACCAGTTTTTACTCGAACCCATCGGAGCGCGCGGCATCGCCATGGGAGGCGCTTACACCGCCGTCACTGATGATGCCACTTCCTTATATTGGAACCCGGCCGGGCTGTCCCGAGTTTCGGACACATCAGGCTCTCTCATGTATACGCCGTATTTGGCCGGTATCAATTATCAGGCCGCCGAGGTCGCCAAAAGAGTTTCGGATACCGGGGTTCTTGCCGTGGGATTTCGCTCGCAGAGTTACGGGTCCATCGCGCAAACCGACATTAATGGCAATTCTCTCGGAAATTTTTCTCCTCATGATTACGTCGCCGAGGTTGGATGGGGAGAAAGTATTCCCGATTTATCCGACAACAATATCGCGACCTCCATGGGAGTTTCCGGGCGCTGGATTCATTCGACCATTGTCCAGTCCGCTGATTCCTATGGGGGAGATTTTGGCGTTCAAACCCGCATTTATCATGGAGATAGCTATTACGATATGGGAATCACGGCCCAAAATATTGGACAAGGGCCGAAATTTGACGCCGTTCAAACAGTTCAACCCTTTCAGTTTAAAGTGGGGGGAGCCATGTATCCATGGAAAGGCGTGACTCTCTCCATGGACATGATCGCGCCCGAACAAAATATCGTCTACGGCGCCGTGGGGGCTGAATACGCTATTCCCATCGACAAAACCATGAAAGTCTCTTTGCGCGGCGGAATCAACACGATGAACATCGAAAGTTCCGACTTGGGACCGGTCTCAATGTTCTCAGGGGGAGTCGGCTTTTCCGCTGGAGACGTCTCTTTTGACTACGCCTTTGTTCCCATGGCTTTTCTTGGAAACGTCAGTTATTTGTCTCTCAATTTCAACCTCCCCAGTAAATCCAAAACCCAAGCCCCATAAGGGCGTTGCGCACACTAAATTCAATTTGTTTTAATCGAGATATGCGCTATCTCTCGCGACAGGAAAACACCCCATGAAATATTTATTTCTTTTTGTTCTTTTTATCATCGCCGGATATTTTGCGTTTCAAGAATTAAAGCCGAAACCCTTGCCGCCGCCTCCGCCGCCTCCGCCAATCCTCAGCAAACTCAATACCATCAAACCGCTTTTAACACCGGAAGACGAACAGAAAATAGCCCGAACAGTCAATGACACCAATGAGAAAGTTCGCTGGCAAGCCTTAAAGCTATTGGTCAATGGAAAATCTTCCCTCGCCCTTCCTCTTCTCTTTAAACATTTAAAGAATGATCCCTCCGTCAGTTTGCGCGTGAAGATTCTCGGACTTCTCTCTCAGTATAAATCCAACAGCGATGTCTTGACTCATGTTCTTGCCGCGCTCAACGATTATAACACGGATATAAGGTTGGCGGCCCTCCAAACTCTTGACGACATGAGCGCTTATTCCGCGGCGCCCAACATCACGGCTCTATTAAAAGACGGAGAAGGCCCGGTGCGTCAAAAAGCGCTGAATGTTCTCAATGATTTACAAAAGAAAAGGCAAAAAGAAATAGACGCCGCGTGCGCCGAATGGAAAAGGGAAATGCAGGAAAGGCAAACTCAGGCCGCTCAAAGCGGAAGTCCCCTCGCTCCCACTCCACCCGCACCAGAAGAGTGCGCCGCGCCTCTCAACCACTAAGGAGAAACCAGCATGGAATTAGGAATTAAAGAAATCAACAAAAAAGTCTCGGAGGAAAGTTTATTTATCGCCGAACTCAAAAGAGAAACCGGACGGGTCATTGTCGGTCAAGAAGACATTATCGACCGCATTCTCATTGGAATTATCGCCGGGGGGCATATCCTTCTTGAAGGAGTGCCGGGGCTGGCCAAAACCTTGACCATTAAAACTCTTTCCCAATGTTTGAAGGCGGACTTTTCCCGCATTCAGTTTACTCCTGATCTCTTACCGGCGGATCTCACGGGAACCTTGGTCTTTAATCCTAAGGATTCCGATTTTACGGTTAAAAAAGGCCCCTTGTTTGCCAATCTAATCCTAGCCGATGAAATCAACCGTGCGCCGGCCAAGGTTCAGAGCGCACTTCTCGAAGCAATGCAGGAAAAAAGCATCACGATTGGAACCACTACCTATCCGCTACCGGAACTTTTTTTAGTTTTGGCGACTCAAAACCCCATCGAACAAGAGGGAACCTACCCGCTTCCCGAAGCCCAGGTGGACCGCTTCATGCTTAAGATTAAGGTCTCCTATCCCAGCAAACTGGAAGAGAAAACAATATTGGAACGAATGTCTTCCGATACGCCGCTAGTCCCCAAAGTCGTGGTCACCCCTCAACAAGTCTTGCAGGCAAGAAAAGTTGCCTCTGAAATCTACATGGACGAAAAAATTAAGGCCTATATTGTGGATTTAGTCTATGCGACGAGAACGCCCCAAGACTACAAACTCAACAAGGAAAAATCTCTCATTTCTTACGGCGCAAGCCCGCGCGCGACTATTGCGCTGGCCAAGGCGGCTAGAGCCTACGCCTTTTTAAACGGACGTGGATATGTCACGCCTGAAGATGTCAAAACCGTTGGGACCGACGTACTGCGGCACCGCGTTCTTCTCAGCTATGAAGCAGAAGCTCAAAACATAACTTCAGAAGATATTTTGCGCTCTCTTTTTGAGGCCGTCGAGGTCCCTTAAGCTAAAAAATAGTATCCCCATGCCCGGAACAAATTCCGCTCTCGGTCTTTCCAGCGATATCCTGTCAAAGGTCCGCCATATCGAGATTTTGACAGGGCGACTCGTCGCTGAAACCTTCGCGGGGGAATATTTAAGCGTCTTTAAGGGACGTGGAATGGAATTTGCCGAAGTCAGGGAATATTCTCCCGGAGATGATATTCGCCTCATCGACCGCAACGTCACGGCCAGAACAAGAAAACCCTACGTTCGCCAATACACCGAGGAACGAGAACTCACCGTCGTCATCGCCTGCGATCTTTCGAAAAGCCAATTCTTTGGATCATCCGCGCTCAAAAAAGAAATCGCGGCCGAGCTTGCCGCCGTTTTAGCCTTCTCCGCTCTTCAAAACAATGATAAGGTTGGGATGTTTTTATTTACGGAGGGAGTGGAAGAATTTGTTCCTCCAAAAAAGGGGAGAAAACACATCCTCCACCTCATTCGCGATGTCTTGGCTTACGAACCCAAGAAAAGTGGGACTAGGCTCGATATTATTCTTGAAACTCTCAGCCGAGTTTTACGCCGCCACTGCATCGTTTTTCTCATTTCAGATTTTAGAACGGATGATTTCGCTTCCTTTGAGCACGCGCTCAAACTCGGAAGCCTCAAGCACGATTTGATTCCCGTCATTCTCACAGATCCAAGAGAGAAAAACCTGCCTTCATTCGACGCTTTAATTAACCTTGAAGACCCGGAATCGGGGAAATCCATTTTATTTGACGCTTCATCCAAGAACGCCCTTTCTGAGCACCATAAAGAAGAAGAAAAGAGGCTTGATCAAATTCAAAGACTCTTTCAACTCTCCGGCATTGACTCCATTCAAATTGGAACAGACGCCTCTTATATCGACCCCGTAGTCCAATTTTTTCGCCGCCGGGCCAAGAAACTTTCCAGATGACTATTCGCTCTCTTTGCCTTATCGCCTTCTTTTTCCTACCCGGAAAGGCTTATGCCCAAGAAGCGACTTTTAATATCCAAGTCGCTTCCGGAACTCCCACGGTCGCAACTCCGCTTTATCTCAAAGTGAGCGTCAATCATCCTTCCAACGCCCGCGCCGCTCTCGATTTAGCCGCCTCAACCACAGACACCTTCGTCATCGCCCAAGTTCAAGGCTTGTCTCCCCAAAGCGGCAATTCTCCCAGCCAAAATTTCGTATTAAAAATACTGCCTCTCAATGTCGGATCCTTACCCATCAATCTCTTTTGGAAACTCAAAGGCCCTTCCGGAACCACCGAAGTTCAAAGCCCGCCGTTCATCTTGAACGTCGCTGAAAAGCCGCTTAAGACTCTTAAGATTTACGATATTGCCTCTCCAATGAAGGCGTGGCCCTTATTGTGGCCATGGATATTAGGCGCCCTCATTGTGGCCTTACTTATTTGGCTTTATCTCAAGCGCAAAAAAGAGATTCTGCTCAGCCCCTCTGTTCTCACTATTGATACGCGCCCGGCGCATGTCATCGCGCAAGAGGAAATTGAAAAATTACGAGCCGCAAAGCTTTTTGAACAGACGCGCTACAAAGAATTCTACTTTGAGCTGAGCGAAATCTTAAAACGCTATTTTGAGCGGCGATTTACAATGCCCGCGACAAAAATGACGACAGTTGAGCTTTATCGGCATCTCAAACAATCGGAAATCGACCCCCAAATTCTGGCCCGATTTAAAAATCTTTTTGACCGAGCGGATTTGGTTAAATTTGCAAAAGTCGCGCCGGAGAAGGACTGGAATCTCTTAGATATTGAAAGCGCCCTTTATTTAGTCGAGAGCACAAATCCCAAGGAGTCGTTGCCTGTTCAAGGGCCCGGAGTTCCCCGATGATTTTTGTTCACCCTTGGGCTTTCGTCCTTTTAGCGCTTCTTATTGTATCTCTCGCTTTCGCCTATTATTTTCAAAGATGGAAACAGGTCTTGCCTTTTCCGGCAAATTCTAGGTTTTGGAAGCAGGGGAAAACTCCCAAAATTTGGGCGGGGCAATGGACTCCTTTAATCGCCAGAGGCCTCGCCCTTTGTCTGATTATTTTTTCTCTCGCTCGCCCGCAGAAAATTTCAAGCACCCTTAAAGGCTTTGGAGAAGGCATCGATATCATGCTCGCCATTGACAGTTCTCTCAGTATGAGTTCCATTGATATTAAGCCAAATCGAATCACCGCCGCCAAAGAAGCGGCCATTAACTTTGTTTTAGGAAGAGTCCAAGACCGCATTGGCCTGGTCACTTTTGGGGGAGCTCCCGAGCTTTTGTGTCCTCTCACCTTGGATTACAACGCCTTGATTTCTCAAATTAAAACTCTCTATCCGGGAATCACGCAATCGAACGGAACCGCTATTGGCGACGGAATTGTCTCGGCTCTCAATCATCTCAAGGAAAGCCACGCCAAAACCAAAATCATTATTCTTTTAACCGACGGACGCTCCAACACCGGCACGGTCGACCCCGTCACGGCCGCACGCGCGGCCGCTTCCATGGGAGTCAAAATTTACACCATTGGAACCGCCCGCCATGGTTCCACTCTTATGCCGGTTAGAGATCCCAGCGGCGGACAAGTCATGGTTCGGATTGACGATGATATTGACGACGCTCTTTTGACTCAAATCGCGCAAATGACCAATGGACGATATTTCCGCGTGACCAACAAAGGTGAACTCAAAGAAGTTTACGCGACGATCAACAAACTTCAAAAATCAAAAGTAAAAATTCCGCCGATTATCATGCGCGCGGATATGTACCGAATTCCGGTTTTAATCGCCGCACTTATCCTTATATCAGAAATTTTGCTCGCCAATACCTGGCTTTTGAGGTGGCCGTAAAACTATGTTTAGAAACCCTCTCTATCTGTTTTGGGCGCTTCTTGCCGCCGCGACCATTTGGGTCTTTATTCGTATCGGGAACTCAAAGAGAGAAAAAATTTCCAGTCGGTTTGGCAATCTTGGAACGCTTGCCCGTCTCTTAAAACCGGAAACCAGCCAAAGACGAAATATCAAATCTCTTCTTCAAATTGGAACTATCATTTTACTCTTTCTCGCTTTAGCCGGCCCGCAATGGGGCGTGGAATTGAGTTCATCGAAAAGCTCTTCTCAGGTCGTTGTTCTCGCCATTGACACTTCTCTTTCCATGCTGACCGAAGATGTTTCTCCCAATCGCTTAGAAAAAGCGCGTAGCGAACTCCAACTCATTATTTCAGGATTAAAAGAAGAAGGGACGCCTGTCCGCATCGGAATTATCGTCTTTTCCGGACAAGCAAGCATTGTGTGTCCCTTGACCACTGATTTAAACGCGGTCTCCGATGTTTTATCGGATATCCACGCCGATATGCTCCCAACCCCGGGAACCGCGATGGGAGACGCAATTAATCTCGCGACTCAGACCCTGACTCCTTACGCCGGAAATAAAAATCTCGTTATTCTCTCCGATGGAGGCGATCACGATACCCACCCCGGAGAAGCGGCAAAAGAAGCCGCCGCCCATGGAATACGAATTTTCACCTTGGGATTCGGGACCTCGGAAGGAGGACCGATTCCAATTAAAGACGCTTCGGGAAATCTCTCTCGTTATCAAAAAAATAAATCAGGAACAACCGTCATCACTCATTTGAGACCGGAAACCTTGCAGAAAATAGCTTCTAATTCAGGCGGAACTTATTGGCAGGCCAGCGCCGCTCAAGATGAAATCTCCGATCTCTTAAAAGGAATAACGCAAGGGCCCAAGTCTAAAGGAACTCAAGAAACCGCCCATATCTATAAAAATCATTTTATGATTCCGCTCAGTCTCGCCTTTGTTCTTCTTCTTATCGAACTTCTCATTCCCGAAAAGATGGGGGCTTTGGAAAAAATTTCAAAATCCGGAAAAGACCTCATAAAAAAGGCGATACCTCCTAAAAAAGAGGCCGCGCTCCTTGTTTTTTTCGCGCTCCTTTCAATGTCCTTTTTGAGTTCACCGGTTAAAGCCGGAATGGAATCGGACTTAAGACAAGGAAATAATCTCTACGACAACAAACAATACACCCCAGCGCTCGACCATTATCTCTCAGCCATCAAGGCCGCCCCTAACAATCCAAATCCGATTTTTAACGCGGGAGACGCTTTATATCGTTTGGGAAAATACGGCTCCGCCGCCAAGGCTTTCACCCAGGCAAGTAAAATTCACGCTGCACCTCAGCTTCTAAAATCAGCAGCCTATTACAATATTGGAAACAGCGCTTTTCAAAAATCCCAATACGCAGAAGCCGCACAATCTTATCGAAATTCACTTCTTCTCAATCCCAATAATCCCGAAGCCGCGCACAATTTAGCGGTGGCCCTTCATTATCTTAAACATCCGCCTCCAAAAAAACAAAACCAAAAGAAAAATAATCCCAAGAATCAAAAAGGAGGAGGGGGAAACCCGCCCCCGCCGCCTCCGCGCCCGTCTTCATCTCAGCAAAATCAACAACAACAGCAAAGAAACCAATCTCATAACCAGCTGTCTAAAGATGATTTGCGCCGAATCCTAAGTTCGGTCACGGACCAAAAGCCTAATACCAAGGAGCAGTTGCAAAAAGGAAGCCCGTCAAAGCCTCCAGAAGGAGAGGATTGGTAATGAAAAAGAAAATTATAAGCGTTCTCGCTTTAGCCGGATGTTTTCTTTTGTTCTATGGAATTCAGGCCCGCGCCCAAGTCGCCATTCATGCAAGCGTAGACAAAACTATCGTGAGTCTCAATGAACAGATCACCCTCACCGTTTCGGTCACGGGCTCCGGCGGTTCCATCCCCGACCCACAAATCCCGCTTCTTTCTAATTTTAGCGTTTACTCTTCCGGAAAAGGCCAATCTATTTCAATTATCAACGGGCAAATGGAAACAGACACCGAATACACCTACGTCCTCGTTCCGCGATTTGTCGGAAAAGGAACGATTCCGCCCATCTCCATCAGCTATGGAGGGCGAAAATATCAAACCCGGCCGATTATTATCAAGGTGTCTAAAAATGGCGCATCCGCAAACCAGGGCTATCCCCGGAGCGGCGGAGCCGTTTCCGTTCAGGCTCCTCCTGGAGTCAGCGTCCAATCCGGTTCTGGTTACAACTATGCGCGAAACCCGACTCCCCGAAATCCCGATGTATTCGTGAAAGCAGTTGTTGACAAAAAGAGAGTATATGTCAATGAACAAGCGACTCTCTCTGTTAAGTTTTTTACTGGAGTCAGCCTCGCGGGAAGCCCGCAATATAACCCGCCGAAACTCTCAGGATTTATTTCTGAAGACTTGCCGCCTCAAAGAAACGGGCAAACAGTAGTTAACGGACGAACTTACTATTATTCTGAGATTAAACTCGCTTTATTTCCAGTCCAAGCCGGGCGACTCGAAATAGGCCCCGCAACAGTCGATTGCCGAATTCAAAAGAGCCTCGCCGTCGATCCTTTTTCTCAAAGTTTCTTAAACAACATTTTTTCAGGACAATTGGGAATGACCCAGGCGGAAACCCTTCACTCAGAACCCTTAATTTTAACAGCCTTGCCGCTTCCCGATAAAGGAAAACCGGCAAATTTTTCGGGGGCGGTCGGCAGTTTTTCACTCTCGGCTTCGGTGGACCGAACCCAGGTTAATGTCGGGGACGCGGTCAATTTGACGCTGGTCATTTCCGGTCAAGGAAATTTAAAGAGTTTGGACGCTCCCGCAATTCCAACCATGCCGGATTTTCATGTCTACGACACGGTCAATTCTCTCAAGCTCAACAAGCAAAACGACATAGTTCAAGGAAGCAAGTTCTTTAAGACCATCTTAGTTCCGAGAATTTCAGGAACGTTGACAATTCCCAAAATCGCATTTTCCTTTTTTAACCTTAAAACGCGTTCCTATCAAACCCTTTATTCTCCAATTATTGTCCTTCACGTCGCTAAGGGGGCTCCCGGCTCAGGAACAGGAAACGTCTCCAATTTTTCAGCCGCCGCTCCTCAAGACGTATCCACTATTTCCGAGGATATTCGCTATCTCAAACCTTATCAGAAAGTCTCTCTCTTTGAAAGATTTTTGGATTTCCTCTCCACAGCTGGCCTCATTAATTTCTTTCCTTTCCTTTTCTTTGCGTTTTTCTTCGGTCTTGATCAATATGAAGAAATGAAGGTTCGCAACCCCTTGGAAGTCAGGAAACGGCAAGCCTTCAAAAAAGCTCTCCAAATTATTGAAACAGCAAAAAAAGAGCACCTCTCTAATCCGAAAGAAATGACGGAGAAACTTTCCGAAGCCCTCATCAGGTACTTAGCGGATAAACTGGGCCAATCTCCATCGGCTTTGACGCTAAAGGGACTCAATCAAGAACTCCAAAAAGCTAATTTTCGCGTCTCCCCAAACGCTCTTGAAAATATCAAGCGCGTCTGGGATGAAATTGATTCCCGAAGGTTCGCTCCCGCCGGGGCCACAACCCAAACCGCAAATTCTGAAATTGCCGATGACGTTTCCGCATTAATTGAATCCATCGAGAGAGAACTTAAATGAAAGAACGGAAAGCAAAAGAAAAAACGGAAAGCAAAAGAAAGAACGGATGGAATAAACAGAAAAAAACTTTCCTTTCTTTCCGTATCTTTCCGTTCCTTTTTTTGTTTTCCGCTCCCGCGTTCGCTCAACAGAACTTAGCGGCGCAAGCCCGCCAAAAATACGATTCCGGCGATTATGCGGCGTCCGCTGTTTTATTTCAAAGCGCCGTTGGAAAATCTCCCGACAATCCATTCTTGCAGTATGACTTGGGAAACGCCTTATTTAAATCTGGAAAACTGGGGGAAGCCATCGTCTCTTATCAAAGAGCTTTTGATCTCATGCCCCGAAATTCCGATATCCGATACAATCTAGCCTTTGCGCTTAAAAGAGCAGGGGAAGATCTCGTCCCTTCCGGCATTCCGCCCATTCTCTTTTATTTTTTCTACTGGCTCAGCCTTAAAGAGCTTTCCGGCTCTTTTTGGATGTTTACATGGATATTTCTTTTGTCGGCGGGGATTTGGATTAAAATGAAAAAGCCCGCCCCGTTACGGCCTCTGATCTCAATCTCCCTTATCCTTTGTTCCGTTTTTGGAATTTGGTGGGGAATCCGGTTCTTACTTGAACCGAACGCCTTGGGAGTTATCATTACTCAAACCGCGGAAGTTCGTAGCGGCCCTGGGGAATCTTTTTCCGTTAATTTCACCGCCCCCGAGGGCCGCCGCGTTGAAATATTGTCGGCAAGTTCCGACTGGATTGAAGTCGGACTTTTAAAAGAAGGGTCCCGAGGCTGGGTTTCTTCAAAAGACGTTGAAAAAATCTAGGAGAATATCGTCATGAACAACGCTCATTCGTTTCGCATCGAAAAAGATTCCTTGGGGGAAAAAGAAGTTCCGGCCAAGGCCTACTACGGAGTTCAAACTCAACGCGCAATCGAGAATTTTCCGGTTTCCGGACTCAAAGCCCACTCATCCTTAATTTTCGCCTACGCCGCGGTGAAAAAAGCCTGCGTTGTGGCGAATCAAGAGCTTCAAGCTCTTCCTGAAGAAAAAGCCTCTCTCATCATCAAGGCCGCCGATGAGATTCTCTCCGGCCAATGGAAAGAACAATTTATGATTGATGTCTATCAAGCCGGCGCCGGCACTTCGTTTAACATGAATACCAATGAAGTCATCGCCAATCGCGCGGCGGAAATGTCGGGAAAACCTTTAGGGAAATATGATTTTATTCACCCCAACGATCACGTCAACATGGCTCAGTCCACCAACGACACCTTTCCCACGGCTTCCTATGTCGCGGTATTCTTAGAAATAAAAAAACTTCTCCCTATTCTCGACTCATTGGCCAAAGCCTTCCTAGACAAGGGAGAAGAATTCAAAGACGTCGTCAAAACCGCCCGCACTCATTTGCAAGACGCCGTTCCCATTACGTTGGGACAAGAATTTAAAGCCTATGGAGAAACCTTAAAAGCCTGCCATTCGGAAATCAATCGAAGGTCCGGACTTCTCGCCCATGTCGCTTTAGGCGGCACCGCCGCCGGAACCGGCGCCAACACCTTGCCTCATTTTAGAGAAAAAGCCGTGTCTCATTTAGCCGCGATTACCCGCCTTCCCTTGGTTCCGGCAAAAGACCCCAGAATGGCGCTTCAAAGCCATCAACCGCTGCTCGCTATTTCAAGCGCGCTCAAAGAACTCGCTTCTGAACTCATTCGCATCGCTAATGACTTGCGACTTCTTTGCTCGGGCCCGACCACCGGCTTTGCGGAAATTGTCTTGCCGGCGGTTCAACCGGGATCTTCCATCATGCCGGGAAAAGTCAACCCCTCGATTCTCGAATGTCTGAACATGGTCTCTTTTCAAATCGTGGGGCGAGACACGGCCGTTTCTCTCTGCGCGCAAGCGGGTCAAATGGATTTAAACGTCATGACCCCTTTGGCGACCTACAATCTTCTTGACTCAATCAACCTCCTCATTAATTTTCTTCCCGTGGTCGAAAAGAAATGTATCGCGGGGATTGTCGCCGATACGGAAAAATGCTCTCACTACTTCGAGCAGAACCCCTCCTTGGCGACTCTCTTAAACCCAAAAATCGGCTACGCCCGCGCCGCGGAAGTGTTCAAAGAAGCGGTGGCCAAGAAAACGACGATCCCAAAAATCGTCCTGGCCCGTAAACTCGTTGAGGAAAAAGAGCTTTCCGAAATTCTCGACCCCAAAAAAGCCGTCGGAATCCTCGATTAAAACACATGAGTGAACTCTCCTATTTTCCAGGCGCTATCAACCGGGAGGATTACGCAAAGAAAATTGAAACTCTTTTTTCCGAATATCTGGGAAGAAATGGACTGCGCCTAACCTCTCCGCGCCAAAAGATACTGGCTTATTTTCTCAAAGCCGAAAGACACCTCAATCAAGAAGAAATCTATCAGGCTCTCCGCTCCCAAGGAATTGGCCGCGCAACCGTGTTTAGGACGATTAAAATGCTCGAAGATTCAAACCTCTTAAGCCGCATCGCCGGGCTTTCCGGACCGCCGAGATTTGAGGTCCATTTCGAACGGCCCCATCATGATCATTTGGTCTGCATTTCCTGCGGAAGCATCCAGGAAATTCAGTGGCCGGAGCTTGAAAAAATCCAAGAAACAACCTGCCGCAAAATAGGGTTTAAAATTAAGTGGCACCGTCATGAGATATTTGGATTCTGCGGTAAATGCGCAAAAAACCAAAAATGAAAAATTCACCGTTGATATCCGCGCCTAAAATTCTGATTAAAAACCCTAAAATTCATGTCGTCAGTTTTGGCTGTCAAATGTCTTTTGCCGATTCCTCAGAAATGGCGCAATCTTTTTTAAATAAAGGCTTCTCATCCGGAGAATCCCTGGAGACGGCGGACGCCGTTGTGATTTCGACCTGCACGGTGCGCCAGCACGCGGAAGACCGCGCCATCTCTTTTATCGGAAGACTAAGAAGCTGGAAAAAACAAAAACCCCATCGTCTGTTGGTCGTCGCCGGATGCGCGGCCGAACGGCTGGGCCCCAAACTCAAAGAGCGCTTTCCTCACGTCGATTTAGTTATTGGCGCCAAATCAATAGAGAGTTTTTCAAAACTAATCGAGGACGTTTTGTCGGAAAAATTTGATCTCGCCTCCGAAAACGTTCTTGACTTTCCACAAACTTCCGTTTCCTTACAAGGATCTGCCTGCGATTTTGTGACGATTATGCGGGGATGTAATTATTCTTGCTCCTACTGCATCGTCCCTTCGGTTCGAGGACGAGAGAAATATCGCCCGGTTGAAACTATTGTGGAGGAAGTCAATTCCAAGGTCTCAGCCGGGGTCAAAGAAATCACTCTTCTGGGGCAAACCGTCAATAGTTATCAATCCGAATATCAAGGCAAAACCGTCAAATTCCCCGATCTCTTAAGAATTCTTGATGAAACCAAAGGGCTCAAACGCCTCCGGTTCATGAGCCCACACCCCTATTATGTGACAAAAGAAATGATTTCCGCCTTTAAAGACTGTCAAACGGTCTGCCCCTATCTTCATTTACCCCTTCAATCCGGCTCTAACCGTATTTTGAAGATGATGCGCCGCAATTACACCCGAGAACTGTTTATGGAAAAAGTTTTGATGCTAAAATCAGAACTCCCCAATCTCGTCCTATCCACCGATATCATCGTCGGTTTTCCCACCGAAACGGAAGCGGATTTCAATGAAACCTTGTCCTTCATCAAAGAGTTTCAGCCGGCCTGGATTTATTCCTTCAAATATTCTCCACGCCCCGGAACTCTTTCTTTCGCTGAAAACTCTGATGATGTTCCGTCTTCCGTTAAAGAAGAACGTCTCGCACGCTTAAATGATCTGGCCCGTGAAATCGGGCGAAAGGCCCTCCAAGGGAAAATCGGCCAAAGAATTGAAGTCCTTGAAGAAAATGAAAATTTCGGGCGCACAAGCGACGGCTTTAAGGTAAAATGGGAAGGTGGGGACAAAAGCATGGGAAAAGTTCATTCCATTAAGATTGTCGACGCATCAGACTTTCTTCTCATAGGAGAAAAAATAAAATGAATCAAAAACATCAAGGAGCCGAACGCCGCAAACACCCGCGTTTTAACATCATGGAGGGGATGGTCGAGCCTATTTCCATTGAGTTCGGACCCGATGCTCACCCCAACCCGCATGAGGCTCATTCGCCGACTCAACCCGCCATTCTCACGGATTTGTCAGCGGGGGGAATGTCTTTGATCGTTTTCTTAGAGCCGCCTAAGGCCAAAAAATTCGAGATGGTCATTAATCTTCCCGGACTAAAACGGATTCCCATTGAAGGGGAAATCGTCAGCATCAACTCCAAGGGAGAAACCCATAAAGTAGGAATTGCCTTTACAAAAATTAGCGCCAAACATCAAAAAGAACTTGTTCAAATGGCGGAAGACGACTTAGATTGTGAAACAAGGATTTCCCTCAGGCTTCCCGAGGTTTGCATCCCCGGTTGCTCTTTTCATTGTCTCTGCGTTAAAAATCACAAAGGGCCTTATTGGAAAGAATCCACTCTCAAATCCTAAAAGCTCGAAAGCCTTGTATCGCCGTCGTCGGTCCGACGGGTTCCGGGAAGACGGAACTTGCGGTTTTGTTGGCGCAAGAGTTTAATGGAGAGATTCTGTCTGCAGACTCGCGACAAATCTACAAGCGCCTCGATGCGGGAACCGCTAAACCCAGGCTCGACCCCCAAGGCCGCTTTGAGGGAATCGCCTATCATCTCGTGGGCTTTTTAGACCCTGGAAACTCCTTTGATGCAGGAAGTTTCCTAGCCCTGGCAAAACCCATTCTCGATAAATTAAAAAATGAAAATCGCATTCCCATTATTGCCGGAGGGACAGGGCTCTATCTTAAGGCTCTTTCACAAGGATTATCTCTTCTTCCCAAGGCCGACGCGCATGTTCGCGACGAACTTCTAAAAATCTCAAAAGAGAAAGGCCGTTTATTTTTACATCAGGAACTTAAAAAAATTGATCCTCTAGCAGCGCACCGTATTCCCGCCAACAATATCCAGAGAGTGATCCGCGCGTTAGAAGTGTATCGAATCAGCGGACACCCTCTGTCGGATTTTTGGAAGGAGGAAAAAGAAAATACGGAGGAATTCATCACCCTTCGCGTCGAATGGCCCGTTGAAATTTTAAAACAAAAACTCGAAACAAGATGCCGAGGTATGTGGCCGCAAATTATCGAAGAAACCGCCCGTCTGATTCCAAGATTTTACTCCGGAGAAGAGCCGGGGTTTCAAAGCCTTGGTTATCCCCAAGCCATCCGCTATCTTAAAGGAGAAATATCAGAAGATGCAGGGATGATTGAATTTATAAAGGAAACCCACGCCTACGCCAAAAGACAGCGCACCTGGTTTAAGCATCAAATTAAGGGCCCGGTGTTTGAAATCGCGGGACAAACACCCGCCCTGATGTTTTCTCAAGCCACGAAGATTCTCCACCAAGAGGGAGTTTTCGGATGAACAATGAGTCTCAAAAAGGATTTGCTCGTTTCTTTGAGAACAAATCATTTGAGCGTATTATTTTAGTCGGGGTCGGCCTTAAGCGAGAATTTTCCGCCATGGAATCAAGTCACTTAGAACTTGAGCGTTTAACGGAAACCGCGGGCGGAAACGTAGCGGAAAAATTTTATCAACTGGTCGCGCGTTACCACCCAGCTACCTTGCTCGGGCACGGCAAAATTCTAGAGATTGCCGCCGCCTGCCAAAGGCTTAAATCCACGACCGTGATCTTCGATCACGATTTAACCGCCGCCCAACAAAAGAACATCGAATCTCTTTGCCGCGCAAAAGTTCTTGACCGCTCACGCCTTATTTTGGATATTTTTGCCAAAAGAGCGCAAACCAGCGAGGGAAAAATTCAAGTGGAACTGGCGCAACTGTCTTATCTCTTGCCGCGCTTGACCGGATCTTGGAGAGGATTTTCTCAACAAGTGGGGGGAATTGGAACCCGCGGCCCTGGAGAGCGAAAATTAGAATATGAAAAACGCCATATTCAGCTCCGCATTCGGCGCTTAAAAAACGAGCTTGAAAAAGTGAAGTCAAGTCGATCCGTTCGACGAAAAAAACGCTTGGAAGGAAACGAGAAGCAAATTGCCATCATCGGATACACCAACGCGGGAAAATCGACTCTCTTGAACGCTCTCAGTAAAAGCCCAAAAACAGTTTACGCCGATGACAAGCTCTTTGCGACTTTAGACCCTCATTCTCGAAAAATCCGTTTATTGGGGGAAACCTTCGCCGTTTTGACGGATACCGTCGGGTTTATTCAACGCCTCCCAACCGCTCTCATCGCGGCATTCCATTCAACTCTGGAAGAAATTCCCCAGGCGGATTGCCTCCTCATTGTCTCCGATGCCAGCTCAAAGGATATTGAAATTCAAGATGAGTCCGTCATTCAAACTCTTAAACAGCTCAAAGCCGAAAAAATCCCCCAGATTAGAATTCTTAATAAAGCGGACACGCTGGATTTCCAGAAACGCGCGGCATTAAATGTGAAATATCCGGACCGTTTGCTGGTTTCAGCAAAAACGAGAGAAGGCTTCGATTTATTATTGAGACAAATGACAGAAACGCTCCAAGCTCATCCTTTTCTAAGTTCTCAGGATTTGGTTAAATAGACTCATGGCCAAAGCCAAGGAACCCCAAGAACTGGAAGTCCGGATTTATTCCCTGGCAACCATGGTTAACGAAGCCATTATTTTCCTTGAGGAATTAAGCGGCAATCGCCTTCTCCCCATCTGGATTGGAATCGCGGAAAGCCAAGCCATCGCCATTCGTTTCTCCGGCATCGTTTTGCCCCGGCCGCTCACCCACGATCTCCTAGTCTCAACAATTAAGACTTTGGGGTATACGGTTGACAAAGCCGTCATCTCCGACATTAAGGAAAATACCTTTTACGCGCGGATCCATATCCACAAGGGAAATTCCGCGATTACCCTGGACGCGCGCCCCTCCGACGCGATCGCGGTAGCCGTCCGCGTGGGTTGCCCTATTTATGTTGATAGCGGCGTTTTTGATCGTTGTCAAACTTTGGCCAAACCCATTACGGAAGAAGAAGTTTCTAAATTTAAAGATGAACTGAAAAATCTAAAACCGGAAGATATTTTTAAAGATCTTGAAAAGAAGAAAGATGACGGCGGAGAAAACCCTCCCTTGTCATCTGAGGAGTCGCGGTCATGAATAGATTGGACGTCATCAAAGCCGTCGCAAAAACCCTTAGCGCGAAGAGCGAAGCGGCTGCGGCCGTAGAGACCGCTTTTCAAACTATTGGCGAGGCTTTACGGAAAAATGAAAAAGTCGTCATCTCGAACTTTGGCACATTCCGCGTTAAATACAGGAAAGCCCGTTCGGGAAGAAACCCAAAAACCGGAGCGTCGGTCTCGGTTCCCGAGCGCAGAAGCGTCCGTTTTAAAGCTTCGCGAAACTTACTTAACCCTTAAGCGGAATGTCGGATTTGTTAGGGACTTTGCCCGATAAAAAATTTTTTACTATGGGCGAGGTCTGTCGTTTCTGCCAAATCAAACCCTATACGCTCAGGTATTGGGAGAAACGGATAGGCTTTCCTCGCCCCTCTCGAAGGCCCAGCGGCCACCGCCGTTATGAGCGCAAGGATATCGTTTCCCTTCTTCGACTTAAAGATATTATTATCGAACAGAAAGTGACCCTGGCTGGAGCGCGGAAAACTGTTTTAAAAGAATTAAAAAGAGGGGAAAAGACATCATTGCCCGTCAACGCCAATGTTTTCGCAATGCCTGGCCATTCGTTTTTTAAAACCCTGGAAGAAGTCCGTCAAGAATTGCGCGCCACGGTTAAAGAACTTTCATCCTGATTCAAATTTTTATAGAGTATGGAGCTTTGGTTTTATAAGGTTCCGCAATTTTGCGGGGACTGGCTCAATGGTAGAGCGCTCCCTTGGGGTGGGAGAGACTCCGGGTTCGATTCCCGGGTCCCCGATGTTTTAAGTTTGGCGCTTGTTTTACGGGGCATAGCTCAATTGGCAGAGCGCTTGGTTCGGGACCAAGAGGTTCTGAGTTCAAATCTCAGTGCCCCGATTTTTAGATGAAAAGGATCCATTTTACGGCCAGTGGCGAGGTGCAAGGAGTGGGCTTGCGTTGGTCGGTTTTGGAAATGGCGCAAAACCTCGGCTTATCGGGGTGGATCCGAAACAGGGAAGATGGACTGGTTGAAGGAGAGGCTCAAGGCTCGAACATCCAGGTTAAAGAATTCATGAAAAATTTAAAAGCGGGCCCGGGCCGCGCGAAAATCGCCTCCCTGATTGAAGAAGCCCGGCCTGTTCAAAAATTAGAATCGGGGTTTGAGATTCACCATTAGGTCAAGGAACACGATAGGAGAACGCATGACTGAAGCCAGTATTGATTCCCTCAACCAATATTTTAAAGGCATTCAAAAACTCCCCGCCGTTGATCGCGAGGAAATGCACAAGCTTTGGAGACAAGCCAAGCGCGGCGATCATGAGGCCAAAAAGCGCATTTTGGAACTCAACCTGCGTCTGGTCGTTCCCATCGCGAAAAAATATCATCGGCAGGGTATTGATTTTATGGATTTAGTCGAGGAAGGCAACATCGGCCTGATTCGCTCCATTGAGAAATTCGATCCCCGCAAGGGATTTCGTTTTTCAACCTATTCCTCTTATTGGATCGAACAATCTATTCGCCGCGCGGTCGAGGAGCAATCAAAAACTATCCGCGTTCCTCCCCATGCGTGGGAAGCCTTGCGAAAATGGCTCAAGGAGTGGGAAAAAATGCGCGCTAAACTCGGAAGGGAACCGAGCTTGGTTGAGATGGCAAAAAAAATGCGTTGGAATGCTCGGCAAGTGCGCGCGGTTTTAGACACCGCCGAAGCCACGCGCGGAGTTGGGTCTCTGGACGCGCCCATCGACAGCGAGGAAGAAAATTTAACGGTTGAAAACACGCTTTCCGATTCCGAGAACAATTCTCCCGACAATCTTCTTTCCGTTCTCAAATTGCACGATGAACTGAACCAGGCTATTCGCGAGATTGGAAACCGCGAGAGAATGATTATCGAGCTTAGATACGGCCTGACCGGCCAAAACCCGATGACTCTTGAGGAAGTGGGCAAACGACTTCGGCTTTCCCGCGAGAGAATACGCCAAATTGAAGAAAGGGCGCTCCTCCGCCTACGGCGAGTTTCAAATCGCATGGGGTTAATCGAGGTTGAGGACTCAAAATATAAAGCTCCAAACCTTCAACCAGGCTGGCACGCCCATTCCGAGCGAACCGACATTCTAGGCCGCCCCGTTCTTCACAAAAAGAGAAGTTCCTCCAACGAACTTTCCTTGATGCGGCGAAGAATTCCGCGGCTAACCCTGACTCTCTTAAAAAATAAGAAGGCGACGAAAAAACACTCGCCAAAAGCCTCACATTCTAAAAAGAGGAAATAATGAGCGCTCACTTAAAAGAATCCATCGTTGACGTCCCCGATTTCCCAAAACCGGGCATTGTCTTTAAAGATATTACGCCTCTTTTGGCTAACCCAAAAGCTTTTAAATCAGCTATTGACCAAATGGCCGAGCCTTTTAAAAACGCCCATATCGGCATCGTCGCCGGAATTGAATCGCGCGGATTTCTGCTGGCGACTCCTATTGCCTATTGCCTGGGCGCCGGGGTGATCTTGGTTCGAAAAAAAGGAAAGTTGCCTCGAAAGACGGTCGCCGTCAATTATGATTTGGAATATGGACAAGACGTTCTTGAGGCTCATGCGGACGCATTCCCCTCGGGAACTAATATTCTGTTGGTTGATGACGTCCTGGCGACCGGTGGGACCGCTCAAGCCGCTTGCCAGCTTTTACAAAAAATCGGCGGCAAAATCGCGGGACTGGCGTTCTTACTTGAGCTCAAAACGCTCCAAGGCCGTCAGAAATTGACTGGCCAGCGCATTCATTCTCTACTGGAGTATTGAAAAACTTCTTTTGAGCCCCGATAGCTCAATGGATAGAGCTACTCCGTCCTAATGGGAAAAGCCCGGTTTCGCGGTTTTTTGTCCGGCCTTGATTAATTCGGTTTCTCGACGAGAAACGACTAAAATTCATTTTTTGGGCTTTGCGGGATTTTTCCCATTTTTGACCCCGGATGGACACTATTTGGACACCGGTTTTCTGGACTTAATGTTTAAGTCGGAGAGTCCATTTCCCGCCTGATGCTTACAGCAGGCCGCTAGGAATAATCAACCGCGCTTCTCCAGGCTCTTTAAAAGCGTTGGCGGCTTCAAGCGCGCGGCGCGCGGAAGCGAAATCCGAGAAGTCCACGCCGGCTGAGAACTGCTGCGCGTAATCAAGCATCCGCAGGTAAGCGGCCGGGTCCCTCCGTCTGCTCAAGGCCCTGAGCGAGCCCAGATAATCATCCCTGAAAACGGCGGGGATGATGATGCGCCTTAAGCCCGCGGCGACGAGTTCCGCGTTCATCATCACCCGGGCGACGCGGCCGTTGCCGTCATTGAAGGGATGGACTTCGGAGATCATGAACATCATGAACGCCGCTTTGGCGGAGGGGGAATCCAGGACTTTATAGAACTCAAAACCTTTCCTGAGCGTGCCGCGCGCCTGGTCTGGAAAGACAAACACCGTGTCTCCGGCGCGGTTGATTCGGGTTTTTATTTCTCCCGGACGAGTTTCGGGC
>DAHXMM010000003.1:0-101989 GCA_027371715.1 Elusimicrobiota bacterium | reverse complement strand
TGATGCTCGGCTTTTGGTTGACCCCGGTCGTCTATCAATTTACCGATGTTCCCGTCAGGGCCCGGGCCTGGATTGCGGACAACCCTATGACGGATTTTATCTCAAGCTATCAGTCGGTTCTTTTGCATAATCAAACTCCCGCCCCGCTTTTTTGGCGGAATATGTTGATTGCGGTCTTTCTTTCTCTTCTCATTGGGGCGTGGACCTTTAGCCGCTTTAAGACGCGCTTTGCGGAGGAAATTTGAAGAGTTTGGAATCTTCCACCGCGGTCCCGTCGCCTCTCAAGGAGCCTGTTTGGGCCATTAAGATGGAGTCTCTCTCAAAAACTTTTATTTTGCGCCGCAATCATTCACCCAGCCTTAAATCTCAATTTGTAGGATTTTTTCATAAACGCTACCGCGAGGAAAGAGAAACCCTCTGGGCCTTGAAAGACATTTCCCTTGAGATTCGGCGGGGAGAAGTCTTTGGGTTTATCGGGCGAAACGGTTCCGGCAAATCAACGCTTCTCAAAATCATCAGCGGAATTCTTGAACCCTCCTCCGGAACAATCCAGGTTCAGCTCGGGGCTCGAATCGGCACGATGATTGAACTGGGCGTAGGGTTTAACCCTGATTTAACGGGCCGCGAAAATGTGTATTTGAACGCTTCCCTTTACGGAATGAGCCGCTCTGAAGTTGACGATATTTTTCCCGCGGTGGTTGAATTTTCAGAGCTTGAGCGCTTTATTGACACGCCTCTCCGGAACTACTCCTCCGGCATGTCGGCCCGGCTTGGCTTTTCTTCCGCCATTTTCATTAATCCCGATATTTTGCTGATCGACGAGGTTTTATCGGTGGGAGATGAAGCCTTTCAGAAAAAAAGCGCCGAGAAGATGTCTCAAATTCACCGGAGCGGTAAAACGATTCTCTTTGTCAGTCATTCCGCCGCCGCGATGGAGGAATATTGCGACCGAATTTGCCTTTTAGATCAAGGGCGCGTCCTGGCGGTGGGAAAGCCGTCCGAGGTCCTTAAAGAATATCACAAGATGACCGGCGTCGGCGTTTAGGCGGCAGGTTTTCCGGGTTTACCGGACACGAGTGGGAGGCCGTCATTTTTTCCCAGGCCTTCCTTCTTAATCTCAATAATATCTCGCGCGAATGCGAAGTCGAGCGCAAAACGGTCGAGGATTATCCCGAATCGAAGGCCTTCTTTCTCTATCGGGGGAAGGAAAAACTTATGCGCCGCGGCATCACGTGCTTGCCGTGCGAAGACTTCCTGAAAGAACTCATTCCGGGCAAGCCCGGGTTACTGGATTGGCCGTCGCTTGCAAATTAATTTCTACTCATTTGTTGCCCGAGGGCGGCCGCGATTTGTGATGATTTAAAGACGAGGGGAGGACACTTTCAGGGGCAAGCGCATGGTTTTTCTCTTGTTCAACGAAGGGCATTGAGGGCTTTCGCGCAGTAGATGAGATTGACAAACAAAAGCGCGCGGGTCACTTGTCCGATGCGGTTTTCCGGAACGGTGATGATTTGAGACCGCTCTTTCGCGGCGGGAACGTCAATGTTTCCCTGATAAGACACGTCAAGAATCGAAGCTCCTTTTTTAATCCAGAGAGGATCAAGGGAAAAATCCGGGGCGGGCACCGCCGTCACCACGATATCCGCGCGCCTAACGCATTCCTCTAAATCTGGTTTTTTGGTTTTGTCGTGGCACTTGACTACGGTCGCGCCCAAATTTTCAAGCATGAGCCCCAAGGGCTTTCCGACCCGCATCGAATTATTGATGATGGAAACGAAAGAGCCCGCGATGGGAACTTGATGTTCTTGGAGGGTTTTGACGACGGCTTTTGCGGTCGCAGGAACCACGCATTTTTCTGGTTGCCCCGAGTTTAGGAATTTTTTGTATTTAATAAGATACCCCAAATTAAGGGAGTGAAGCCCTTCGACGTCTTTTAAGGGATTGATGAGATCCATCAAATCTTCATCTGGTATCGAAGCTCCCATGGGATAAAAGATGAGAATTCCAGAAATAGCGGGGTCGGAATTGAGCTCTCCAATCAAAGACCAAAGTTCGCTTTCGGAATGCGGTTCAAATTTTTTTGCGTGAAAGCCAAGGCGGGAAGCGTCTTTAAGAATCAAATCGCGATATTGAAGGGAGGCTTCCTCGGCGCGCGGTTTAAAGAGAACGGTCGCCAATGTGGGAATGATAGTAAGTCTTGAAAGTTCTTCCTTGGCCCAAGTTCTAAACTTTTCGGCGACCGAACGGCAGTCAAAAGTCGTAGACATTCTTCTATCATATATGATGTGAAAAGCCCGAAGCGAGCTAAAAAGCAAAGGTTGGATCTTTTGCTGGTTGAGCGCGGTTTTTTCGAGACCAGATCCAAGGCCTTGGCCGCCGTTATGGCGGGGCAAGTCAGCGTAGACGGTCTTCCCATTGTCAAGGCGGGAAGCCTGGTTTCGGAATCGGCTCAAGTCGAACTTGCGGCTCCTTGTCCTTACGTTTCCCGCGGCGGATTTAAGCTCGAAGCGGCTTTAAAGGCTTTTCAGGTTGACGTTTCGGAAAAGATCGTTCTCGATGTTGGGGCCTCCACCGGCGGTTTTACCGATTGCCTTCTTCAAAGAGGAGCGAAAAAAGTTTACGCTATTGATGTCGGGCACGGCCAAATCGCTCAAAAAATCAGAAACGACCCTCGGGTGATTATTCGAGAAAAAATAAACGCGCGGTTTTTAAACCCGGAAGATTTTTCCCCGCGTCCTTCGCTAGCCGTCATAGACGTCTCTTTTATTTCCTTGACCCAGGTTTTAAAACCTGTGGCGGCCTGTTTGGAAAGCCCGGCTCAAATGATCGCTTTGATTAAGCCGCAGTTTGAAGTGGGGCCTAAATTGGCGCCTAAGGGAATTGTTCAGACGGAAGAAGCCCGGCAGCTGGCGGTCTCAAAAATTCGCGAATTTTTGTCTTTTGCGGGTTTGCTTGAGGAAGGGCTCATAGAATCGCCGATTTCGGGAATGAAGGGAAACCGGGAATTTCTTATTTTTCTTAAAAAAAGCGAAAATAAATCATGGTGAACCCGCGGGTCGTTTTGATTACCGGTGCGGCTAAGCGCATCGGGCGGGAAATTGCCCTTTTTTGCGCGGGGCGCGGAATGAAAACGGCTCTTCATTACCGTCATTCAAAAAAAGAAGCCTTGAGCCTTGTCAATGAGATTAACCGGATTTCTCCCGGAAGCGCGCGCGCCTTTCAGGCGAATTTAAGCGATGTGGGGCAGATTAAAAAAATGGTCGCGGAGGTGGGAGGGCATTTTAAGAAAATTGACGTCCTGATTAACAATGCCTCGATTTACGAGAAAAATCAATTCGGAAAAACGACGGCGGAGGATTGGGACCAGCATTTAAACGCCAATTTGCGCGCGCCGTTTTTTTTGGCCCAAGAAGTATTTCCTTGGATGAAAAAAGAAGGCCAGATTATCAATCTCGCCGATTGGGCGGGCCTTAGGCCCTATGCCGACTTTATTCCCTATTGCGTTTCAAAAGCCGGCCTTTTATGTCTCAATACCGCCTTAGCCAAGGCCTTGTCTCCTAAAATTCGGGTCAACGCGATATTGCCGGGCCCGGTTTTGCTTCCGGAAAATTCATCTCCCCAATTTAAACGCGCGGTGATTGGGGCCACGCCGCTGAGACGCCTGGGAACGCCTCAAGATATCGTCAAGGCCGTCTCTTTTCTCATTGAGTCTGGTTCTTTTATGACCGGGGCTCAGATTCCGGTAGACGGCGGGAGGCTGATCGCATGACCGAGCCTAATGGTTGGTTCAACAGTCCGTACGGAAGGAAATCATGACCGAGCTTAAGCGAGGGAATGGTTGGCTCCAGATTCCGTACGGAAGGAAACCATGAATTCCACGGTTTATCAGGTCACTCGAATCATTCATTTTTGTTACGGACATCGGCTTCTTAATTACGCGGGAAAATGTCGCCATCCGCACGGGCATAACGGGGTTTTAGAAATTACGATTTCTTCCGCAAGTTTGGATTCCTTGGGGATGGTGATCGATTTTGAGGAAATCAAAAAAAAGGTGCAGGTTTGGGTGGACTCGGAACTCGATCACAAGATGATTCTCAACCAAAAAGATCCCCTCATTTCGGTTTTAAAGGAGATGGGAGACCCGGTGGTCGTTTTTCTTTCAAATCCAACGGCTGAAAATATCGCCAAATATATTTTTGATTACGCCCAAAGTCAAAATCTCAACGTCAGCGCGGTCAAGCTGTGGGAAACTCAAAATTCCTTTGCCGAATATCGGCCTAAGGCTCCGTAACGAACCCTATAATTTATTCAAAACGACCTTGGCTTGGGGCACGCGAAAACTTTCTCCGTTGAGAAGATTGACTTTGTCCTTAATTCCCTCAGGCGAAACCGAAACGGTCAGGGAGTGATAAAACTTGTCCGCCACTCCCGAGGGAAACAAGGGAGACCCGCCGCCGCCCGTTAAGACGTAACGCACTCCTTGGAGATCGCAAACGGCGAAGGCATGGATATGGCCGGTATAGACCCGGTCAACCTGATGCCGGGCCATGAGTTCGATAAACGCCTTTGAACCTTTGACAAATCCTCCCCGGCAAGAAATAGGGAGATCCTTCCAAAAACGTAAACCCATCGGGGGCATGTGGGTTAAGACTATTTTTTTTAAGGGGGTCTTGAGCGCTAAATTGAGCCAGCGCAGTTGAGCGCGGGTGAGTTTAGCCCGGCTTGAGTCTAAGATGATTAAACGGAGGGGGCCGCGATCAAAGAAATAATTGGTTTTAATTCCAAAAAGGGAGCGATAAAGCCGTGAGTGAGATTTCCCGTTAGGCTTTGAGCGATCGTGGTTTCCGATCACCGTTAAGTAAGGAATCTTTGGCGGGGTTGCAGACAGGGTGCGGAAAAATTTGAGGTAGTTTTCGAGGGTTCCTCGGCTGACCATATCGCCAAGCTGAAAGACAAAATCAAGGGGAATGTTTTGCAAGGAAAGAAGATGCTTGTTAAAGACCGCGGGTTCGCTGAAAAGCTTGCGAAAAATCCAAAATCTTCCGGGTTCGGAATCTCCCAAGATGGCGAAATCAAAGGAATCGGTTTGAGCCTTTGGCTCTTGGAGAAGTCGCTTGAGTTGCGTTTCTCTCTCCCAAGAAACGGCGCGCGATTTGAGTTCCCGTTCCAGGTCCTCGGGGAGGGTCTTATCCCGCTTGAGGATGGGTAAGGGAACTTTCCAAGAGACGTCAAAGGGAAGGGAAATCATTCGTTGTCGATGGGCTGGTTCCAATAAGCGTGATCAATAAATTTCTGCCAAGACCTTCGCAACTTGGCGGGGGCGCGCATGAAAACGATAGATCCTTTTCTCATTTTGGGACGGGAGATGGGGATGACGAGTCTCATCCCCGCTTCTCTCGGAAGACGATTTCCTTTTTTTAAATTGCAGGGAACGCAGGAGGTGACGATATTCGACCAATCGGTTTTCCCGCCCCGGGATTTGGGAATGACATGGTCGAGATTGAGATCGCTTAAGGCGAATTTCTTTCCGCAATAGCAGCAATGGTGTCCGTAATGAAGATAAATATTGCGCCGCGTAAAGGGAATTTCTCTAAGCGGCACCTTATCAAAGAAGTTAAGAGCGATCACCTCGGGAATTGCGATCTTAAAAGAAGGGGTGCTGATAAAACCTGCTGGATTTTTTTTAATCCCCTGGGAAAGTTCCACCCAGTCCTTGAAGTTATGGACCTGATAATCCTCGCCGACCACCGAGGCCCTTCCTAAATAGAGGAGAGATAATGCCCTCTGCCAGGAAGACACCTCGACGGCGTAAAAACTGCGGTTGAGAACAAGAACTTCGCTCATAGGCGCTTATCCGTAGTATAACAGGCGCCTGTTAAATTTTCCAGTCCCAAGATCAATCTTATTTGGGCTTTCGGTTGATGGGGACGCGGGCTTCGAATCTTTTCCTAAAATTACGGAGAGGGAGGGATTCGAACCCTCGGTACCGGTTAACCCGATACAACGGTTTAGCAAACCGTCGGTTTCAGCCGCTCACCCACCTCTCCAGAACTAAAAAACCCTAATAAATTATACTAATTTTTAACCAGGCCCGATTGGGTGAAATTCGAGCGTAGTGCCAGCGTAGTGCTGTTTTGCAGGGAATCGTTCCCTAAAAGCTGAATCGTCGAACGCCAGATGCCCTTGTTGACATGGGCGTAGCGCTGAAGCATGCGCAGCGAGCTGTGGCCCATGTATTCTTGGACCGTGCGGATGTCCGCGCCCTTGGAAATGAGTTCCGAGGCGAAATTGTGCCGGAGAGCGTGAAAGGTCAGTTCAGGCATCCCTATTTGCTTGCGCAAAAGAGACTGCCCCTAATTCATACAAGCGCGGTCAGAAACTTATCGGCGCTGATGACCCGCACGCCGTCTTTTAGGTAATCCTCTCCGGGTTCGCGCAATACTTGATAGGCCGGCGACAAATCAAGCTTCGCCTTGAAATGCAAGAGAGGCCGGCTGAGAGACTTTTCCGAAATTTTCGCTTCCACGCAGAACCAGGGTTTCCCGTCCAGGGTCACCAGGAAATCAACTTCCCGCCCTTCCACGTCCCTTAAAAATCGAAGTTCGGCGCGGATTCCCTCGGCGTCATGGAGATAGTGACAGAATTTCAACAGATGAGAGGCGATGAGATTCTCGAAACGCGCCGACTCGCCGGGAACCTCCGACCAGTCCCACAGATAGAGCTTGGGCTCCTTGCGCAGGGCCTTGATGCGCGAGCTTTGATGGGGATATATTCTGAAATGGTAATAGAACCGCTCCAAAACGTCGACCCAGGAGGCGGCGGTCTTGTGCATGACCAAGAGGTCCTCGCGCAGCGAATTGACGGACAAAAGTCCGCCCACTTTTCCCGGCAGGAGATGGAGAAGGGTTTCAATGCCCGATAAATCCCGCAAATTCTCGATATCGCGGATATCCTGGCGAACCAAGGCGTCCAAGCGCTGGTTGTGCCAGCGATTGAGAGCTTTTTCCGCCCCCTTGAGAAAAATTTCGGGAAAGCCTCCGAATTTAAGCAAGAGCTCGAGCGCCTGCCGGGTTTCCGGGGTTGAATCCGCGAAATGAAGAGCGCGCCCCGCCTTTGTTTCAGGCGCGCCGGCGGCGGCGATTTCACGCAGGGAAAGAGGGTGGAGGCGGTAGTGATGATAGCGCCCCAAAAGAGAGTCCCCGCCTTTGCGGTAAACATCCAAGCGGGAACTGCCGGTGACGATCACGCGGTAGCGATCCCGGTTCTTATCAAAGAAGCCCTTAATGAAAGTTTTCCAATGGCGGTATTTGTGGATTTCATCGAAGATGAGAAGAGCCTCGTCGGAGGCGAAGGTTCCGGAAAGGATGCGCTTTCTATCATCCCAATCGTCCCAATTCAGATAGCGGAAGCTTTTGCCGAAGCGGTCTTGACCCAAGGCCTTGGCCAAGGTCGTCTTGCCGACTTGTCTGGGACCTCCCAAGAAGACCATTTTTTCCGGGAGGTCTTCCGAGATCGATTTTTCCAGATAGCGGGTCAGCATTTTGGGATATCCAATATTTTATACCATAATATAAAATATTGGAACTATTATTCCACCGAGGTAAAATTTACACAGCCATGACGGAAATCGAGAGAAGAGCTATAATATCCCAGTAGCCCGACCAAGTCGAATTCCGAGGCTTTTGCCTCGGCCGTGGTCCTATAAAGGATTACTAGGCTGACGTTGGGCTGCTTTTTTTTGGGAGGACGGCTCCCAGGAGTTCACTTGGAACTTCTCCTTGGATAATTGAATCCCGACACTTTGTCGGGATTTATGTCGGAATTTCGGCGCGCGATCGGTCCTTTCCAGCGTAGTGTTTACGTAGTGTTTTTTGGTCCAAGAGGCACGATGAGACTTAACGCCCGCCAACAACTCTCGATGAGAAACGGGACCGGACGGATTTTTCAGAGAGGCCTAAAACGCATTAGCAAACCGTCGGTTTCAGCCGCTCACCCACCTCTCCAGAACTAAAAAACCCGGGCGGCAAGGACTTGGCCCGTTGTACTAAAATTGAAATTTATAAATCTCTTTTGCTAGACTTTCTTCATGAGAAAATATATTCTTCCTATAGTTATGTTAGGTACGTCTGTTGTCTTTCTGGCCGCTTGTCATGAGCAGGCAAAAAACGCCGCGCCCAAACCGGCGTCGGCATCTCAAACGCCTGCCGCCGCAGCGGCTTCAACCGATCCTCTTTTAAATCCCGATATGGATAATCTAAAAGCCCCGGAAACCTATCACGTCTTATTTACGACCACGAAGGGAGACTTTACTCTTGAAATTCACCGTGACTGGGCGCCCAGCGGCGCCGACCGGTTTTATAACCTCGTCAAAATCGGGTTTTACAATGGGGACGCTTTTTTTCGCGTCGTCAAAGGGTTTATGGTTCAATTTGGAATTAACGGAAATCCCAAGGTCAACGCCCAATGGTTTAACGCGAAAATCCCCGATGATTTAGCGACCAACCATTCCAACCTGCGCGGAACTATTTCTTTCGCGACGGCCGGCCCTAATACCCGCACGACTCAAGTTTTCATCAATTACGCCAACAATACCTTTCTTGACTCAATGGGCTTTACCCCCTTTGGGAAAGTTTCCCAGGGGATGGATGTCGTGACTTCTCTTTTCAACGGTTACGGCGACGGCCCTCCCTCGGGTCCCGGGCCGGATCAAAACCAAGTCCAGCAACAGGGAAATGCCTATCTTAAAGCGGATTTCCCGCACTTGGACTACATCAAAACCGCCGTCATTCAACCTTAGGGAAATAGGGACTGCCTTCGCTCGCGAAGCGAGAGCGTGCCGGAGCATCTTTAAGAATGACGTTATGATCCGGCCAGTCCCTATGCCTTTTCCCAATAATAATACGGGCGGCATTGTCCCAACCTTAATGTTATTCATGAAAGGGACTAATTTATTGAGAAACCACGTAATTTCGGGGGCTGGTAAAAGGGCTCTGCTCGCCCAGGAGGTCGACAGTCGCCAAGCGGAACCAATAACTTCCGGGTTTAAGGCCTAAATCTTCAATATCCACCTTTTCATCGGAATCAAAAACCTTATCTAAAATAGGGGATGAAAAATCCCGCCCGATAGACACCTGAAGCCGGTAGCCGGAAATCGGGTTTCCAATGGACAAATCCGAAATTTCTTTTTGGAGACTGGCTGAAGGAGCCGATCTGGCCGCCGATAGATTTCCCGCGCTCGCCCCCGAACCTCTTTTTGCGGAAAGAGCGCCTGTCTCTGCCGATGAAGCCGGGGGATTTCCTTGAAGTCCGTTCCCTGAAATCGTCTCACTCAATGCGCCTTCCCCCGCCGTTTTCCGTGCGCGGGTTTTGGATACATTCATCGCCATTTCAGTTTGAGACTTAAATTCCTTCCAATGAGGAATTTTTTGAGGAACTCCGGCGGAAAGCCCCGGGGGGACGGTCGTCTCCATGCCGGCAGGAACGTCCACGTTTTGGCCTTCGGCGCTCACCGTCGCGATTCCGGAGTAAACTCGAACCAAGGTGCTTGCGTCTTCCCGAATTTTAGCGGAATAAACCGTATGGGGAACCTTGGGAGTAATGGTTGCGCTTGGGGTCATGACTTTTGCATGGCCGATAAAGACGCTTCCTTTTTTAAGTGAAACCGAATCTTCGGACTTTCTGTCGGGAGGAATCAAGATGACGGCCATTGAATCCGGCTCCAAGTCAAGTATCTGCGAATCAATGAATCGCACTTTCGCTTTTGACTCATCCAGAGTTCGTAAGGTATCTTTGGAATAGAGGCGTTCTCCTCTACTGGCTTTTTTCCATTGCGTAGTTTCTTGGCGTCGAAGTAAAACTTGGTTGACCGCCGAAACAAGGTTCCCTGCCGGAACAATTTCCTTCATTATCTTTTTGGGAACTTCCAGGGTCATTCCCGGAAGAGCGACCGTGGGATCGTTGGAGGGAAGATGGTTGTAGCGGAGGATTTGATTCCAATCCTCTGGATTTTTAAGATAGGTTTGGGCGATTCCCCACAACGTGTCTCCGGGTTTGACCTTGACTTTTTCGAATTGAATGGATGAAACGGTCTCCGCGAATGAGGCAAGAATAAGCAGCGTGATGAGAGAAAATAGATTCATGTCGTTTGGATGAAGAGATTTCCCGCGGCATTCAAAGTCAAGTTTTTCGGAATCGTAAAGTAAAAAGAAGAACCTTTTCCTAATTCCGATTCGACCCAGATTTTTCCAAAATGAGATTCGACAAAAAAGCGTGAAATGGTCAGTCCCAGCCCGGTTCCGCCTCGTGCCTTTCCTTCTACTTGCTCAAATTTTAAAAACACCCTTTCCAGATATTCTTTCGGAATTCCCTCTCCGGTATCAGTCACTCCAGCCTTGAAATGATCTCCTTTATCCTCAACCGACAACGTAATACTTCCATTTTGGGGGGTATATTTAATCGCGTTTCCAAGAAGATTGATAAAGACGCGCTCAATCAGATCTCCATCGGCCATCGCCTCGCAGTCCCCCTGAGTGTCCACCTTGACGGAGATTTTTTTGGCCTTGGAAAGAGAATCCAGCGTGTCGGCCGCGCGGAAAGCGATTTCCTGGAGCGAAACCTTTTTCAAATTGAGCGCTAGCTTTCCCGATTCCATCTTGGCGATATCGAGGATATTGTTAATCATCCCCATCAATCGTCGGGAAGAGCGTTGAATGGAGCTTAAGATGGACCGTTGGTCTTCCGTTAAGTTTCCCGGAATTCCGCTCAGCAAAATCTCCAAAAATCCCATAATGGAACCTAAAGGATTTCTTAAATCGTGAGTCACGTAATGAAGAAAGTCTTCCTTCATTTTGTCCAGTTCCCGCTGGAGCGTAATATCTCTAAGAGCCAAAAGGAGTCCAGGCTCTTGTTCCCCGGGCCTTAGAACCTTTCTCGATATAATCTGAAGAATAATTTTGTTGATATCCTGGGTTAATTCCACTTCCTTGATTTCCGTCCTGTCTTCCGCGGGGCTTTTAATCTCAAGCAGGGCTTTTTTTAGGGAGCCTTCGTCTAATATCTCAACCAGGGGCCGGCCCAAAATTTCGCCTTTCCGCGGCAAATTAAGAAATTCAACGGCCCTGCGATTCATGAGGTCAAGACGCTTTTCTTGGTCTAAGAGGATGATTCCCTCGTCAATCGAATAGAGAATCGCTTCTGTTTTTCTTTGCTCGGCAATGAGACGGTCTACCTGAATATCGGCATAGGCTTTAAGCTTTTCCGCCATGCGGTTGAAGGTTTCAGCGAGTTCCCTCAGTTCGTCTTGCGTTTCTAAATGGACGCGAACGGAAAAATCTCCCCCGGAAACGGAATGGGCGGCTTGAGTTAGAGACAAAAGAGGTCTCGTCAGTCTCCGCGCTAAAAGCATCGCGACTAAAACAGACAAAAAAGCGACCAGCGAAATCAACGTGACCGCTGTCTTTCGCATACGCGCTTCCGAGCTATAGGCTTCCAAACGTTTTTGGAGAATGAGAACCGCGCCTCCTAGTGAAGAGACCGGGGCATACGCTCCGACATAAGCGATTCCGTTTGATTTGAACTCTCCCGCTCCCACGCTCAAGGCCTTAACGGCGGAGCGAACAATGGGCCAAGAAGAGAAATGTTTTAAATCCGCGCTGGATAGTTTTTGCGGGTAGAGGAGGGGCTCTCCTTCAATTCCCGCTAACACCGCAAACCCGGTTCCTCCCACGCGCTCGTCCTTAATTTTTCGGGCTAATTTTTGCAGACTGATTTCTACGCGAGCGACTACGGTCTGAGCCAACGGAATATAGAGGATGGCGACTGGAGATTGGGAGGCCTTTGAAAAAGAGATTTGATTTTGACCGGATGAAAATGCGGCCCGAAGCCCTTTTTCTTGTTGATGATTGATTAAACGCGGTTTTGAGGTTAAATTCGGGTTATACACCTTTAAAAATTCCTTTCCTTTGCGGCCCACCAAATCGATTTCAATTAAATCGGAGTCTTGATCCATCAAGTTTTCCAGAAATTTTTCTTTTTTCGGCCAGGAGGTTTGGCCTTTGAGAGAAACCAGTCCGAAACTAATTTCTCTCTCGTTAGATTTCAGGTATTGGTTTATTTCTTCCGCCAGGCTTTCGGCCAGTTTCGTATGGAGCTCTAAAACCGCCGCCTGAATCCCGCGGTGATTGATTCCAATCAGGCGGTATCCTAAAAATCCGGCTGGGATTAAACTCACGGCCGCCAAGATTAATGCAAATTTTCTAAAAAGATTCATTCTAAACGGACCCTGAATAAGGATACGCGTCCCTAACCGCATTGTCAAGAGCGTAAGCCTCAAAGGGCGCATGACCTCCATCTCGAAATTTTTCCTCCGCCGTTGCGGCGAAAGCCGGAATCCAGAACAATATCATGAAACTGGACCCCGACTTCCGTCGGGGTGACGCTACGATATCGGCGTCTGAAAACCGAGACCGTGGTCATGCGCCCAGTCTCAAATTATAAAATAAGTCGTGTCAATGATGAGAAATATTGGTTTGGGGGCGTTTGCCGTTTTCGGGTTTTTGACGGCGGCCTTCTTTGGGCTATCCCAAATTCGAGATTCCTCGGCGACTTACGACGAACCCGTTCACCTGGCGAGCGGATACCTCGCGCTGAAAACCGATTTTCCGCCTCTCAACTGGCGGGACCATCCGCCGCTCGCGGAAATGTGGGAGGCTTTTCCGCTTCTTTTTCTCAATCCCTCGACGATGGTTTTAAGCCCGGACTTTGGAAGGCTTTATCCTTTCGCGGATCAGTTTATCTATAAAAACCGCGTCGACCCTTCCCGAATTCTTAATTCCGCCCGGGCCTGGAACTTAATCAGTCTTCTTTTAATCCTGTTTCCGGCGGTTTTGGCGTGGTCTTGGAGTTTAGGCGGCGAATGGGCCTTTCTCGCGGCTTCTTTTTTTCTCGCCTTTTGCCCGCCGATTTTTTCCAATTTTTCCTTGGCGACCACCGACGCGATGCCGGCGGTCTTTTATTTTCTCTCCTGTTTTTTTCTTTCCCGCCCCAATCGCGGGTTGATGGATTGGGGTTTGTCCGGGTTATGCTTGGGCGGGGCCTTGGCCTCGAAATTCAGCATGATCCTTCTTCCGATTGTGATCGTCAGCGCTCTTTTAACCGAGGCCCGGGTTCTTCCCAAGAGGCGGCCGACTATTTCCCAAATTCTAATCTTCTTGCCTCTTGCGGCCTTGATTCTGTTTGCCGCTTATCGCTTTGGAGACGTTTCTCTTTATTGGTCCGGGCTCTCTCAAACCTTGACGAGGCTCAGCCATGGCCGACCCTCTTTTCTGTTGGGGCGCTATAGCCAGAATGGATTTTGGGATTTTTTTCCGGTGGCATTGGCGGTCAAGACCCCGATTCCGCTTCTCCTTTTCTCCGGTTTTGGATTTTACTCGGCCTTGAGGCGTCCGTCCGCGCGGGAAATTTGGCTGGTCATGCCTCCGGTCGCTTATTTTATCGCGGCTTTGATTTCCAAAACCGACATTGGATACCGCCATATTCTTCCAATTTATCCCTTTATGATTGTTCTCGCGGCACGCGCGGTGTCAGACCTAAAACTTCGCTTCTCCAAAACGGCGTTTTCCGCCGCGGTTTTGACCGGAGCGTTTTGGACTTTTCTTAGCGTGATGAGGGCCTACCCCCATTATCTCGTCTATTTTAACGAACTCACGAACGGGCCGTCCGGCGGCTATCGCGTTTTAGCCGATTCTAATCTTGACTGGGGGCAAGGGCTCAAGGATTTGGCCCAAGAGCTTAAAAAGCGCGGGAATCCACCCATCGTTCTTTCCTATTTCGGGGTCGCCGATCCCTCTTACGAAGGGATTCACTATTTCCCATTGGCCTTTTTTTCAGATGTCAGCCGCAAGGACGGGGTGACTCTCCCGAATAGGTCCGGGCCGCTTTTTTTCGCCGTTTCACAAACCAATCTACAGGCGGTCTATTTTGTCGATAAAAATCTTTTTTCCTGGCTTAAGAAGCGAACGCCCGTCTTTGTGGCCGGGAATTCGATTTTCGTCTATGACCTAACCCACGATGCTGCGGGGCGAAAAATTTTGTCCGGTTTGCTGAGCGCTTCAAACGCGCCGGAGGCGGCAAAAATCGTTCTTCAAGGTTCGTATTGAAATCCATCGCCGGAGGGGATACAATATGGATGATGAATCGGATAAAACCTCTCGGCGCGAGCAGTAAAGCGAAAAGCCGCAATTTGCGGAGCCTGGCCTTACTCCTTGAGGATGAGGAGCCCAAAAGCGCGTCCTTGGTGCGGGATCATATTCTCAAAATTGGAAGGCCGATGCTTCCCTATCTTATGGATTTAGAGCGTTCCCATCCGCCGCTTTTTCAAAAAGCCCAGGGGCTTATTTCCGACATCGCCTTTGGAGAACTTAAAAGGGAATTTGAGAAATTCGCGCGCTTAAGCGAGAATAAAAAAGACTTGGAAAAGGGGGCGTTTCTCATCGCACGTTTCGCCTATCCCATGCTTGATGAGAAGGTGTATCGCAAATGGCTGGACCGAGTGGCCGCGAAAATTCAAGGCGATATTTCCCGACTTGAAAAACCGACCATGGCTTTTAAGCGCCTTCACTCTTTTCTTTCTACCGCCATGGGTTTCCGTCTTAACGAGGAGAATTATTACGACCCGGACAACAATTATCTCAATCGGGTGATCGAGATGAGGCGGGGTACGCCCTTAAGCCTGTCCATCCTTTTCCTTACATTAGCGCGGAGGCTTAAAATTCCGGCTTTTGGAATTGGTCTTCCCGGGCATTTTATCGTCGGTCTGGGGCGCCCATCCTTATTTTGGGACCCTATTTTAAACAAGGTCTTGGACGTTTCCGGAATGCGCCGGCGTCTGGCTCAAAATGGATTTAGCTACGATCCGAGCGTTCTCAGACCGGTCTCGAACTCCTATATTCTAATGCGGCTTTTGCGCAATTTGATGGCGGTCTATCAGAACGCGGGCTTAAATTTAAACAGCGAAAGATTAGGCGAACTCGCCCAAATTCTTTTGATCCCGCAATGAGCGCTTCTCCCGTTATCTCGAAAGTTTTGATTCGCAAACTGAATGAACCTCTCAATGAGCCGTTTCCTATTTCTTCCGGGTCTCAAGCCGCGACGAGCAACGTCTTGGTGCGGGTGATTCTTAAAGATGGGACCGTCGGATACGGCGAAGGCGCCCCGTCGACCACCTTTAACGGAGACAGCCAAACGCTTACCTTTTCCGCTTTGTCCGAACAGATTCCGTTTTTAGAGGGGCAACCCCTTTCCAATATCCACTCTTTTCTTGAAAAATTGGACCGGCGGATGCCGCCGGAACGCGGGGCCGCCCGCGCGGCCGTTCAAATGGCCATTTTAGACGCTTGGACTCGTTCACAAGAGATTTCTCTCAGGTCTTTTTTAGGAGGCGCGAGAAAAAGGGTTTTTTCGGATGTGACGGTGACTTTAATTTCTCCGCAAAAGGCGCGGTTAGCCGCGCGTAAAATTACTCGTTTGGGCGTTGAGACCATTAAAATCAAGGTCGGCTGCGAACTGGATGAGGATGAAAAGCGCGTTTTGGCGGTCGTCGCCGAAGCCCCCAAGGCTAGGCTCATTATTGACGCCAATCAGGGGTATTCCGCCAAAAAAGCTCTTGATTTTCTTTTACGCCTTAAAAAAAGAAAAATTGTGCCCGCTCTTTTTGAACAGCCGGTGAAAAGAGAAGATTTGGAGGGGCTTTTCGACGTTGAAAAACACGGAAAGGTTCCCGTCTGCGCGGATGAGTCGGCCTACAGTTTTAAAGCGGTTCAGAATTTGTTTCGCCGGCCTTTTCCTTCCGCCGTCAACATCAAGCTCATGAAATGCGGGATCATCGAAAACATTCGCATCGCGGAATTGGCGCGGAAGAAGGGCAAAATATTGATGATCGGCGGCAATATTGAGACCGCTTTAGCGATGACATGCTCTTCCCATTTTGCCTGCGGCAGGGGAGATTTCAGCTTCGTTGATTTAGACACGCCCCTTTGGTTTTCCCAAAAACTCTGGAAGGGCCCGACTCTCGGACACAGAGGCCTTTACGATTTGTCAAAAGTGCGGGCGGGTTTGGGGATGGAACCTTTGCCCCGGCTTAAAAAGCTGGCTAGTTTTTAGGCCCAATTTTTAAACGGCAATGCGGGATCGCTGGGGGCCGGTCCGATTTTGAATTTGGACTTGAGTTTGTGAATAGCCACTTGCGCGATCATCGCCCCATTGTCGGTGCAAAGTTTTGGATTTGAGAGGCGAAGGGAGATTTTTTCTTTTACGCATTGGGAGGTGAGCATTTCTCGCAGGCGGCTGTTGGCGGAAACCCCTCCGCCCACCACGATTTGCCGAACGCCGAACGTTTTCGCGGCGAAGATGGTCTTTCGCGTCAAGGTTTCGCAAATGGCCTCCTGAAAAGAAGCGCAAAGGTCCGCCGTTTCTTGAGGCTTAAAAACAGGCTTAGGGGATTCTTTAATCTTTGCGTTCATCGATCGCTTCAGGCGTTGGTTGACGTAATAGAGAAGCGAAGTTTTAAGCCCGGAAAAGGAAAAATCAAAACTTCCCTCAAGATAAGGCCGCGGAAAGAAAATTGAATTTTTGTCCCCATTTTGAGCCCGTTTATCCATGATGGGACCGCCGGGATATCCCAACCCTAAAATTTTAGCGGCTTTGTCGTAACACTCCCCGGCGGCGTCATCCCGGGTGCGGCCTAAAACCCGGTATTTTCCAGGTTTAAAAGACAGAACTAAATCGGTATGCCCTCCCGAAACAATCAGTGCGAGAAGCGGAAAGCGTAATTTTTCTTCCAGCTCGGCTGCGAAAATGTGGCCCTCAAGATGGTTGATGCCCACGACCGGACAATTCCAAAGCCGCCCCAAGGTTTCCGCCGCGACTCTTCCGACTAAGAGAGAACCCATCAGCCCCGGGCCTTGGGTAAAGGCGACGGCGTCTGGTTTTTTTATTTTGGCCTTTAGGCAAGCTTCTTTGATGACCGGCGCTATCTTTTTGAAATGAGTTCGTGAAGCCAGTTCCGGAACAACGCCTTGGTAGGGGCGGTGAAGGGGAATTTGAGAGATGACGACATTGGATAAAATTCCTCTCCGGTCATCGACGACCGCGGCGGAGGTTTCATCGCAAGAGGTTTCGATTCCTAAAACCTTCACGGACTTGCGTTTCCTTGCGGCTCTAAAACGTTTTGGGCTTTGAGAATTTCCTCGGCGCGGTTGAGGGTTTCGTCCGGGACGCGGTATTTCTTCTCAATCATTGAATGGGGTTTTTGATTTTTGGCGTAAATCATATCCCATTGATCATAGAGTTTGGCTTCAATAGCGGGCGGCACCTTGACTACGATGTCAGGTAAAATCCCGCCGGTATGGGTTTTTTCATTGCGTTGAATGGATCTTCCGGAGGGGGTATAGTAGCGCGCGATGGTGAGCCTCAGGCTTGACCCATCATCAAGAGGAATAATGGATTGGACGCTGGCTTTTCCGTAGGTGCGCATTCCAATGAGAAGAGATCGGCGATTGTCTTGAAGAGCTCCCGAGACTATTTCCGCCGCCGAGGCGGACCCGCCGTTGACCAAGACAATCATCGGAAGATGAGGAAAAGGAGCGGTTTCAAAACTTCTAAATTCCTCGCGGTCGTCCGGTTTTCTTCCTTGTGTATAGACGATGAGTTTTTTTCCGGGGAGAAAATAAGAGGCAATTTGAACGGCGGCTGATAAAAGCCCTCCGGGATTATTTCTGAGATCTAAAATGAGGCTCGCCATTCCGTCTTTCTTCAAGGCGTTGAGGGCGACCAAGACGTCCTTGGCGGTGTTGGCGTTAAATTCTACGATTCGAATGTATCCGATATGATTGGGTAGCATTCGGGAGTGGACGCTTTCTATTTTAATGGCTTTCCTTTCTAGCGTAAAACTGAGGGGCTTCCAAATTTCAGAGTTGCCCTCCTGCGTTTTTCTCAAGACCGTGATGATGACGTGGCTTCCGGGTTTTCCGCGTAAATCTTTTTGGATTCCGTCCAAGGTGTCGTCCTTGGTGCTTTCACCGTTGACCGAAGACAAGCGATCTCCGGGTAAAATGCCGGCGCTGTAGGCGGGGGTTCCGGGAATAGGGGTGATGACGGTCAGCCAATCGCCATCCACGTTGAGCTGGAGGCCGACTCCGTCGAAATGACCTTTGGTTTCGGTGTCCATTTCTCCCGCCGCTTCGACCCCCAGATATTGAGAAAAAGGGTCCAGGGTGTCTACCATTCCCGATAAGGCCCCGTCCATTAATTGCTTGGTTGATACCGGATCGACATAATCTTCGCGAATATAGTGAAGGACATCAACGAGGGTTTTTATTTTTTTATAAGTCTCATCGCCTGAGAGTGTTTGCCGGGGAGAAGAGGAAATAACCACCTGGCTTTTCAGGGAGGGGGAAAGGGCAAGGCTTAAGAGAAAAGCGAAGAAACCAGCCCGGGCCGTTTTTTTTAAGGAGTTATTCATTTTTTTATTTTACCTTTTCAGCCAGGTGAGCGGATTGAGCGCGGTCGTTTTCTGGCGCAGTTCAAAATATAAATTTCCAGAATCAGAATAGGGCGAGCTTGTTCCGATGATTTGTCTGAGTCCAACCAAAGAACCGGCGGTCGTTGAAATAGAACCCAGATGTCCATAGATGGCGAAAAATTCGTATCCGCAATCGACGATGACGATTTGCCCATAAGAGCGAAAAGGAGCGGCGAAGATGACTCGTCCCGCGGCGACGCTTCGGACCGGAGAATGAGCGGCGGTTTTAAGGAGAATTCCTTGGTGAATGGCCCAAGTTCCCAGCTCTACATTTTTTTGCTTTCCAAAAAATTCGACGATTTTCCCGCGCGCGGGCCAGGGCAGAGAATGGGGTTTTATGTGGGTGAAGGGATGAGGAGACACCCGGAAATGCCGCAGCGTCTTCCGGTGATTAAATTTTTTCAAGAGAAGGGTCAGAGCTTTTTCTGATTCCTCCAGTTTTTTTTCTTTCTTGAGAGCTTCCGACTTTTTTTCGTTGATGTTATTGATGAGAGATTTTTTCTGGGCATAGGAAACGGATAATTTTTGATTTTGCACGAAGGTTCTTCGGGTTTGGGCGATGATTCCCAATTTAGCCGCGTCTGTTTTTTGTTTGGCTTGGGCTGTTTTTCGCGCGCTTCCGCCAAGAGCCTTGAGCATGGCGGCTTCATTCATGAGCGAAAAGCGCAAAAATTCTTCTTGTTGGAGAAAATGCGCGCCTTGATATCCTTGGCCGATTTCAAGATCGGCGAAATAGGTTCGTAAATTCTTTTTGAGTTCCTGGGACCAAAATTCAGAATCTTCTTGAAGGGATTCTAGTTGGAGGGTGAGTTCTTGTTCCTTGGTTTTGATTGATTGTTCGAGGGCAAACAAGCGAGCGAGAGCTTTTTGATTGGCCAGATTTTTGTGTTTGAGAAATTCCGCGTCTTTTTTTAGGTTGGTTTCCATTTTTTGATAGCGGCTGATTTCCCGCCGAGTTTCAAGAATTTCTTTTTTGATTTCGCCGAGTTTCCGTCCGATGGGTTTAGCTTGGAGTTCGGGAACAAAGAAAAGGAAAGCTGAAATTATCACCAAACGCATAAAATCGCGCAAGCGGTCGCGGCGGGCAAGAGGAAAATTCCTTGTGTGAAGAGAGACGGCCATATCCACCATGAAACGGCGCGGGCCAGGGGGATGGCAAAAGAAATTGAAAAAATTCCTCCTAGGCATACGCCCATCATGGAGACGCCGAAAGTTTTTGCGCTCAGAGAGAGAAATCCCGCGATTTTATGAGGCGAATGCTTGGAGAGAGTCATAAGCGGAAGGAGAATTCCAAGGATTACGATGAGAGCGGCCAAGCACAGAAGCGCGGTCAGGGAAACGCTGATAAAACGCAGATACAATTCTAGCCTCAAAATGGATTTGAGATATTCCGGTTGGTAGCGGGTTTCGGTCCACTTTCCAATGGAAGAGGCTTTGTCCATCCAGGAGGAGAAAGAGAGAAGACCTTGTTCGGTGAGAGTCGCTTCGATGGCGGGCTCGATCGGGTTTTGGGACAAAAAGGATAGATTTTGCGCGAGTTCGGGGTCTGTTTTTTTGAGGAGGGAAAGGGCTTTTTCCTGGGATATGGGGGTTGCGGATTTCGTTCCGGAAACATTCATGATTGATTTTTGGGCTTCAAGAAGCGTTTGGGCGGAAGATTTTTCCGGCATGAAAAAAAGAACGCGGAAACTGTTTTTTAAATTCCCCGAAAAATGAGAAACCGCGGCTTTTGACAAAAGGAGAGCTTCCCCGCCCAAGCCGAGGATTATTCCGAGCAAGAGAGCCGCCGAGAAACGTCTTTTCATTTTGAGCCGATGGCGCTTTAAGAAGAAGCCTTTTTCCGGATTAGAAATAAGAGGTAAAAGGAAAGGCATCCGAGAACGAGCCCTAAAGCGCCGCCCCAGAGCGTCAGTTTTTCAGGGAGAGAAACGGATTTAGGAGATGGCGCTTGAACGTTGCGGAAAGAATCCCCCTTGGATTTTGGCATGAGCGGCAGGACCTTAACGACATAAGGCTGGTTGAGAAGGCGATCAATGTCCGATATGGGGATCTGTCCTAAGAATAGAATCGCAATCTTATCGGATTGGGGAATGGGCTGATAGCCAATTGTTTTTTGAATTTTAAATCCCGTCTTATGAATGAGGCGTGGGAGGTCTTTGGACAGTGTTTTGGAAATGGAAGAATCAACTTTTAACCCCACAATCAGGCTTTCCGTGGCGTTCATTGGAATTTTTCCGCGCCGGTGATCGGAAAAGGATATTTTCTCGACTGCGGGAAAGCGGGTCATCTGGCTGATTCGAGACGGCGACAGCCATCCCCAAACGAAGGCTTTTTGCTCTTGTCCATCCACGACCGGGTCAAAACGGGCGTCGGGGCGAAAACCCGTCTCCGTTCCCAAATCAATCAAGGAGTCTTTTAGATTTTTTTTTGTTTTCAGGCTCAATTTCAAGCGGATAAAAATAGCCTGATTTGTGGAAGCGGTTTCGGCCGCGGGCGGGCGAAAGGCTGGAAGCGGTTCTTGATCCCAAGGGCCGGGAAGCGGAACGGGAGATGGAGAACCAGGCCATAAGGAATAGAGAGCGAGCGGAGAAGAATTTTCTAAAGCTCGGGCCTTTGTCGCAAAAACCGAGGAGGAAAGCAACAAATATACGAATGGCGAAAGCACGACTTTATCGTATCAAATTTAGTGATTTGAAGAAATAGTTTGTTAAAATTCAGTCATGTCTTCTTTTGCGCCTAAAAAAGTTTTAATTATTGGGGCTTCCGGGCAACTGGGGCGATTATGCCTTAAGGCTTTTTCCGGCGATTCATATCAAGTTATGGGAACGGGCTTGACTCATGCTGGTCCTTCTTTGTCGCGCCTGGACTTATCAAAAAAGGGGGAAGCCGGAGAAGCGGTTTCTCGTCTTCATCCCGATATCACTCTTCTTTGCGGAGGAATGACGGATGTGGAGGGTTGTGAATCTTCAAGAGAAAAGGCTTTCCAAATCAATGCCCAATCGCCGGCGGATATCGCACGAGAGATGAGAAGAAACGCCTCCTCCAAATTTATTTATCTTTCGACGGATTATGTTTTTGACGGAGACGCCGGTCCTTATGGTGAGGACGCGAAGGTTCGGCCGCTCAATATTTATGGGGCCAGCAAATTGGAGGGCGAGAAAGCAGTTTTGGAGGCCTCGGAGAATAATCTCGTGGTTCGAACGACGACGGTTTATAGTTACCGGCCGGAGGGTAATAATTTTGTTATGCAATTGCTTAAAAGGCTCTCTCAAGGCGAAAAAATGCGCGTGCCGGCGGATCAGTGGGCAACGCCGACCTACGCCCCGGATTTGGCCTTGGCCCTGAAAGAATTAGTGGATGTTGGCGCCCGCGGCATCATCCATGCGGCCGGGCCGGATTTTATTTCCCGTCTTGATTTTGCCAAAACTGCGGCGCGAATCCTTAATTTAGATGAAACCTTGATTGAGGGGTTTTCAACCGCCGATCTCAATCAGAAAGCGAGGCGGCCCTTAAAAGCCGGATTGCGAACGGAACTTCTGAAAAAAGAGAGCGGAGACCTGATGCGGGGAGTTAAAGCCGGAATTTCTGATTTCAAATCCCTCCTTACTCATTCATAGGGCCACCAGTTTTTTGGTTTTTAAGTTGGGAAATGGCCGGTAAATAAGATAGAATAATATAAGTATAGGACGAGCCTTAAGGCCGCTCGGGCGTTCGAGCGGCTTTGTTTTTGGAGGGGTTTGTCCCGTGATCACTATGGACCTATCTAAACTTGAGGCGCTGATGACTCCTCTCTTGGAACAAGAGGGAGCGGAGCTGGTTGACCTAGAGTACGTGAGGGAAGGTTCTCAATGGGTTCTTAGAGTTTATATTGATAAACCGCCGCGGATTTCTTTGGATGATTGCGCTTATTTTTCCGATCGCATCGGCAGTCTTCTTGATTCGTCCGGGATTCTTGCGGCCGCGTACGTTCTTGAGGTGTCTTCACCAGGGATTGACCGTGTAATCAAGAAAGAAAAAGATTTCCAGCGTTTTACCGGCAAGGCCGTCAAGATTCAACTCAAGGAACCTTTGGAAGGCCGTCGAAATTTCTCCGGAGTGATTCGGGGATGCCAAGGAGGGCAGGTGGCGTTTGAATGCGAGGGAAAAACCTTTTCTTTTGAGATTGGCTTAATTGAAGAAGCCCGTCTTAACGAGACGGCTCATCTGTCTATTTGAAAATATGGCTAAATCAGAATTGATACTTGTTTTGGAGCAAATCGAACGCGACAAGGGAATTCCCAAAAGCGAAATCCTGCAGATGATTGAGAGCGCTGTGGTCAGCTCCTTAAGAAAGTATGTCGGCAAAAATGCCGTGATCGAAGCCGCTATAGACCCGGAGACGGCCCAGTTTCAGGCGCGCGTGGTTAAAAAAGTGGCCGAAGCCGTGATGGATTCCGAAGTTGAAATGACGCTTGCGGAAGCGAGAAAATTTAAATCCGACGCCCAGGTGGGGGATGAAATTCGCCTTCCGGCGCCCGCGGCTGATTTTGCCCGTATCGCGGCCCAGACAGCCAAACAGCTTCTCACTCAAAAAGTTCGCGAATCCGAGAGAGATAAGCTCTATGATGAATTTAAACCCAAGGAAGGGCAATTAACGACGGGTTCCGTTCATCGTTTTATTGAAAGAACGATCGTGGTTGATTTGGGAAAGGTGGAAGGCGTCATTCCCATGCGGGAACAAATTCGCCGCGAGCGCTACAACATCGGAATGAACGTTCGTTGCGTTATTTTAAGGGTTGATCGGGCCTCTCAAGCCCCCCAGATTCTTTTGTCTAGGGCGGCGCCCCTATTTTTAGAGCGTTTACTTGAAATCGAGGTTCCGGAAATTAAAGATAAGACGATTTCGGTTGTTTCCATCGTTCGCGATCCCGGTTTTAGGGCCAAGGTTTTGGTCAAATCCAACGATTCCCAAGTCGACCCGGTCGGGGCGTGCGTGGGCCTTCGGGGATCTCGAATCCGAAGTTTGATGAATGAGTTGGCCGGCGAAAAAATTGATTTAATCGCCCATCAGGAGGATCCGGTAAAACTCATCGCCAATGCCCTGGCTCCGGCGCAAGTTTCCCAGGTCAAGATCACGGATGCCGCGGCCAAAAAAGCGGTCGCTTTTGTCCCGGAGTCCCAGTTTGCGATTGCGATCGGAAAGGAAAGCCAGAATTTAGAACTTGCCTCCCGGTTGATTGGGTGGCATATCGAAATTAAGCCTCAAATCGATAAAAAAGCGGGGGAGCTTCCCGAATCTCGAATCGAGGGACTAAGCCTTAAGACGATGGAATTGCTTTCTCGCGCGGGAATGTCGGATGTCCATGAAATCGCCAAGCAGAGCGTCGAATCTTTGACCAAGATCGAGGGGATTACCGAAAAGATGGCGACTAAAATTATCGCGAAAGCCAAGGCCATTTTAGAGGAGAAAAATTCCTAAGAACCCTCGCGCATTTTTAAAATGATATTATAATCTTATGCCTTCCAAACCCAAGAAAACCTCCGAACCTAAAGCGGAAAAAGAAAAAAAATCGCCCAAGGCTGTTCGCCCTAAAAAAGCCGCTTCGGATAAGAAATCTTCCGATAAAAAATCCAGTTCCGAGGGTTCTAAAAAGAAGGGTTCCTCGGAGCCCGCGATTGTCAAGGCCCGGGCGGAAAAGAGAGATTCAAGCGAGGCCGGTTCCATCGCTCCGCCTACTTCCCATTTAGTGTCCGCTTTTGATTTATTTAAGCGAAAACCAGGTCCCGCTCGTCAAACTCCTACGGTTTCTCGCATGGCTCCGGCGACGGGTTTCAAGGGAACTCCAAACCCGGTAAAGGATAATCCTCCGGCAAATACTCCTCCTGTTTCAACCCCCACTCCAGCAGGGCAGATTTCGCGGCCTCAAACGCCCAAGCCTGTGATTGAGCCGCCTAAAAAAACCGCCTTGCCCTCAGGCGGCGCTTCAGCCCCGGCGCCTAAAGCGGTGTTGGCTCCGGCCCCAGAACCAGCCAAGACCTTGCCGAATCCAGCGGCGCCTCCGAAAACCATTTCTTCGGATCAGCCAAAGCCTATCGCGCGGCCGACCCAGGTTCCAGCAAAACCTCAGCCGAAACCCCAAGTAGCGCCCAAACCCGTTCCAAGCGTCGCCGCTCCGGCGGCTTCTCCAGCGGTTCCGGTTAAGCCCGCCGCCAGGGTCCTTGAAGTTCCCAGTATTATCACAGTTCGGGAATTGGCCGAGAAAATGGAAGCCACCCCTAATGAGCTGATTAAAAAGCTGATGAGTCTCGGGGTTTTTGCCACGATTAACCAGCGTCTTGAAATTGACGCCGCAATGATTATCGCTCAGGAATTTAACTATGAGTTGAAAGTGACGGCGATGTACAAAGAAGAAGAAATTGAAACCGCTCATGGTCAAAAAGATTCTTCTGAAAATTTAAAACCGCGTCCTCCTATTATTACGGTCATGGGGCATGTCGATCACGGGAAGACTTCTCTTTTGGATGCGATTAGGTCTAGTTCGGTTGCGACCGGAGAAGCGGGCGGCATCACGCAACATATCGGGGCTTATAAAGTCGCGACGCCGAAAGGAATTTTGGTCTTCTTGGACACTCCGGGCCATGAGGCCTTTACCGCCATGCGTTCTCGGGGAGCTAAAGCGACCGACATCGTTGTTCTAGTCGTCAGCGCGGTTGACGGAATCATGCCGCAGACCATTGAAGCCATTGATCATGCCAAGGCCGCCGGAGTTCCCATCGTGGTTGCGGTCAATAAAATTGATCTCCCCGGCGCGAACCCGCAAAAAATTCGGCAGGACTTGTCTCTTCATGGACTCAATCCGGAAGAGTGGGGCGGGAAAACCATTTTTGTCGATGTCTCGGCTAAGAAAAAACTCAATCTTGATCACTTGCTTGAAATGCTTTCGCTTCAGGCCGAACTTTTGGATTTGAAAGCCAATTATGACCGCGCGGCTTCGGGAATTGTCTTGGAAGCGAAGATGGATCCTCAAAGAGGGAGCGTCGCGACTTTGCTCGTTCAATCCGGAGTGTTGAAAATCGGAGATCCCTTGGTTGTGGGTTTGTGCCATGGAAAGGTCAAAGCGCTTTTGGATGAAAACGGGAAAAGACTTGAAAAAGCGGAGCCGGCGACTCCGGTTGAGCTTCTTGGTTTATCTAAGACTCCCCAGGCGGGCGATATTTTTAGCGTCGTCAAAAATGAAAAAGAAGCCCGTGAAATCGCGGAAGAACGTCAAAAACTTAACCGCGAGCAAGTTTTGGCCCACCAGCGGCATGTGAGTCTTATCAGCCTTAAATCCCAGCTTGGAACGACGGCCAAAGACTTAAATATTATTCTCAAGGCCGACGTTCAGGGATCTCTTCAAGCGTTGCGCGATTCCTTGGAAAGTCTGTCCACCAAGGAATGTCAGGTGAGAATCGTCCATGCGGGGCTTGGGAGCGCGAATGAATCGGACGTTTTGCTGGCTTCGGCCTCGAACGCGATTATCTTTTTGTTCAATAGCTCTTCTGAAGCGCGCGCTAGGGAATTGGCCGCGCGAGAAGAAGTCGAGATTCGTTCCTATAAAATCATTTATGACTTGATTGCGGATGTTAAAGCCGGGCTCGAAGGGCTTTTGGCTCCCGAAATCGTAGAAGTCATTGTTGGAAAAGCGGAAGTCAGAGAGATATTCCCGGTGAAGGGAAATTCCTTTGTCGCGGGCTCTCTTGTGCGCGAAGGCAAGGTCTCGAGAGGGGCTTTTGCGCGGGTGATGCGTAATGGGGTCAAGGTCGCCGAAGGGAAGGTGGTCAACCTTAAGCGCTTTAAAGACGATGTCAAGGAAGTGGAAAAGAATCTCGAGTGCGGAATCCAAATTGACGGGAGCGTTTCTTATCAAAAAGGCGATACTCTTGAAATCTTTATCAAGGAATCCCGAACGCGGCGGCTTGAGAACGTCTAACCTCCTTGTTTTCCAGAATTGACCGCCTCCAAGAGCTTCTCCGAAAAGAGATCGGCGGCATGGTGCCAACTATTCGGGACCCCGGTTTCTCAGGGTTGATTACAGTGACCGATATCGTGTTGTCTCGGGACATGAAGACCGCGAGAATTTTCTATTCAGTCATGGGAAGCCCCAGAGAACGTTTAAATTGCGAAAAGGCTCTTCTGCGTGCGACCCCCTATGTTCGACAGAAATTAAGTCAAAAATGGACGACGCGCATTTTGCCGGAACTTATTTTTAAATATGATGGAACGCCGGCCAAGGCTTCTCGAATCGACAAAATATTAGATGAATTAAGAGGAAAAGAATGAAGCCCGAACTTGCCGGAATGATTTTGTTCGACAAGCCGACCGGCTGGACTTCTCATGACGCGGTTAACGCCTTTCGGCGTTTTTTGCCGGCCCACGAAAAAGCAGGGCATTGCGGGACCTTGGATCCGTTGGCCACGGGGCTTTTAATTATTTTAGCCGGTCGCACGCGGAAACTTCAGGCTCACATGCAAGGCTTGGATAAGGTCTATTATGGAACGATTAAGCTGGGAGTTGTAACCGATTCGGGCGATATTACGGGAAAGGTTCTCGAAAAGCGTCCGGTTCCGGAACTGAGATTATCCGATATTCAGGCCGGCTTCGATCAATATTTGGGAGAAATTTCTCTTCCCGCGCCCGTTTTTTCGGCCGTCAAGCACAAAGGGAAACCGCTTTATCATTACGCCCGCAAGGGAATCAGCGTTCCCGAGAAGCCGAGAAAATCAACGGTTTACCGTTGGGAAGCCTTAAATTACGACCCGCATACGGGAGAAATCGAAAACCGCCTTTTCTGTTCGAGCGGCACCTATGTCCGCGCCTTGGCCGAAGGGGTGGGGAGCAAATTAGGGTGCGGGGCGGTCGTTCAGACGCTCAGAAGAGAAAAAATCGGGCCTTTTTCCGTGGATGAGTCCATTAATTTGGAGTCCCTTAAGGGGTTTAAGACGGAAGACATCAAAAATCTCCTCGAAGAGGGGACGATGAGGCTTTTTCAATTCGCCTCGAAAATAAAAAGCGCCTGATGCCTCCTTTCAGGAATTGTAAGGGCGGCATTGTCCCGACCTTAGAATTTTATGAGGAGCGGGACTGATGCTTTATTGCGGGCGAGTCGTTTCCGGAGATAAGATTGGAAGAAAACTCGGATATCCGACCGCTAATCTTGAAATAGATCCCGCCGTCTTTCCCAAAGACGGGGTTTATGCTGGGAAAGTTGACAGTGTGAAATTGGGCGTTCGGCTTGCGGCCGTGAGCGTGGGGACTCGCCCGACCGTCAACGGGAGCCGCCGCGTTTTTGAGGTTCATATCCCTGGGTTTAAAGGGAACCTTTATGGAACAAAACTCAAGGTGTCTTTGCTTAAGAAAATTCGCGGCCAAAAAAAATTTGCCTCTCTTCAAGATTTGAAAAACCAAATCGCCCAGGACGTTCTTAAAATAAGAGACTTGGCAGAAGATCGGCAAATTCCCGATCGGAAGAAAACATCTCCCCTTTTGGGATCGCGGAGAGTTCGGCCCAGAAAAGCTTAAGGACGTCGTCGTCATTTCCGTTTTCCTTGAGCGTTCCTCCGGTTTTTTCCACCCGCCAGAAAGAACTGACGATTTGAATCGGTCTTTGAGTGGAGAGATGGAGTTTCTGGCTGGAGAAAATAATTTTTTTAATCTTAATGGATAAACCGGTTTCTTCTTGGTATTCTCGAATCAAGGCGTCTTGGGGGGCTTCTCCAATTTCTATCCCGCCCCCGGGAAAATTGACGAACTCGCGGTCGATAAAACGGCTTCGCGTCATTAAAACTTTTCCGTCTTCAACTAGAATCCCGTAAATTCGGCAACTAAAAGAAATTAACGGTGAGCTCATATGATTTTGATTCCTATCCTTAGATTCGCGCGGGGAGGGCCTCCCGCTCATCCGTCGCTTCGCTCTTCCCTCGCGGCCCGCTGGCCGCGCTGACGCGAAACTTCGTTTCGCTTCTCGTCCCCCGGACGCGCGCGGCTCGGCTTTGAGTCCCTTTCCTTGAATAGAGTTTTTGCGCGGGGAGGGACTCGAACCCTCACGCCTTGCGGCATACGCCCCTCAAACGTACGCGTCTGCCAGTTCCGCCACCCGCGCGTAATGAAATTATTTCTTTTTTGTGGAAGCGGCTGGAACAGCGGGGGCTTGTTGAGAAACTGGAGCCGCCGGCAAGGAGAAACGAGAAGTGACGCTCGACATTCCGCTTTTTGCCGACAATAAAGAAAGAAAGAGAGAAGTGAACGCGAAAGTTCCGGCCAGCGCCCCGGTTAAATTTCGCATGAAGCTAGACCCGGTGGGGGTCGTGATGAGAGAATCCCCGGAACTTCCAAAGAGAGCCAAGCCTGCTCCTCGGCCGGTTTGAAGCAACACGACTAAAATCATCAGAACGCAGACGCAGACATGAACGGCTAAAAGTAAATGATAAAACATAGAGTTAATCCTATAAGAAGTCCTCATCATTATACCATATAGGGCTATCCGGCCGTCGCAAGAAAAGAAGTTGAAACCGAGCTTTTTTCCCTAAAGATTTCTCCAAGGATAGGAGATAGGTTTCAGCTTGAGCGCGGTAGCGCTCAAGAGCAGATTTTTCCGCTTCTTTGGACATAGGCGGAGAACCGGTTTTATAGTCGACAATGACGGTTTGATGTTTGGTTTGATAGACCAAATCAATAGTTCCTTTAATGAGAGAGCCTTTGTTGGGATAGGCAAAAGGAATTTCCCGGCCTAAAATTTCGGCGTGTTCGATTTCTTTGGCTGAAGACGAGCGTAAAAAATTATCGATCAAAGCCGAGGCCTCATTGAGCAGGTTTTTTCCCGGAGGTTCTAAGTTTAGTTGAGCCAAGGAAGCGTAAGCGGCGCTGATTATTTTTTTGACCTCGCCTGGATTTTTAAAATCTAATCTTTTGAGCGTTTCGTGGCAAAGTTGTCCTAAGAGAGAAGCTTGGTTTTGTCGGGGAAGGGAATCTTCTTCCCCAAAAAGGTTGGCTTGGGTTTGGGTGGGGCTTGAGGACCAGGGAGATAAAGACGCGCGCTTTAATTCAGAGCGTTTTTCCCAGCGCGCCGCCCAGTCTTTGGGCGGAATGGAAATTTCCCTCGCTTGTTTGCGCGGGGGGGATTTTGAATTTGTGAGAAGAGAATCAGCGGTTAAATCTTGCGATGGGAGACTGGGGTCTTGCGATAAAAATTGCGAGAAAGAATATCTCCCCGGGGAGAAATCCTTGTCTCCAATGAGAAATATTTTTTCCTTGGCCCGGGTCAATCCGACATAGAGAAGACGCAGGACTTCGTGCGCAAGTCTTTCTTTCTCGTTGATTTGAAGAATTGCCATGTTGAGGGAAGCCGCATGGGCCTTGGAAAGATAAAAGCCTACCGTTTGCGTTTTCCAGTCGGAGAGAAAAGGAGAAATTTCATGGTCTTTTCCAGGCGATGAGATGCGGGGAATAAAGACGATGGGAAATTCAAGGCCTTTAGCTTTATGGATGGTCAACAGCCGAACGCAGTCAAAAGATTCATCCGCCAGGGGATTTTCCCCTTCCTCCTCTCCTGATTTAATTTCCTCGGATATGCGTTCGAGCATTTCCCGAGCGCTGAGCCCTTCCTTATCGGCCATTTCTTCCGCGAGTCGGGCGACTTTGAGGAGGTTTGAGACGGCTTGGGAACCGTGGTAGGCTTTGGCGGCGATAGGCAAAAGAGCGGTTTCCTTGAGCGTTTGATCTAAAAAAAGCGGCAGTGGAATTCTTCCGAGGCGCTTGCGAAGATAGTCGAGAGTTTTTTCTAGGGGCAATGAGTTTTTTGTTCCGCTTTTAAGATCCGCTAAATCTGAATCCTTGATGTCGCTGAGAGGGGAGCGCATGAGCGCGGTTAGAGAGATTTCATCCGCGGGATTGTCCAGGACGCGAATGAGGTTTGTAAAATCAATGAATTCTTGGGAAGAATAGAGAGAATTCTTTAGTTGGGCGGCATAGGGAATTTGAGCGTCCTTAAAGGCTTCTATAAGATGAGAACTGCCTGTTTGCGTTCTCCAAAGAACGGCTACGTCCTTGTAGCGAAATTTTTTCTTGGGGCCGCAATTTTTCTGAATCCACTGGCAAATCCATTGGGTTTCCGTTTTTTGAAATTCTTCGGAACTGGCGGGAGATTTAGAAAAACTGAGCTTAACGATCTCAAGCGCGGCATTAGAATTTGAGGTTTTGCTTGAAAGGAGTTCTTGATGAGCGGCTTGCAACCCTTTTTTTTCTTCCATCGTTTTTGAGAAGAGAGAATTAATCGGAGATAAAACCTCGGGCCTACTCCTGAAATTAAGATTTAAAGACAAGAATTTGGAATGAGGGTATGACAAAATTTTTTGCGTGAAATCTTGATAGGCGGCGATGTCGGCCCCGCGAAAGCGGTAAATGGATTGTTTGGGGTCGCCGACGACGAAAATCCGGCCCGGGCCTGGACGCGCTTGTTTCCAATCCGTCGCCGCCGAATTGATGTCTTCCGCCAGAAAAAAAAGAATTTCTCCTTGAAGAGGGTCGGTGTCCTGAAATTCATCGACCAAAAAGGAATGATAAAAGCGCTTAATTTCATTTCGAATTCGCAGATTGTCTTTGAAAAGATTTCGGGCCTCGGTTAAAAGGCCGTCAAAAGAAATAAATCCGGCCCTTTGAAAGGTGTCGCTGAATTTTTTGCGGAAGGGCGTCAGGAGAATAATCGCCTTTTCCACCAAAGCGTGCTTTTTTGGAGAAGATAATTCGACTATTTTTTTCGCGCGCTCGTAAATTTTTTCTTCGTCTGCGTATTCTTCCCACGCCTTTGGCCATTTAGGCCACGAAGGCGGTAAAAGGAGAGGATTCCAATTCTCAGGGATTTCAGAATTTTTTTGGCTTCCCGCTTGAATCAGCTTTTCAACTTGGTCTTCTAATTCGGAGAATCGATCGAGAAAGGCCCGGCTTTTGGGAGCGGGTTTCCCCGTGGGAATCTGTTTTAATTTTCGCCGCAGTATTTCCAGGCTTTCTAGGGCCTCTTTCGAAACGTTGTGAATCATTTCCGAGGGTATTTTCTCTTGGCAGAGTTCTTTCGCCAATTTTTTTAAATCCTTAATAGAGACAAATTTAAGAATTAAGAGCCAGTCTTTTTCGCGCGGCGCGGAAGGCCCCAATTCAATATCCAGCCACGCTTCCCATTCCGATTCAAATATCCGGTTAAAACTTCGCCCTTGATCGATTTCAAAGGCTGGGGAAAGCCCCGCTTCAAGAGGATAAAGTCTTAGAATTCGCGCCATAAAGGAATGAAAGGTTTCAATGGGAGCTCGTTCGATTAAGTTCAGAGCGGATGCGGCGCGTTCTTCGAATGTCGTTTGATTTAGTGAGAATCGTTTTTGAAGCGAGAAAAGTAATTCTTTCAGCGTTTCTGAAACGTTTTCGGGATGGCGGGAGAAAATCGAGACTTGATGGAGTTGTTGGGCTAGGCGAATTTTCATTTCCGCGGCGGCTTTGTTGGTAAAGGTTAAAGCCGCGATTTTTTCGAGAGAAACGCCTTTCCCTCCCTGCCCCGCTATAACCAGGGAAAGAATTCTCGCAATCAGAAGGGAAGTTTTTCCCGTTCCGGCCGCCGCTTCGACGACCATGTTGGAGTCGAGATCAAATTGGGCCGCAAGGCGGCTTTCGGAGTCGTTCATTTAATTGGTTTAACTCAAAATCGGTTCAAGGCAGCGTGATAAATTGAATATAGCGTTCCCCTAGCGGCGTGATTCTTTTCTCCAATATTTTTTGCGGATTCAAGGAGGATTTCCAAGCGGTTACCCCGCCCCAGGCCATCCCTGGATCTACAAGTAGTCCAAGACTTGTAAGTCCATGGAGAATCAAGAGAAAATGATCTTCTGGAATTTCCGGAAGCGAAGGCTTGAGCAAAACTGAAATAATGTCGCTTTGGGGGATAGTCTCGGAATTGGTGCTTGTGATGGCGTTTATTTTCGCGCTAATTTCAAGGTGTTGCGATTGGGCGGAAACTGGATCATTTAACACTTTCAACGCCTGAATATGCTCAAGGGTCAAATCCCTTGTGATTTTAATAAATAAGTCTAGTTCCGGATTTGGAGCAGGAGAAATCGCCTCGTTAAGCAAAATGGCTCGAAACGCGGCCCGCTTCTCCGCGTGATTTTCAATTAGCGCACCCATGATTACCTGAAGCACCGTAATATGAAAATTTTCAGATGAAATTTTGTTTTTATCAATTTTTTGATCTAGTCGCTGGAATTCATTTCTTAAACACTCCATTTCTTCATTGGTCCGTTTTTGCCAAGTCTTGGGAATAAACTGATTCAGCAAGGCAGATAGAATGCCCCCGCCGTTAATAAGAGACAATCCCGCTTCTGTTGTGGTGAGCGCGGCATCTCTGGCTGATATGACAGTATCTTTTTTAGCGGCCATTGGATGATTCCATGCGTTTCTTAAAATCTTCCCAAGAAAGGACCTTGTTCGCCAAAGGCGCATAATATTTAAATGCCTCTTGAAAATCGCGTTTATTATTCGTCACAAAGAAGTCAATATGATTGGAAGCAATATAAGCGGCCAATTCAAAATCTAAAAAATCCGAAAACTCGGCTTTTCGACTATGTGCGATGAAATTGCCAATTTGCAGATTGTAAATGGACATCAGATCGGCGACATACGGGATTTCCCGCCATTTTAGCGCAATGGCCGCCATTGCCTCGATTCCAACATTGTGATGATTCATAAAATGGCAAAATAAGCTTGATTGGAATTCAGGCTTGCGTTGTATATAGCCGATAATCATCTCTCTAAATTGGTTTGGTGATACGGTGGATTGCGCCTTGACGACATAGTCTTTTTTTAGTTCCTCCCGCAACGATTCAAGGCTTCGACAAAAAGATTTTTCTACCGTATCCGTCGGCTCAACAATAGCGGCGCGAATCTCATTCGACTTTAAAAATGAGGGTTGGTCTATTAATTTCTTGCGAATTCTAAGAAATATTTTTGATTCCTCAATTCTTGCGGTCTTGGGCCATTTGAGCCACTCGCGCAATGCCCTGCTGACCACAACTCCAGGGCTTGGAAGCATGTGATTTGGAGTTATTCGCGCTAAATTCGCGCATCTATTGGCGAGCCATTTCGCATCGTGATGTTCTGGGCTATCCGATTTATGGACATGACAAATAATTTCACATAAGCCCACAACGGAATCCCATGCCTGGATTTTTTTAGCCTCTGTCAAATCTTCTAAGAACTTCCAGTTTTTTTCGCCTAATCCAAATACAATAGAAGAATCCAAAACCAACCGGATGGGCGGTTTAACCAGTCGCTTTGGCAGGTAGATTGTCTGGGACATAGGCTCAGTCATGCCTCATTTTCTGAATTCTCAAACGCCGTCCGAGAAAGGAAATTCCACCGTGACTAGTCCTTCCTTGGTCAGCCGATATTGGACCACTTGCGCGGAAACATTAAAAATGTCGGAGAGATAGTCGCAGATGTACTTAACGGCGGGCTCGGTTGAGGGGTTAAGGCCCGCGGTCTCGGCTTGTTTGCGGGATAACTCAAATTGCGCGCGAAGAGGAACTGTCGGGACAAGGATGAGCCCTGCCAAGCAGCTCGCCTGCCACTCCAGCCAGCGGTATTCGTCCTCCATGGAGTCGCGAAATGTCTTGTAATTTTCAATCGTCTCAACGCGGCGAGCCAAAATGATGTCGCGGTGCAAAATGAGATGCGAAAGCTCATGAGCAAGAGTAAACCGAGCCCGGCGCTCCCGCTTCATATAGACAAATTCGTCAATGCTTATTTCTTTTAGACTTGAGGAAATAAATCCATCAATTTTAAATTCATCCAAGAGGCCGGGAATTGGAATCAGGGATATTTTAAACCGTGTTTCTATGATTTGCTCTATGGGAACTGGAGTGATGTCTTCAGGATGATATTCGGAGAGAAACTCACCCGCCACGCGGCGAAGTTCTTTATAATCGCGCCGAGGTAAATTAAGGGTCACGCGCGAATTCTCTTAAGAATGCTTAAGTTTCTCGATTAGTTTGTCCAGCGCCTCGCCGGGAAGCTTTTTATCGCGTAGAGTCCGAAAGAAAGCGGGGAGTCTTTCGATCACGCTGGAATCTTTCCGTATGTCCTCGGGAAGTCGTCCGCCCTCAGCCGCGGCTAAATCAAAAAATTCAATCCATTCGGCGCTCCCCTCGCGCAACCCCAAGGCCTTCGCGTAATCGCGCAACTTTTCATCGCTCTGTGGGGGCGCGAAAATGCCGCGCTCGAGTTTGCTGATATTTCCAGGATCAAAACCGTTTTGCAGGCAAAAATCTCGCAAGGTGAGACCTCTCTTCAAACGCAAACTCTTAAAATATTCCCCAAAACTCCCATGGTGGTTCATGTGAGACCCCCTCTCCTTTTGGTGTTGTAATTATTATACAACGCCTTTCGTATTTTGTCAATACCGCTCGTAAATCATGCTGAATATTGCTGCTGAAAAAAGGAAATGTGGATTATTTTGCAATCGAAAAAATAGTTTCGGATATTTTGTGCGATATCATATCCATTACCTGGAATTGTGTCTTGTGGCTGCTTAAAATAAAGATGCCAAAGTTTGTATATTAACGCCATAATACTCGAATCTACAATGGAAAATGGAGCATTTTTTTTCAGAGTATCCAATTTAAGTTGATAAAAAAACAATATCCCACAGCCTGTTTCTCAGGCTATCATCCATTGATTCGATCTGTAATTGGTCTTTGACCGGCTTGTGTTCATGCCTTTGAGAAAAAGAGCGGTGCATTGTTATTGTCTCCCTAAATTTTTGGCGTATTTTCAAACATAAAGAATCCATCTTCTCGATTGAACGCCATGTCTTAAATTGTACTACTACCGACGATGTTTATTAGGGAAATTTAATGGGGAGTGATTTGTGGTTGTCTTCGGATGACTATTCTTCCGAGAAATAATCGGAATCGATTTTTTTAACGGCGTAAGTGCTGACGAGCGATACTCCGACATTATGTTCCAACATCAACCGTGCCAACATTTTCCCATCCACAAGGATAACCTTCGTGTCGATTTGAGACGCATAATCTTTTGCCCCGGAGGAAAAATCAGAAGTCGTTATAAAAACGCCTTTTCTGGCGCGTTGACCGGTCAATGCGCCGACAAATTTTTGAATTTCAGGTCTGCCAACGACGCTTTCCCATTTCTTCGCTTGAATATAGATCGCATCGAGGCCTAGTTTATCTTGTTTAATAATTCCATCAATGCCGCCGTCTCCGGTTTGGCCTATGGCTTTACCCGCATCCTGCCTGCTGCCGCCATAACCCATTTTTAAAATTACCTCAACGACAATTTTCTCGAAAAAAGATGGGGAACACGCCTTAAGCCGCTGGAGTAAGTCGGTGAGAATGGAAGATTGGAGCGTTTGATGCGCTCGTTCGAGTAACTCTTCCGGCGTATCATCGCCGTTCTCGGGCTCAGTTTCTCCGTCATTTCTCCGTAAATCCCTAAATTCCTTGAATTCCTGGAATTGTTCAAGAAACCGTACATCAATAGAGGTCGGATTTTTTTGCAAGACCTCCAGGCCTCGGGAGGTAATTTTATTAACGCCTCGTTTAGGAGCGTCAATGAGCCCTGACTTTTTTAAATAGGTTCGAGCCCATCCAACTCTATTTTCAAAAACCGTTTGTTGACCGCTAGGCAACAGCGTTTGTCTCTCAGCGCCGGTTAATTGAAACTTTTTCGCAAGTTGGGCACAGGCTTCATGAGCTGAATGCTCTTTATTATCCGAATAAAATTCCAGGAGAGGCAGCATGCAGGGCTGGTAATTAGGAATAGGCATTGTATTTCTAAAGTTCTCTAACAGGATATCTTTTTGCTTGATTCAAATCCAATCATGATCTGGGTTGGAAAGAGCGTCGTGATGATTGAGAAAAATTCCCAAATGCTGGCAAGCATTGGGTAGTTCCCCACGCGCGGCGAGGCGGCGTAAAGACCTCGTCACTGCTCAAATTCGCCAAGCAGCTTAAAACATCAGGGTTGTGGTTTTCAACTTTCAACATTTCGCGCTAAGACTCCCCATGCATTGACATTGCGTAGCGTATTGCGTAAAACGCAATATAACTACGCAATAGAAACAAATAAAAATATCCATGAATTTATTGTATTTTTGCGGTGTCATTGGCTTGGATTGCCCCAGGGTACCATAATGCGGAACGGGTCTTTCCTACGTAATAGGCTTTTCCTGATCACTTAAGAGTGATTGTCACGCAGTCCTTTAAGTGTTATGTCTTTTGTTAAGCACCACCAACTTAACGCCTGGCTAAAACGTTGAAGCTCATCCCTATTAAATTTAATTTCTATAGAATTCCCCTTTTTCTCGTCTACAAAGGTAAATTCTAAATCAGGAGAAATAGAGACATTGCCATGTGCAATCGCGTTGCGCAGATGACGAATGAGTTCTTTTAGGTTCCATCTCGACTCTTGTACGGAGGGTGGGACTCCCCAATCAGGAACAAGTTTTTCAACAGAACATTCTGGGAGGCTGTTAAAAAATTTCTGGGATGGTATGCCGATATAGATAAACAAGGAAGCGGAGAACTGGTGTTGGTTGCAGAAAGAGAAATCATCATTCCCTGGATCTGCTTTATATTTTTCCTTGAATTTTCCTTGAAGTTCTCGTAGCGTGATTTCTTGGTTTTTTTTATTTTCCTCCAAAATCTCAAGCATTCCATTTGCCTGCCGCACATAGCAGATCATGGAATTAACATCTTTCTCATTCATTGGCGATCTCCAAAAAATGCCTGGGCGGAAAATCTTTTTCCGGCTCGGGAATGAAAACGTCGTCGCCTAAATCGGAGAACAAGGGAAGCCCCTTGATGGCCTCGCGACTGAGGGGATCGTGAAAAGAGAAATCCTACTTTCCACTAATTCCGCCCGCATCTCTCTTGAGATTATATCACTACCGACGATGCTCATCGGCAGGTTTACTGATGTTGGAAAATGAAAAATGCGGCTAAAATAAGGAAAGAAAATCCGACAAAATGATTCCATCTGAGTTTTTCGCCTAAATAGAACGTGGCAAAGACCACGAACACGGTTAGGGTGATGATTTCCTGGATGGTTTTAAGCTGAACAACCGAAAACTCGCCGTAACCGATGCGGTTGGCCGGAACTTGAAAACAATATTCAAAAAAAGCGATGCCCCAGCTAATTAGAATGACTTCCCACAGCGGAACCTGCCGGTAGCGCAAATGCCCGTACCAAGCGAAGGTCATGAAAATATTTGAGCAAGTCAAAAGAAGGATGGTTTTCATGCGGCGCGTTATTTGGTTATGGAATTAAAGTTGGGATTAGAGGATCCCGTGTTGATGATGAGGGGAAGTCCGTCTTTTCCGGTGGGAACAAAGTAATAGCGCGTCGCGGGGTTGTCGAAGGCCTTGAGCTGAATGTATTGCCGGGTCAGAGTCTTTGAAATCTCCATTTGAGCCTTGGCTTTCGCCTGGGCTTTGACTAAAATCGCCTTGGCGTCTCCGGAAGCCTGAATATCCTCGGCGTCGGCTTGGCCTTGGGCGTTGGTGCGGGCGATGTCGGCGTTTTCTTTTGCGATGTCTTCCTCGTAAACTTTCTGCTCCGCTTTTTGGTGAGTCGCGATTTTATCCGATATCGCGTCGGTCACTTGTCGGTCGTATTGAATGTGATCAATGGAGACGCGGGCGATGACTAGCGGCATATCGGCCAAAGCCGCTTTCAATTTTTTCAAAATGTCGCTTTCGATAATCGGAGAATCTTGCCCCAAGCGGTTGTGTTTGTGCCAGGCGAACTCCGTTCTGGTAATCGTCACAAACGGCGGGCGGATGACCTGGCTGTAGTAATGGGGGCCGATGGTTTGCGCCAATTCGTAGAGTTGACTCGCTTTCGGGCGATAAGTGACGGTGACGCGAACGAAAATATGAAGAGCTTCTTCCGTCAGAACGTGCACTTCTTCGGTCCGGCTTTGCCAGGTAGTTTTATAGACAAAAATATTGTTCCAGGGGAAATGCCAGTAGAATCCGTCGGTCAGCGGTTCTTTCTGAAGAGAATGCTCGCGAAAAACTAATTGGCGAAGCCCTTCGTGTCCCGGGTCAATGAGCGTCCCGCAACCAGAGACGGAAAAAATCAAAGTTACGGATAAGGCTAAGGTAGTTAGAAATCCGCCAAGACGGTTCATGAAATAATCTCTCCTTTCAGTATGCTAGCAAAACCCATTTGTGCGCGTCCATGTATTTTGTATCATATCTCTCGAAGGGAGGTGGCAATGTCTTTTTTTATTGGACGAGATAGACAAGCCCGGCGAGCTTATGGTTTTGACGAAATCGCCTTGGTTCCGGGAGATTTAACGCTGAATCCGGATGAGGTGGACACGAAACTTTCCTTCGGTCCCATCAACCTAGAAATTCCTTTTCTGGCCTCCGCCATGGATGGAGTCGTAGACGTTTCTTTCGCCATTGCGATGGGAAAACAAGGGGGATTGGGGGTTCTTAATTTAGACGGGGTCAACACCCGCTATGACCATCCAGGCGAGGTCTTAAATCAAATCGCTCAAGCCAGCCCCGAAGAGGCGACGGCCTTGGTTCAGGAAATTTACCAAAAACCCGTTAAAAAAGATTTGATCGCGCGCCGGGTTTCCGAAATTAAAGCCGGGAAAGTTCCCTGCGCGGTTTCGACCATTCCTCAAAATGCGGATTCATTCGGCCCCATCGCTCAGGAAGCGGGATGCGATTTGTTTGTCGTTCAATCCACCGTGGCCACGGTCCGGCACCAGGCAAAAAAATATAAGCCATTTGATATTGGGGCCTTTTGTAAAAAAATGAAAATCCCTGTCATCGTGGGAAATTGCGTGACTTATTCGGTCGCTTCAGAACTCATGGATGCCGGGGCTTCAGGGCTTCTCATTGGCGTCGGGCCCGGGGCGGCTTGCACGACCCGGGGAGTTCTGGGTCTGGGCGTTCCCCAGGTGACCGCGACCGTTGATTGCGCGGCGGCGCGGGATTATTATTATAAGAGGACGGGCAAATACGTCCCCATCATTACCGATGGGGGAATGTCTTCCGGGGGCGATATTTGTAAAGCCATTGCTTGCGGGGCCGATGGAGTGATGGTGGGTTCGGCCTTTGCTCGCTCCAAGGAAGCCCCGGGACGAGGTTTTCATTGGGGGATGGCGACTCCTCATCAAAATCTTCCGCGCGGAACGAGAATCCAGGTGGGGGTCACCGGAAGTCTGGAAGAGATTTTGTATGGTCCTTCCCGTTTAGATGACGGATCTCAAAATCTGGTCGGGGCGCTTAGAACCTGTATGGGGTCTATCGGGGCCTCTAATATTAGAGAAATGCAGGCCGCTGAAATCATCATCGCGCCGGCGATTAAAACCGAGGGAAAAATTTTCCAGAGAACTCAAAGAATTGGAATGGGCAAATGAAAAATTCGAATACGGATATTCTCGCCGGGGTGAGGCCGGAAGAGAAAATTCTGATTCTTGATTTTGGGAGCCAATACACCCAGCTCTTAGCCCGTAGGTTGCGGGAACTTGAGGTTTTTAGCGAGATCGTCCCTTTTTCCATTTCCAAGGAAAAAATTTCGGAGATCGGTCCCAAGGGCATCATTCTTTCCGGCGGGCCTTCCGGGGTTTTAGATAAAAATGCCCCGAAAACTTCCGTCGATCTTTTTTCCTTGGGAATTCCCATTTTGGGAATCTGCTATGGGATGCAACTCCTGGTTCACGAGCACGGGGGCCAGGTGCGGGCTTCAAAAAACCGGGAATACGGAGAGGCGGAGGTTCGGGCCTTGGAGCCCAGCGCGATTTTTAATGGAGTTTCCGGTCTTTTTAGAGCCTGGATGAGCCATGGCGACAGTGTCGAGCGCTTGGACAACGGATTTAGGGTCATTGCTGAAACCCAGGATTGTCCAATGGCCGCAATCGCCGATGAGAAAAAGAAAATTTACGGGCTTCAATTTCATCCCGAGGTCGCTCACACCAGCCAAGGGGAAAAAATCCTTGAGAATTTTGTCCGCGGTGTTTGCGGAATCAAATCCCGCTGGACGATTTCCTATGTTCTTAAAGAGGCTGTTTCGCAAATTCAGGCCCAGGTAGGAAAATCGAGCGTTGTTTGCGCGGTCTCCGGCGGCGTCGACAGCGCGGTGGCCGCCGTTTTGATTGGAAAGGCGGTCGGAACCAGATTGCACGCATTTTTTGTCGATACCGGTCTTTTGCGATCAGGGGATCGCGAGCGGGTGGAAGGGGTTTTAGGACAATCCTTGGGTCTCAATGTCAAAATCGTGGACGCCTCGAAATTGTTTTTAAGGCGCCTTAAAGGCGTCAGCGACCCGGAAAAAAAGCGGAAAATCATCGGAAAAACTTTTATTGATGTTTTTGAAAAGGAAGCCCAGAAAATTAAATCAGCCACCTTTTTGGCGCAGGGAACTCTTTATCCGGATGTAATTGAATCGGTTCCCGTCAGCGGGCCATCTTCCATCATCAAAAGCCATCACAATGTCGGCGGTTTGCCCAAAAGAATGCGTTTAAAACTCATCGAACCCTTGCGCTTTCTTTTTAAAGACGAAGTGCGGCGTTTGGGTGCGGAACTTCAAATTCCAGATGATATTTTACTCTCCCACCCCTTTCCGGGTCCGGGGCTTGCGGTTCGGATTATTGGAGAAGTAACCGCAGAACGTCTTAAAATTCTCCGTGAGGCCGACGCTGTTTTTATTGACGAATTAAAAAAAGCGGGATATTATTCCCAGGTTTGGCAGGCTTTGTCGGTACTTTTGCCGGTTAAAACCGTCGGGGTGATGGGAGATTCAAGAAGCTATCAAAATGCGGTGGTTCTCAGATCCGTAACGAGCGTAGATGGTATGACCGCGGAATGGGCGCGCCTTCCGGAAAATCTGCTTCGCCGCGTATCCGACCGGATCACCAGAGAAGTGAGCGGGATTAACCGGGTGGTTTACGACATCACCTCAAAACCTCCGGCCACCATCGAATGGGAATGAACAATTTGAGCGCTCTCGAATTAGAAGTAATGGGGATTCCCCTTTTGAGAAAGGGCAAAGTTCGGGATGTTTATGATTTAGGCGACAATCTTTTGATTGTTTCGACCGATCGCCTGTCGGCTTTCGACTGGGTTTTAGAGACCGAGGTTCCCGATAAAGGAAAAATTTTGACGGAAGCCAGCCTTTTGTGGTTTGACCTGACCAAAAAAATCATTCCTAATCACCTGATCACGGCTGATATAAAGGAAATTCGGAGACTATTGCCGTCTTCGGTTCGGGCTCCCTGGGACGATTTGGAAGGACGAACGATGTTGGTTAAAAAAGCCCGGCGCGTGGATGCCGAATGTATTGCGCGGGGATATTTGGCCGGCACGGGTTTTAAGGAATATAAAAAATCACGTTCCGTTTGCGGTGAATTTTTGCCGGAAGGGCTCGTTGAAGCTTCTCAACTTCCGCGCCCTCTTTTCACCCCCTCGACCAAGGCCGATGCGGGCCATGACCAAAATATTTCTTTTGAAAAGCTTAAATCCCTTGTGGGGGCGGATATTGCCGTCAGGCTAAAAGAAGCGACGCTCAAAATTTATGAGTTTGCGGCTGCCTATTGCCGTCTTCGCGGAATCATTTTGGCGGATACGAAGCTGGAGTTTGGGTTTGTCGGTTCTGAACTCCGCCTCATTGACGAAATACTCACCCCGGATTCTTCCCGTTTTTGGGATGCGGCTTCTTATCGCCCGGGTTTTTCTCCGGCGAGTTTTGACAAACAGTTCGTGCGGGATTATTTGGAACAGACGGGTTGGGATAAAAATTCGGCGCCCCCGGCTCTCCCAAAAGAAATTGTTGACCAGACGCGCAGCCGATATCTTCAATTTTTAAAAATGTTAAAAGCCTAATGCCTCTTCCAATAAACCATAAGGGCGGCATTGTCCCGTCCCTGAAATTTTATAAGGAGAGGGACTAATGATTGCGGCTTCGACGCATAGAATAGAGGTTTCGCTTAAATCGGAATACGGAGACGCGGAATCCTCGTCTCTGGCTGTCGTTTTAAAATCTTCCGGAGCGCCAACGGTGTCTAAGGTTCGCAAAAGCCGTCTTTATGAAATTCGGGGCAGTTTCACCGCCGCCCACATTAATCGCTTGAGCCGGGATCTTCTTTGCGATCCGATTACCGAGGATTTTCGGGTTTTGTCCCAGCCACCCTCGACCCAGGGGCCTTTTTGGAGGGTGGAAGTGAGACTGAAACCCACGGTTTTAGATCCGGAGGCCGATACCATGAAAAATGCGATGACTGAGATGGGCTTTCCAGCTCCGGATTTTATTCGAATTGCCTCCATTTACAAAATTGAATCTAAATGCGGCAAACCCCAGATTGAATCCTCCGCTGTCCGCTCGCTTTTAAATCCCATCATCCATCTTTATTCAATTACGGCTTGTTCATGACCGAAAAAATAGAAAATCCAACTCTTCCTGTGCAGGTCTTATCCGATTTCAATTCGCTGGGGATCAAGGAATTAAAGAATCTGAGCGCTCAAAATCTATGGTCTTTAAATGAAAAGGAAATTCTCGCCGTCCAAGCCTATTTCCGATCCCTAAAACGAAATCCCACGCGCGCGGAAATTGAGACCGTCGCCCAAAGTTGGTCGGAACATTGTCGGCATAAGACCTTTAAATCTCCCATCCGTTATCAAGAAGGTTCCAAAACCGTTTTGATTAAAAATCTTTTTGAAGAGACTATCGCGCGCGCGACCCGCCAAACAAAAAAGCCTTGGTGTTTATCTGTTTTTAAAGACAACGCGGGGATTGTCAGTTTTGGGAAAAAAGGGCAGTGGGCTTTAGCTTTTAAAGTGGAGACCCATAACCACCCCTGCGCGATCGAGCCCAAAGGCGGCGCCGAAACCGGTCTTGGGGGCGTCATTCGAGACGTTTTAGCCGCGGGGCTGGGGGCCAAGCCCGTTTTATCAACGGATATTTTTTGCGTCGCTCCTCCGGATAAGAAATTATCCTTGCCTCCCAAGGCGCTTTCTCCGGAAAGAATTTTGAGGGGTCTTATCGCCGGGGTTAGAGATTATGGCAACCGAATGGGAATTCCGACTGCGGCGGGAGGGCTTTACTTTGACGAGGGATACGCTTTAAACCCCTTGGTTTTTGTCGGGAGCGTCGGAGTTCTTCCGGCGAAGGCCGTGAAAAAAGAAATTCGACCGGGAGATTTAATCGTGGTTGCCGGCGGACTGACTGGAAAAGACGGGCTTCACGGGGCCACTTTTTCTTCCGCTAATTTAAACGGAGATGATCACTCAACGGCGGTCCAAATCGGGCATCCCCTCAATGAGAAGCGCGTGATGGAAGCTCTGCTCAATGCCCGGGATAAGAAGCTCTATCATTCCGTCACTGATTGCGGGGCGGGAGGCCTTTCCTCAGCCATCACTGAAATGGCCGACATTGTGGGCGCTCGCGTTCAACTGGAAAAAGAAAGCCTCAAGGCGTCTGATATGGAGCCGTGGGAAATTTGGGTTTCAGAATCCCAGGAACGGATGGTTTTTGCCGTTCCGCCGTCGAACTTAAAAGCCTTTGAAAAAGTTTTTGCGGATGAAGGAGTAGAAAGCCGAGTGGTCGGGGAATTTGTTAAGACCGGTCGCATTGAGGTTTTATGGAATGGCCGCCCGCTCATTAATCTTTCGCTTAAATTTATCAGTAACGGGATTCCTGTCGAGGAAAAAAAGGCCGTCTATATTCCGCCCAAAGGGAATGAGTCTCGCGCTCTCCCGAAAAAATCTCTTGCGGAAAATCTCAAAAACATTTTGTCTCATCTCAATGTTTGTAGCCGTGAATGGCTGATTCGGCAATACGACCATGAAGTCCAAGGGGGGACCGTGATTAAGCCTCTTCAGGGAACTCGCCACGACGGTCCCGGGGACGCTTCGGTCATCTGGCCGCAAGCCGCGACCAAAGACGTTTCGGATTTATCCGGTTTTGCCGTGGGTCACGGGCTTAACCCCGCTTCCGGGAAATTAGATCCTTATCAAATGGCGTGGTTGTGCGCGGATGAAGCCCTTCGCAATATTCTGTGCGTGGGCGCCGATATTTCCCGGGCCGCTTTCTTGGACAACTTCTGTTGGGGGAATCCCGAAAACCCGCAAGTTCTTGGTTCCTTGGTCAAAGCCGCCATGGGGTGCCGTGACGCTTCCTTGGGATTTCAAATTCCTTTTATTTCTGGAAAAGACAGTCTTTATAACGAGTCAAAAGACGCTTCCGGAAAAATGGTTTCTATTCCCGGCACTCTTTTAATTTCCGCCATTGCGCCGGTTCCCAATATTGAAAAAGCCGTCACGATGGATATGAAAGGACCAGGAAATTCCCTTTATCTGGTTGGTCAGACCGGGGAAGACATGGGAGGCTCGCTTTATCATGAAATTAACGGCCTTGCTGGCGGAGCGGTTCCGCGCGTAGATGCTCGGTGTGCGAGAAGAAATTTTGCCGCGGTCTATCAGGCGATGTCAAAGGGCTTGGTTGCCTCCGCTCATGATTTGTCGGAAGGCGGGCTTTTGACGGCGGTGGCCGAAATGGCTTTTTCGGGAGAATTTGGGGCGATGATTGATTTGGACGCTCTTCCCAAGCAAAAACCGATTTATTCGGCTGAAGTTTTGTTGTTTTCCGAAACTCCTAGTCGTATCCTGCTTGAGGTAAAACCCGAACACGAAGCCGCTTTTCTCAAATGTGTCAAGGGTTCTTGCGTTAAGCGTGTGGGCTCAAGTATCGCCAATCCGATCATCAAAATTATCGGCCTTGACGGCTTAGTTTTATTTGAAGAGTCGACGGCCCCTTTTAAAGCCGCCTGGCAGAGGACGGTGTTGTCGTGAAATCGCCGAAAGTCCTGATTTTGTCCGCTCCGGGAACTAATTGCGCCGTTGAGACCTCCAACGCTTTCGCGGAATTGGGGGCCAAGCCCGAGATTGTTTCCTTGCGCTTATTTAAAGAAAAGCGCGTCCGGCTGTTGGATTACGATATCTTTATCCTTCCCGGCGGATTTTCTTATGGAGATGAGATTTCAGCGGGAAGAATTTTGGCGGCCCAGGTCAAAATTCATATCGCTGATATTAAGAATTTTATTCGGATGGGGCGTCCGGTGATCGGTATTTGTAACGGCTTTCAGGTGTTGGTCAAAGCCGGAATACTTCCATTTTCGCCTTCCTGTGAACAAAGCGCCAGTTTTGTCGCGAACGATTCCGGGCGTTTTGAGGACCGCTGGGTTCATTTAAGGATTAACACCCAGAATCCCTCCTTATTTTTTAAGGGTCTTCCGGAGATGATTGAACTTCCGGTCGCGCATGGAGAAGGAAAACTGGTTTTAAGAAGCCCTAAGCAATTGGAAGATTTAAAACGCAATCGCTCGATTGCGATGCAATATGTTTCCGATGATGGAAAAATTGCTCCTTACCCGGCCAACCCCAACGGTTCGGTCTTTAACATCGCGGCCTTGACCAACCCGGATGGAAATTGTCTGGGAATGATGCCGCACCCGGAAAGATACACTAAAATTCATCATCACCCCAATTGGACGAGGCAAACCTTTCAAAAGCAAGCCTTTGGGATGGCGATTCTTAAAAACGCGGTAGATTATTGCAGGGGATAGGTTATGCTTAAGAACCCGGGAAAATGGCGAGAGTTTGAAAAACGCGCGCGGGAAGAGGCTCTTTCCGCTCTGAGCCCGGAAGAAGCTTTTCGGTGGTTTGACGAGGCTCATCAAGAGGCGTGTTCCTTGAGCCCGGAGACTTTTGTTATTTCTGATGACGCCGCTTCTTTACTTGCCGATCCGCATTTGCGGCTTTTGATCGAGATGCGTAAAATTTTTAGCCGAGTTCGATGAACCGGTTGGAAAAACTCTTATCCCGGATTGCTGGAATACTAGATAGAGAAGGCATTCCTTACATGATTATCGGTGGGCAAGCGGTTTTAATCCATGGAGAGCCGCGTTTCACTCGCGACATCGATATTACGTTGGGCGTCAGTGTTGAGAATGCCGCGCATTTTGAAAAAGCTCTCGCCAAAAATGATTTTAAACCTGCGTGCGAAAATCCAGCTTCTTTCGCGCGAGAGACCAATGTTTTCCCTGTTATGGATAAGCATTCGAAAGTTCGCGTCGATTTCCTTTTTTCGGATTTGCCTTACGAAAGAGCGGCTATTGCGCGCGCCGAATCTGTTCTTGTCGCTGGTACAGCCGTACGTTTTATTCGCGCCGATGATTTGCTGATTTACAAACTCATTGCGGGCAGGCCTCGCGATATCGAGGATGCCAGTGGAATTTGGGCGCGTAAGAAAAAAGATATCGACCTGGTTTATATCCAGGAATGGTTAAGCCGCTTTTCGGCTTTAGACGAGCTTAAGGATATTTTAGAGCGTTGGAATTCCGTCAAGCGGAGTTGTTAAAGAAGGAGAGAATCTGAACATGTGCGGAATCTTTGGAATTGAAAATCATCCCGACGCCGCTCACCTGACTTATTTAAGTCTTTTTGCTCTTCAGCATCGCGGTCAGGAATCGGCGGGCATCGCTTCAGTTTTAAACGGCCAGATGAATTCTCATACCGGAATGGGAATTGCCGGCGAGGTTTTTTCCGAAAAAAGAATTGAAAAGTTAAATGGGACTTCCGCCATCGGGCATGTGCGCTATTCGACCACGGGTTCAAGCCACATAAAAAACGCCCAGCCCCTTGTCTCCAAAACCCGGCACGGGGTGTTGGCCTTGGGCCACAATGGAAATTTGACCAACGCTTCTGAAATTCGCAAGGCTCTTGAAGCCAGGGGAGCTATTTTCCATTCCTCAACCGATTCCGAGGCGATTTTACATTTGTTGGCCCATGCTTCTAGCGATTTTGACGAGGCGCTTGTTGAAGCCCTTAAAAAAGTAGAAGGAGCTTATTCGCTTCTCATTTTGACTCGGGACCAAATGATCGCTTGCCGGGACCCCCATGGGTTTCGTCCGCTGGTTTTGGGAAAGTTGGGAAATTCTTATGTAGTCAGCTCTGAAACAACGGCCTTGTCTTTGATTAAGGCTTCTTATATTCGCGAGATAGAACCCGGCGAGATAGTCTTTATTCGAGAAGGAGTTTTGAAAAGCGTTAAGGCTTTGCCTCGTCTTAGTTCTGCGCGTTGCGTTTTTGAACTCGTTTATTTTTCGCGTCCGGATTCCGTGGTTTTTGGAAAAAGCGTTCAGGCCGTGCGGCAAGAATTAGGAAAGTTCCTGGCGCGACAAATGAGGGAAGTTAAAGCCGATTTCGTGATGCCGGTTCCCGATTCCGGGGTGCCGGCGGCCCTTGGGTTTTCAAGAGAATCTCAAATTCCATTTGAGGTAGGATTGGTTCGCAGCCACTACATTAGCCGCACTTTTATTCGTCCCAGCCAGGAGATGCGGGAAATGGCGGTCGATTTAAAATTAAGTCCAGTCTCCGAGGCCTTGAAAGGGAAAAAAGTGATCTTAATTGACGATTCCATTGTTCGCGGAACCACCTCCCGTAAAATTGCGCGAAGCTTAAGAGAAGCCGGCGCACTGGAAATCCACATGGGAATTACCAGCCCCCCGATTGTTTCCGCGTGCTATTACGGGATTGATACTCCCAAGTCAGAGGCCTTGATTGCCAACCAGAGAAAGCTTGAGGAAATTCGGGATTTTATCGGGGTTGATAGCCTTCACTATCTGAGTCTTGACGCGATGCTTGCGGCCGCCGGCGGAGCCGGTTTTTGCGACGCGTGTTTTACGAAGAACTATCCGATCAGAACTCCAACTCAAGCCTTGAGTTTCCAAAAGGTTGGCTCTTGAAATTAAACGTTTTGGTCTTGGGTTCCGGCGGGCGGGAACACGTTCTCTGCGAAAAAATTAGGCTAAGCCCCTATTTGGGCAAGCTTTTTTGCGCTCCCGGCTCGGATGCGATTGCGTGTCTGGCTGTTTGCGCCGATATTAATTGTTTAAGCCCAAAAGCCGTCGCCGCGTTCGCGGTCGAAAATAAAATTAATCTCGTGGTGGTTGGCCCCGAAGGACCTTTGGCGGCGGGAGTCGCCGATGAACTGATAAAAAGAAAAATTGCCTGTTTTGGCCCGACCAGGCGCGGCGCTCGTCTTGAGTCCTCGAAGGTCTTTGCCAAGAATTTTATGAAAAAATACGCGATTCCCACCGCTCATTTTAAGGCGTTTAAAAATTTCTCAGACGTTTCCCGCTATTTAAACCAAATTTCGGAAAGGCCCTTGGTGGTCAAGGCCAGCGGCCTGGCCGGAGGGAAAGGCGTTTTTGTCTGCGAGAGTAAAGAAGACGCTTTGATTTCAGCCAGAAAATTAATGAAAGAAAGAATATTTAAGGACGCCGGTGAGAGGGTGGTGATCGAAGAATGTTTGGCCGGCCCGGAATTAAGCGCGATGGCCTTAACCGATGGGAGGGATTTTGTTTTACTGCCTTTAAGCCGCGACCATAAGCGTCTTAAAGACGGAGACCGGGGCCCTAACACCGGCGGTATGGGGGCCTTTGCGCCGGTTTCTGTTTCGATAAAAACAACAAACGAAATAGAGACAATTTTTAGGGAAACCCTGACGGGCATTCGCCGGGAAAAAATGGATTATCGGGGGCTTTTGTATTGCGGGTTGATGCTGACGCCGGAGGGCGTCAAGGTTTTGGAGTTTAACTGTCGTTTTGGAGATCCGGAAACCCAGACGGCTTTGCCGCTGATTCAATCTGATTTCCTGGCCTTGTTGTGGGCGACATCCCAAAAAAAGCTTAAAGGCCTCAAAATTAAAGTTCTTAAAAAATCATCGGTTTGCGTCAATTTAGTTTCCGAAGGCTACCCGGAAAAGATTAAAATAGGAAGGAAGATTTTGGGTCTTGGCGGGGAAAACCGGGGCGTTCAAATTTTTCACTGCGGGACTGCGTTAAAAAACGGAGAATGGAAGACCGCGGGGGGCCGGGTTTTAAGCGTGGTTGCGGTGGGGACGCGCCTTACGAAAGCTCGCAACAGCGCGTATCAAAGTGCGGCCAAGATTTTTTTTCAGGGGAAAGCGTTAAGAAAAGATATCGCAAAATAAATTTTTGAACGTATAATTTAAGAGTATGGCTGCTCATTTAGGAAAATCGCTGATTTTCGTTTCTCAAAAGACGGTAAATCAAAGAGTCAGGAGGCGCTATGGGAATGGTTGAATTCGGAGAATTTAAGGGAAATAAAATGATTATCCTTAAACGGAATGCCGAGGATAAGTTTCCCTTTCAATTCGGGCTTGGAAAAGCGGCTTTGATTCTCGAACATATCGAGGATATCCGCAAATTCGTGGAAGAAAACAAAAAAGCCTAAACAGAAACCTTTTTGGGCGGGTTAGGGCTTAGGGCTTGGAAAGAAATAATATGAGCAATTGGCCAGGGCGCTTTTGGGACGGGGCTTCGTTGTGAGCCAAGGCCGCATGGAGCGCTCAGCGGCTTAACCCCAAAAATAACCAATTTATCCCGGCCTAAAAAATGGGGGAACGTCATTCTGATTCGGATAAAGGCTTTTGGGAAAACCCGCTGTCTTCTTTAGCAAGAACTTCTACTTTCTTTTTGGCTTCTTCCAGGCGTTTGGACAGTTCTTTCGCCAGGGCCACGCCTTTTTCAAAAACCTCAAGACTTTCCTCGATACCTTTGTCTCCCGCTTCCAGCGTTTGAACATAATTTTCCAACTTTTTGAGAGAAGCCTCAAACGATTCTTTTTTGGGTTCTTTAGTTTCTTTGCTCATGTTTTTTTTCCTTGACCTCGCAGAAAATTTCGCCGTCATTGAGGCGAAGTAAGAGGACGTCTTTATTTTGAACGTCTTTTTCGGAACGAAGGACTTGAAGACCGGGCCATTTGCGGGCGACGGAATACCCGCGTGCGAGAACTTTGAGAGGACTGAGGGCGTCCAGGCGTCCGCTTTGAAGGGCCAAACGATTTTCTAAAATCTCAAGTTTAGTTGTGAGCGCGCGTTCAAGATCAGAGGCGGTTTCATCCAGCCTTCGGCTAAATTCTTCATACATTCGGCGCGGGCTTTTGAGAAATGGGTGTTGGGAAAAAGTCTTCAGTCGCTGTTCAAAAACTTGAATCAGGTTTCCCATATTTTGAGCGAGAGATCGTTTGAGGGACTTAAGATTTTGTTGGACATTTTGCGCGTCTGGAACCGCCATCTCGGCTGCGGCCGAGGGCGTTGGCGCGCGGAGATCCGCCACAAAGTCGGCGATGGTAAAATCAGTTTCGTGTCCCACGCAGGAGATAATGGGAATTTGAGATTCGGCAATGGCGCGGGCGACTATTTCTTCATTAAACGCCCACAGGTCTTCCAGACTTCCACCGCCGCGGCCGACCAGCAAAACATCGGTCTTGGGGAAATGCCGGTTAAAATCCTGAATGGCCTGGGCGATTTCAGGGGCCGCCGCGTCTCCCTGAACCTGGACCGGCAAAATGAGAACCTGAGTTTCCGGCCACCGGCGGGTTAAAACGTGGATGATGTCTCGAACGGCGGCCCCTTGAAGGGACGTAATAACGCCTATAGTCTGGGGATACTCTGGGAGAGGTTTTTTTCTCGCGGCGTCAAAAAGGCCTTCTTTTTCCAGTTTGGCTTTGAGTTGTTCAAAGGCCAGTTGCAATCCGCCTTTTTCCAGGGGTTCGATGGAAGAAAGAATCAGCTGTAAGTCTCCTCTTTTTGTGTAAACTGAAACGCGGCCGTTGACTAGAACCTTGAGCCCATCTTCCGGTTTAAATTTAATTCCCGTAGCCATTCCACGAAATAGAACCGCCGGGATTTGGGCCTCAGCGTCTTTGAGCGTCAAGTAAGTGTGGCCGGAGGGATATAACCGACAATTGGAAATTTCGCCTTCCACCCAAACCTGGGGGTAGGTTTGTTCGAGAAGGTCATGAACGCGAACACAGAGTTCCGAGACTGAAAGAGCCTTGGGACGTGAGAGGGGGAGGCTCATCTTGTGCGGGAAACGACTGACTTGATTAAATCCGGCGGGTATCCGATGTCAAGCACTTTGAGACGGCCGACGTTTTTTTGGGAATGGGGGAAAAGAAGACCGCGCTTGGGAAGCCCAAAGGTCAGCGTTTCTGTGGCTGTTATAAAAGCGCCGCTGTGATGCCCCGTGTCGGGGTTAATTCCGGAAGGGATGTCTATGGCAATCACTAGTTTTTTGGAACGCGCAATTTCTTGAATCATGAAATGGGCGCACCCGGTGGGCTTTCCACTGGAGCCGGTTCCCAAAAGGGCGTCTACGATGAGAACGGATTTTTCAAGCTCTTTTGAAAAGATCTCGTTTTCCTCAAAAGGGATGACGAGAACCCCGGCTTTTTGGGCGCGTTCCATCTGGGTAGAAACCAGGGGCGGATAAACTGCATCTTTTTTGGGTGGACAAATAAAGACCTGAACTAAAAAATTTTTCTCCGCTAAGAGGCGGGCGATGACGAGTCCGTCTCCGCCGTTAAATCCCCGGCCGCAGGCGATGGTTATTTGAGCTTGGGGCGAAAGACCTGGAAAGTCAGTTATTTCTTGAGTCGCGGCTTTTCCCGCGTTTTCCATGAGTTGCTCGGAGGAAAGACCATGACGCTCTTGGGCCCGCAGATCCAAAAGTCGCATCTCGGCGCTTGTCGCCGCCGGAAGACCGTCAAAGGTTTCCGAAATAATTTCTTGTCCCATGAATGCTAACGCAAGAATAATCCTAGAAGACTGAAAATGAGAAAGCTCATTCCAAAAATGAAAAACGCGGCATAGGGGGCTAAAATCAAGAGCCAGGATTTGGGCCCGGAAAACCGGTAAACGCTTTTAACTCCTCGCGCTTTGAGCGCGAAATTTAAAAAGGCGGAGAGAGCGAAGATCAAAAGAGAAAAATAGCGCCAAGGACGTTCAAGGAGAGAAGCGAAGGCCGCCACCGCCGTCAAACTCCAGGCGAAATCAGAAAGCCCGAAATAGACGAGGATAGATTTTGCCGTTTTTGGAGCTAACGGCTCGGGGCTTTTGATGGAGGCATACCAATGAATCAAGGCGGCCCATAAAAAGGCCGAAAAGAGATTCCAAAGGAAAATAGCTCCCGCCTTAAGGGTGAAAAAAACAAGCCCCCCGGTTTTAAGGCTATTCCAGAGAGACAAAGAAAGGGCCGCCGTTAAAAAGCCGCCAAGGGCCAAGGCCATGGGCGGACGAACGGTTATCTCTTCCCTGGCTTTGTCCGGTTCTTCCAGATAATCGTAAAAAATTTCAGAAAGGCTCATGAATTAATATCCTGTCCACAAATATTCCAGCCCCGCGCGGGGCATTGAAATTTGGCCGATTAAAGACGCGCTGGAAAGCGGCCCGCCCAGGAATTTGGAATTAAGCATGTTCAAAAGCTCATCTAAATTTCCATGTCCGCGAATAATTTTAGGCTTTCCTGATATGCCGCCGAGTTTGGCCGCCAGGGCCACCGCGTCATGAAAATCTCCCAATTGATCGACGAGATGATCTTTGAGCGCCTGGTTTCCTGAAAAAATGCGGCCGTCCGCGATGGGGCGAAGTTTTTCTTTTGGAATATCTCGCCCGAGGCTGACCGCGGATAAAAACTGCTCATAAGTATCATCAATAATTCTTTGAAGAAGACGCTTTTCTTCCGGGGTCATCGCGCGGGCGGGAGAACCGATATCCTTAAATTTTCCAGATTTTATCGGCGACATTTTGACCCCAATTTTATGAAAAAGACCTTGAAGATCGGTCGCGTCAAAAATAACCCCGATAGAACCCGTCAAGGTTCCAGGATGGGCGACGATTTTGTCGCAAGCGGAAGCGATATAGTAACCGCCGGAAGCGGCGACGTCTCCGAAAGACGCGACGAAGGGAATGTGCTTGGTTCTGCGGATGCGAAGAATTTCGCTGTAGAGTTCCTGAACCGCTCCGACCGAGCCGCCGGGGGAATTGATGTCAAGAATAATGGCCTTGACCCCGCGGGTATTGGCGAGTTTTATGATTCGTTTTTCCCAACCCTCGGCGCCGGAGTTATCCCAGGGGCGTCCGTCATCGGACAAAGAAATCGGCCCGTGAATGGCGACGACGCCAATTTTATCTTCCTTGGATAAAGCTAGAAAACTTTCCGCTTGCTTTCCGATATTGAAATCGGGGTTTGATGGGCGTTTTTTGAGGAGAAAGACTAACCCCAACAAAATCGTCAAGGCGTAAACCATGATGAGAGACTTGATCAGCTTTTTTTTGAGGAGCTGAGGAGAGGGCGTTTCCGGAGCGGAGGCTGGTTCGGGATTAAGATGATCCATTGTTTTTCCTTTTCATTTAACGAAGATGATGTTTTTTTACGATTTTTTGACCTGGCTTGCGTCTACGACTTGGTTTCTCCCTTGGTCTTTTGCCGCGTAAAGGGCGCGATCAGCTTCCTGAACCAGGGTTTCTGGAGCGGAGGCGTCTCTTGGAAAATGAGACATTCCAATAGAAACCGAAATTGAAATTGTTTCAAAAGCGATGGAAAATTTTTCGGCCTCTATCGCGGCGCGTATCGCTTCGGCCTTTCTAAGGGCTCCAGCGGGTTCCGCGCGCGGCAAGATGACGACGAATTCTTCTCCGCCGTAGCGGGCGACGAAGTCGGTTTCATAGACTGAGGCGTTTAAAATTTCGCCGACTTTTTTCAAGACCTGGTCTCCGAAAGGGTGGCCGTAGCGATCGTTAAGTTTTTTAAAGTGGTCGATATCGAGCATAAGAATTCCAAGCGTGGTTTTAAAGGTCCGCGCGCGGACGATTTCATGGCGGAGCCTTTCTTCGAATTCTCCCCGGCGATGCGCTCCGGTCAGGCCGTCAATGCGGGAGAGGTTCTCCACGTCTTGAAAGAGCTTGAGTCTTCTAAAAGCGAAGGCAATTTCTCCGGCGAAAATTTTTGAGTTTTTTAAGAACTCATCTGAATTGGAGCCATGAGGAACTTTGGCGTAAAAAAGACCTAAAACTTCGCCGTTGTCTTCAAAGGGGGTCACTATCGCCTCTTCCGGAGAATGGATTAAGCACGCTTGGCGATAGGAGAGAGAGTTTTGTTCGAGGCATTTCATGAGAGATGCGGCGGAAGAGCCGGGAGAATCGTGAAGGCCGCGATATAAGAGAGAGTCGAAATGGGCGTTTCCGCTTGAAGAACTCACGTAAAATGAATAGGCCGTCGCCCCCAGATATTGATCGACCGCCGACTCAAGAATGGGCTTGGTGTCTTCCCATCCCAAGGCTTGGGCGAGGCTTTTGACCGCCCCGTAAAGGGCCAAGGTCTTTTTTTGCTCGCGTTCAATTTTGACGCTTTCGAGTTTAAGTTCCGAAAGATGATTGGAAATTTCATCGGATTTTGCTATCAATTCTTGCAAGGAAGCCTTGGAGCCGGCGTCTTTTTTCTGATCCTTGGCGTATTCCGTATAAGCCCAAAAAGAAGCCACGCTTGACCAGAACCCGCAGGTCAAGGCCGTCTCTTTGAGATTAAGCGGAGAGGTCAGTGCGGTGAGGGCGCCCAGGAAAAAAATAAATCCCAAAATGCCCCAGAGAAAACGTTTTTGGGAAAACCTTGCGCTCCAGAAAATTAAAGCCGGGGAAGCGCAAAGAAACGGAAAAACCCAATTCATCCCACCACCTGGTTGCGCCCGCCGTGTTTGGCTTGATAGAGTCTTTCATCGGCAACGCGGATAATTTGGCTGGCGGTGGTCGCGTCTTGCGGAAAGCTCGCGACCCCGAGGCTTATGGTCACGGAAGTTTTTTCGCCGTTAAAGAAAAAGGGTTGGGCGGCGACCCGAACCCTCAAGCGATTGGCGATTTCGACGGCTTCCGTGCGCACAAAATTAGGCAAAATGAGGCAGAATTCCTCGCCCCCGTAGCGGGCCGCGAAATCTACGGGCCGAGCGAAAGAATTGAGAATAGCGGAAACGGTTTTAAGAAGGGAATCCCCGGCCGGGTGGCCGTAGCGGTCGTTATAAGACTTAAAATGGTCAATATCCATCATGATTAAAGAAAGGGGCGTTTGGCTGCGTCCGGCGCGCAGAAGCTCTTCTTGGAGTTGGGTTTGAAAAGCCCGGTGGCTGTAGAGTTGAGTCAGGGGATCCCTGACCGATTGAGCTTGAACCTGTTCATAGAAGCGAATATTTTCAAGGCTCATGGAAGCCATCGCCACGAAAAGCTCGGCGGCTTTTACTTCTTCGGCCCCAAAAGCGTCGGATTCTTTGGAGGTAATTTTAAGAAAACCCGCGGGCTGGCGCATGACCTTAAGCGGAATACAGATCCCGGACCGGTAAGGAGACAAGAGTTCGTGAAAGCGTTTGTCTGCCCAAGCGTCCCGGATCAGAGTCGGGGCGTTTCTGGTTTGGGCGAAATTGAGAAGCGGGTCTTGTCCGGGAGAAGCGACAATTTCAACTTGAGCCGAGGGAAAGCGAGAAGAGAGAATAGAAATCAAACGATCGTGAACCTCGGAGGCCGAAAGAGTATTGGCGAGACTTTTGGCGCTGGCGGTGAGGTTTTGGGAACTTTGAATTTGAGATAAGGCCTTCGTTCGATAAGCCTTGTAATATTCGACGTCTTTTTCTTCTTCTGAGATTTTAAGACGAAGGGCGTTGACTCTGATCTCGCGTTCCCGGCGAGAACCCAGAATCGTGTTTTGATAGACGCCCCAGGAAAACTGAAAAAGCCACAAAGCCCCCAGCTCAAGGAAAATTTCGCGGTTCCAGGGCGATTTAAGACGTGAGGCCGAAAGAAGCGCTGAGACCGAAACTAAAAAAAGAAATACGAACGGCAACTCTCTCTCTTGTCGAAGCCCCATCCATAAAAAAATAAATCCATAAAGGGGAAATAAAATAGGGGCTAGGTGCGAGTCGGAAACGGAAGCAGCGGCGAGGATGACAAAAGCCAAGCCTGAGAGCGTCAAGGTTAGCGTGCGAGAGGGCATTGAGTTTATCTAAAAAAACAAAAAAACCGTGGAGGTGGCGGGAATCGCACCCGCGTCCAAAAGAGGCCGACCCAGGTCACTACAGGCTTAGTCCGGCTTTAGTTTCATTCGGGGAAAACAGCCGAACGAGTATCCCCAAACTATCTCCGTTGTGTCTTTAGGCCCTCTCGACGGAAAAAGCAAGAAAGACCTGCATCCCGCTCATGACGTCGGAACTCCCCTAGCGGGCGTCAGGGACCGACGTAGGTCAACCGCGGATTAGGCGGTGGCCCAAGCCAGCTGTGTGTTGGCTTTTATTTTTTTTGGCCTGATTTTATCCTGGCTCAGACCTTCCAGGGCCTGCGACCGAGGGTCCGTCCACTCCTGTCGAACCTAATTCACCCCCGTCCTTTCATTATAACAGACCCCTGCGACTTCTTCAATGGAAAAATGTCAAAATGATGCGGATAAGTTTTTGCTGGCCCTGATTTAAATATATAATCGCGTTATGACCGAGTCTAAGCGAGAAAATGGTTGGTTCCAAGGTCAGTCTCAAAAGGAAACCATGGATGGAAGCGCTTCGGCTTCTTCGTTGCCTTCGCTCGGCGATTTATTAAAGGAAACCTGGCCTCTTTTTAAGGCGCGTTTTTGGGCCTTGATGGCGGCCGGGGGGCTTGGCGGAATTTTGACCATCGTCGCTGGAATGATCCCCTTTGGCCTGGCCCTTCTCATTTGGTTCGGAACTGGATATTCTCATTGGTGGTTGTGGGCGGCGGCGGGCGGCTTTTCGGTTTTTCTGGGTTTATGGGGAGTGAGCTGGACCCAGGTAGCCTTGATGGAAGTCGCGCTTGGAAATTCTAAGGACGCTCTTTCCATTTACCGAGAATCCTGGAATAAATTGACGCCTTTCTCCTGGGCGTGTCTTTTAGCTTTTCTCTCGGCCATCGGCGGAATTTATCTTTTCATTTTACCGGGTGTTTTCTTGGCTTTTTCGCTCAGCTTTGTTCCTTTTGTGTTTGTTTCGGAAAATATAGGAGGATTTGAGTCCCTCCAAAGAAGTTTGTTCTACGTGAGAAATCGCTGGATGGCGGTGGCCGGAAGGCTGATTTTCATCAGTCTTTCGGCGTGGATTCTGTCGAAGATTCCGGTGTTGGGTCTTTTTTCCGGATTTTTCACATTTCCCTTCGCGCTTATTTTTACGGCTCTTCTTTATCTTCATCTAAAAGAAACCGCAGGGCCGCCCGAGGCTTCCTACGGTCAAAAATTGATTCTTGTTTCTTTGGCCGGGCTTCTTATTCCCGTTCTTTTCGCTTTTCGCCTGGCGGCCTTATGGCCCTTGCTTCACCAGCGTTTCAGGGGCCAAGCGCAGGCGTTTTTATCAAGCTACCAGGGGATGCTGGGACCATGAGCGCGCTCAAGAAAAAAATTCCCCTGACCTTGGGCCTTTTATTATCGGGCGCCATCTTGTTCTATCTTTTTTCCAAACATTTCGCGGATGTTGAGGCCATTGGAGATAAAATCGAATGGGCATGGGTGTGGGTTTCCGCCTTCTGCGCTTTTGGAAGTTACTCAATGGCGGGGTTCGCTCTTGAAGAGGCGCTTTTAATTTTTGAACATAAACTTCTTTTGATGGAGTCTTTGGGAATCGCTTTGGTTTCAACCACGATTAATTATTTTATCTCAACCGCCGGAGCCAGCGGTTTTGCGTTGAAGGCGCATTTGCTCAGAAAGCGTGGGGTTCCCTATGGAACGACGGTTTTGGTTTCCGTTTTAAGTTCTGTCATTCTTTATTTAGTCTTGGCCTTGATTTTGGCCCAAGGGCTGCTTTATTTGATTTTGCGTCTTCATGGAACGACCATTTTGGTTATGGAGAGCGCGGCCGGGCTTTTGATTTTGTTGGCTGTCAGCGTCCCGATACTGGTCTTTTTGTTTAACCGAGGCATTCGCGGAAAAATCATGAAACGTTTGTCACGACGGGTTGAGCGCGGGATTTTTTTCTTTCTTAAGACGGGTATTCCGAAAGAAAGTTTTGAGGCTTTTGAGAGGCAACTTGAAGAGGGTCTGTCCCGGGTTCGCCGGGGGCGCGCGCAATTAACCCGGATGATTATTTTTACCGGTGCGGATTGGGTTTTTCTTATGAGTTCTCTTTATTTCGCTTTTCGCGCGGTCGGGGTCAGTTTGTCGGTCGGCTATTTGACCGCGGGGTTTACGATGGCGATGGCGGCGATGCTGGTGCCGATATTGCCGGCGGGCTTGGGCATCATGGAGGGTTCTTTAGCGGCGGTCTTTTCCGGTTTCGGAGTGGATTGGGACAAGGCCTTGGTGGCCGCCCTTCTTTATCGTTTGGCTTACCAGGCTCTTCCCGGTCTTGTCAGCATATTTGTTTTTTGGGGACTTAAAATTTCAGAACCTTCGCTGAGCCGTGCAGCGATGGCCGAAGAACAAAATCAGGAGGGAAATTCCCTCTGCGAGAAATAAAGGAGAAAACTAGTATGGAATCCAAAGAAACAATCGTGATTAGTTCCGGAGTTCGCACGCCTATCGGGCACATGGCGAGATCTTTATCCGGTCTTAAAGCTGAAAATTTGATGGCGCTGGCGGTCAATTCTCTTCTTAAAAAATCGCGGCTTCCTAAGGAAGCGGTGGACGGAGTTTTGGTTGGTTGGGTCGCTCAAAGTTTTTCCGCCCCTAATATCGCTCGCGTCACCGCGCTTAACTGCGGTCTTCCCGAAAAAACCCAGGCGGTGACGGTGCAAAATAATTGCATCTCATCCATTGAATCTATCGCCGCGGCCGCGCGTTTTATTCGCTGTGGGGAAGGCGAACTTTACATCGCCGGCGGGACTGAATGTATGTCCCGGATGCCTTATTCCATCGAAGGCTCTCGCGGCTTAAAAGAACTCAGGAGTTTTGACACCGTTAAGGCCAAGTGGGCGGGGCTTTTGGAAAGCTCAGAAGTGCGAGTGACGGATTCCCTGGAAGAAGGACTGACCGATCCGGTTAAGAAAATCAACATGGCCGCTACCGCGGAAGTTTGCGCGCAAATGTACGGCATTACCCGGCAGGAAGAGGACGATTACGCCCGCGAGAGTTTTCGCCGCGCGATTTCCGGTTGGAAGGCGGGCTTTTATGATTCCCACGTGGACAAGGCCCAGGTCCAAGACAATGTCGTCTTGGATAAGGATGAATATCCTTTTCTCAGGGAAGACCTGGTGGAAAAACCGCAAATGTTTGCCAAGGCGCCGCTTCTTTTTGATGGACCGTCTTATTCCCTTAAAAATTTTTATGCCGATTACGGAAAGTATGTCGAAGGCAAAACCTATCAAGAAGGCGACAAGGGAACGGTGACTTTGTTTAATTCCTGTGGGCGTTCCGACGGGGCGGCGGCGACGATTGTCTCAACCGAAAAAAAAGCCAAGGAATTGGGGCTTGAGATTTTGGCTAAGATTAAAGGCTGGGGATTTTACGGAAATAATCCCGCCCATATGGGGGTGTCTCCGGCTTTGGCGGCGCCGGTCGCCTTACAGCGGGCGGGAATTTCCTTTAACGATCTCGATCAAATTGAGCTTCACGAGCCTTTCGCGGCGACGGTGTTGTCCATTTTTAAAATCGGGCGCGAGAGGTTCGGGCATGATTGGAAATCAAAATTTGACTCTGGCGCCTTAAACCCCAACGGGGGCTCCATCGCCTTAGGGCATCCCTTGGGCGCGACCGGAACTCGTCTGATGCTCAACTTAATGCACGCGCTTAAGAAAAACCCCAAGGGCCGCTACGGGATGATTGCGGCTTGCGCCGGAGGCGGCATGGGCGGGGCGATGGTGGTTGAAAAGTATAATTAGGAGTCGTCTGAACTGATGACTTGGTGGCTGGAAATAGAATTCCAAAGAAAGCTTCCGGCATAAAGCCCCATTAAGGCCAGGGCCGCGCCCGCAATCTTAAATCGCGGGATGGCCCAAAAGCCAATGGCGGCGCCGAGGAACGCCCCCCAAACGGAGGAGAAACTAGAAAGCCAGGCGCTTTTTGAGTCCCGAAAACTCAAAATGGTTCCAGGAAAAGCCGACATAAAAAAGAAGGCGGCCGCCCCGCCGAAAGTCAGTATCCATGGGAAGGATAACGGGTAGCGCTTTCCCATGAATTTAATGACTACGGAACCGGCAAAAGAAAAGACGAACCAGGCGATAAGGAAAATCAAGGGCGAAAGACCAAGAAATTTTTTCCATATTTTTTTTTGCTTTTCCCGAACGCTGGAAATAGGGCCTAGAACGATTCCGATAAGGGCGGAGGCGACTAAGACCGGCCTAAAAATCGCGGTTTGATAAGCGCTATAAAAACCCAGTTCCTTAGAGGTTAAATTCCAAGAGACCATGAGAGTCACCAAGGATTCAGCTCCGACCATACATCCCCAGGCCATCAGATAAGGCCCTGCATAATCCCAGACGTCTCGAATAGCCGAAAACGAGAAAACTGGACGAATAAACTCTCGTATCTCATAGAAACATAATAAACTCCCCAACGCGCAACCCAAGCTCATGGCTCTCAAGAGTAAAGAAAAATTGATTTGGGGATTAAAAATAAAAGAGGCGGAGAAAACAACTAAGACGATAGCGCTGTAGGTTAATTCAAAAATCCCGCGGGATTTGAATTTTTGAAGTCCGGCCAAAAGACCTGAAGAAGTAGCGTATAGGAATTGCGCTCCGGCGTAAAGAACGCTCCAAAAATAAACCTCCGGAGAAATTTTGAATTTTCGCGCCAGCGGGGAATGGAAAATAAAGAGAAGGAGTAGGCAAAACCCAATCCAGGTAAGAATACTCCAGGTGAGGCTTGAGACTGCGAGCGTTCGTTTTTCTTCGGGGACTGCCGCGACGCGAGAGACGGCGGTAAAAAAACCAAGAGAAATAAATAAAAGCCATAATTTACCGGTGGCGAGAGTTAAACTCGCCATTCCGTATTGATTGGGGCCCAGCCAGCGTCCGGCCAAAACGTGCGTAGTCATCGCGACGAGCCTAGACAAGACCATAAAAGGCGCCAGGGCAAAAATTCCGCGCAAGAAAAGACGGGTGTTTGCGCCCCAATTGAGGCGTTCAAGGACTTGGGCCTTAAGACCGCCCGTATTCATCTTGAAACCGAACGATATCGTCTTCGCCGAGATAATTTCCGCATTGCACCTCGATCATAACGAGCGGAGTTTTTCCCTCATTCCCCAGCCGGTGCTTGGTTCGGGGCGGAATGAAGGTTGATTCATTGGCTTTGAGCGTAAAGATTTTTTCTCCTCTTTGAATGGTGGCGCGCCCATGGAGAACCACCCAATGCTCGCTTCTTTGTTTGTGGAGTTGCAGGCTGAGACGCCTGTGCGGCAAAACCTGAATTTTTTTGATTTTAAAATCCGGGCCTTCCTCGATAATAGTGTAGAAGCCCCAGGGGCGATAAACGGTGCGGTGAAGGCGGTGAATTTCCTCTCCTTGCGATTTAAGGCGTGAATAAACCTCCTTGACGTCCTGGGCGCGGTTTTTGGCGGCGACCAGTAGGGCGTCAGAAGTATCAATAACGAGGGTGTCTTTGATTCCAATGGCGGCAATCACGCGCCCATCGGTTTGGATATGGCAATTCTTTGTGTCCAGGAGAACCGTTTTTCCCTTGACGCGATTTCCATTCTTATCTGCCGCGATTAAACTTTCCATCGCGTTCCAGGAGCCGATGTCGGACCAGCCGATATCGGAAGAAACGACGGAGGCGTTTTTAGATTTTTCCATGACCGCGTAATCTAAAGACTCTTCCGGAACTTGGGAAAAAAGTTTGGGATTGATATCAATCCGGGAAAAACCACTTTTTGAATCCTCCGGAAAAGAGGCAAAGGTTTTAAGGCAAGCCGAAGCGATATCAGGGCGATATTCTTTGATTTCGTTAAGGAGGGTTTTGGCCGTAAAGCAAAACATGCCTGAATTCCACAGGAATTTTCCGGATGAAAAATATTTTTGGGCGTCTTTAAATGGCGGCTTTTCGATAAAGCGTAAGACGGAATGGCCTTTAGCCTCGATATAGCCATAACCAGTTTCAGGAGATTCAGGCTTTATTCCAAACACAACGAGACGTCCTTCGCGGGCAAGTGTCGCGGCTTTCAAGACCGCTTCCTGAAAAGGCTTGGAGCGGGAAATGAGATGATCGGCGGCAAGAACGAGAAGAATCGTATCTTCCCCATAGCGCTTAGCTAAGGTTAGCCCCGCTAAGGCGACGGCGGGAGCAGTATTTTTCCCAAAGGGTTCTAAAAGGTATTTGTTCTCAATCTTTTTTTTAACGCGTGAGGAGATCTCATGATAATCTTCTTTGATTTGAAAAAAAAGTTCTTTATTTGAGACGGTGAAAATTTCTTTGACTCCCGTAAGGCCTGCGGCCCGAAGCCAGGCTTTTTGAAGAAGGCTTTGCCCATCCGCTAGCCTAATAAAGGGCTTGGGGCGTTCTGAGCGGGAGACCGGCCACAGTCTTGAACCGACCCCGCCGCAAAGAATGACGGGAATCAGCGGGCTTTGTTTCATGGATGGGCCAGGGCCGGGTCTTTTCCGCTTTGGAGCAGCTTAAGGTCAGATTCTGCCATCATTTTGACAAGCTCTTTAAAAGAAACCTTGGGTTCCCAGTGAAGGGTCTTTTTGATTTTAGCCGGGTTTCCTAAGAGCTGGTCCACTTCGGCGGGCCTTAAGAATTGCGGGTCCACCCGCACGTATTTTTTATAATCGAGGTCTAAGGCTTCAAAAGCGATTTGGACAAATTCCCGAACGCTATGGGTTTCGCCGCTAGCAATCACAAAATCCTCGGGCTTATCCGCTTGAAGCATTTTCCACATCGCTTCTACATAATCTCCGGCAAAGCCCCAGTCTCTTTGAGCGTCCAGGTTCCCCAGCGGCAATTCTTTCTCAAGACCCAGTTTGATTTTGGCTGCGTGATAGGTGATTTTACGCGTGACAAATTCAAGCCCGCGCCGGGGAGACTCATGATTAAAACAAATTCCCGAACAGGCAAAAAGGTTATAGGATTCCCGGTAATTGATGGTCATGTAATGCCCATAGACCTTGGCGATTCCATAAGGACTGCGAGGGTAAAAGGGAGTCGTTTCCGTTTGCGGAACCTCTTGAACTTTGCCAAACATTTCGGAAGAAGAGGCCTGATAAAAACGGGCGTCGGGTTTGACATGCCGAATGGCTTCAAGAATACGGGTGAGCCCAAGCCCTGTCACGTCTCCCGTCAAAATTGGCTGATTCCAGGACACTCCGACAAAAGACTGGGCCGCGAGATTATAAACTTCATCGGGCTTAGAAGCGCGAATAGCTTCATCAAGAGAAGACTGATCGGTCAAGTCGCCGTTGAGGAGGGTCATGTCTTTAAGAATATGATTGATGCGGTCGGTCGGTTCATGACTAGTGCGGCGAATGAGGCCGTAAACTTTATATCCCTTTTCCAGCAAAAGCTCGGCCATGTAAGACCCATCTTGACCAGTAATTCCGGTAATCAAGGCTCTTTTAGTCACGCTATTTTCCTCGCATTCATTAATTTCTCGCTTTATTGCGCCGGTTGCGAGTTTTTCTTAGGCTTTTTTACTTGCGTCTCAAAAGAGAGAACTTCTTTCGCTAAATCCGCGCTAACGGAAACAATATCTCCTTCCTTGATCTCGCCGGAAATGAGAAGTTTGGAAATAGGGTCCAGAAGATATTTTTGAATAGCGCGCTTAAGGGGTCTGGCGCCGAACGTGGGGTCGTATCCTTTTTGGGAAAGAAAGTTCTTGGCTTTTTCATTAAGAGTAAAGGCGATGCGCTTGTCTTTGAGCCTAGACAAGGCGCGGGGAATTTGGATATCAATAATTCGGCGCAAATTTTCTGCGTCCAAAGGATGAAAAATTAAAATTTCATCCAAGCGATTTAAAAATTCGGGTCTAAAGCGAACCTCTAAGTCTTTTTCCTGGAGATTTGAAGTCATCAGAATAATTGTATTTTTAAAATTAACTGTCCGACCTTGGCCGTCGGTTAAGCGACCGTCATCGGTGACTTGAAGAAGAACGTTGAAAACATCGGGGTGAGCTTTCTCAATTTCATCCAGCAAAACGACGGAATAAGGTTTTCGGCGTACAGCTTCGGTCAGTTGTCCACCTTCTTCGTAGCCGACGTATCCCGGAGGCGCGCCGATAAGACGGGAGACGGAATGCTTTTCCATGTATTCGGACATGTCTAGGCGCACGAGATTTTTTTCGGAATCAAACAGAAAATCGGCCAGGGCGCGAGCGAACTCGGTCTTCCCGACTCCGGTCGGGCCCAGCATTAAAAAAACTCCCAAGGGCCTTTCGGGGTCGGCAATGCCGCTTTGGGCTCTACGAACCGCAGCAGCGACGGCTTGAACGGCCTCATCTTGTCCGATGATTCGTTCATGGAGAATATCTTCGAGTTTTAAAAGTTTTTGCGCCTGGGTTTGGCCGATTTTCTCAACTGGAATTCCGGTCCAGCGGGAAATCACGCGTGCGATGTCTTGAGCGTCCACTTCTTCTTTCAAAAGTCGTTTCCCCGATTGAAGCGCGGCCAAGTCTTTTTCCAAGGCCTCGATTTTCTTGGAGAGTTCGGGAATGAGGCCATAGCGAATCTCAGCCGCCCGGTTGAGATCTCCCGTTTTCTCGGCCCTTTGTCCGTCGGCTTTGAGAGATTCCATTTTCACCTTAAGCTCACGAAGATTTTTAATTAGAAATTTCTCTTTTTCCCATTGGGCGCGCAACTTTTCAAAATCAGATTTAAGAGCGGAAATTTCAGATTGAATAATGCGGATTCTTTCGCGGCTGGCCTCGTCCTTTTCTTTTTTGAGCGCCGCTTCTTCGATTCCCAGCTGACGGAGCTTTCTGTCCATCTCGTCAAGCTCGGTCGGCATGGAATCAATTTCCATGCGAAGGCGGCTGGAAGCCTCATCAACCAAATCAATGGCTTTGTCCGGCAAAAAACGGTCGGAGATGTATCGGTCCGACATGACGGCGGCGGCCACCAAGGCGGAGTCTAAAATGCGGACTCCATGGTGAATTTCGTATCGTTCCTTGAGGCCGCGTAAAATGGCGATCGTGTCTTCAACGCTCGGCGGGCCCACAAAAACAGGGGCAAATCGGCGCTCTAGAGCCGCATCTTTTTCAATGTATTTTTTATATTCATCCAGCGTTGTTGCCCCAACACAGCGAAGCTCTCCACGCGCCAACAGGGGCTTAAGCATATTCGCCGCGTCCATTCCGCCTTCTCCGCCGCCGGCGCCAACTAGGGTGTGAATTTCGTCAATAAAAAGGATGATTTGGCCCGCCGCGTCGGTGACTTCTTTAAGGACGGCCTTAAGTCTCTCTTCAAATTCGCCTTTGTATTTTGCGCCGGCGACCAGGCTTCCCATATCAAGAGAAATTATGCGTTTGTCTTTCATGGTTTCGGGAACATCTCCCGAAGAAACCCGTTGGGCGAGGCCTTCGACGATTGCGGTTTTCCCAACCCCGGGCTCCCCGATGAGAACGGGATTATTTTTCGTGCGCCGACTTAAGACCTGAATGACGCGGCGAATTTCGCTGTCGCGGCCGATGACTGGATCGAGTTTCCCTTTTTTTGCGGCTGCGGTCAGATCTTGCCCAAAAAACTCCAATGCAGTCTTGGGAGTTGACGGAGAATTTGTGGTTGCGCTTTCCCGTGGCGTCATAATCTTATTTTACTAAAAAACCACTTAAGGCAGGATTTCGTCTAGCTCGTTTGATTTTTGCTTGTTTTCGGCCTTGGCCAGGGCTGATAAGGCGGCTTTTGTCTTAGCCGCGATCTTGGTCAATTCTTGGGGAATTCCATTGGGGTGAAGCATATCATTGAGGATGCGGGCGCTTTCCTCAAGCTCGATATCGGGGATATTCGGCTCCTTTTCTTTTTTCTTGGCGGAATTTTTAGTTTGATCGTCTTTTTTACTTGAGGCCTGGTCTAAGGCTTTTTCCGATATCGCCGGGGCTGTGCTTCCGGCGATGGATTCAAGAGTGATCGCGGTCTTGGTAAATTCGTCAGGCCCCGCATCCAGGCGCTCTTTTTTTCTCTCTTTGTCTAAATTTTCCGCGTCCTGTTGCTCTTTGAGACGATCTGCTTCGTTAAGGGATTCGACTTTTCCCTCGTCTTCCTGTTTGAAAAGTGCGATATCTTCTCGAACATAGCCGAACTCTCGGGAAGCCTTGACGCGATCTTCCGAGGCTTTTCTTAGTTGCTCAATCAAGGGAGGAGCCACATCCCCCACCTTTTGGTAGGAGGCCGGGTCGATTTCATCATAAGGAAGCGCGTTCTCAAGAGCCGATTCTGCGATATCCATATAGTTTTCAATTGAGGGAAGTTGAATATCGGGGATGACGCCTTTGTTTTGAGTGGAACCGCCGGAGACGCGGTAAAATTTCTGAATCGTAAGTTTGAGCGCGCCCGGGCCGGTTTTTGAATCAATGCGGGGGACATATTGCGAGAGATCGATAAGAGTTTGAACCGTTCCCTTGCCGAAAGTCTTTTTATTTCCCACAATCAGAGCACGTCCATAATCTTGAAGGGCCGCCGCGAAAATTTCGGAAGCGGAAGCGGACGCGTGGCTGGTCAAGACGATCATGGGTCCGGAATAAATCATGGAATCTGAATGTTCAAGGGAGCGAATGACTCCACGAGAATCTCGCACCTGGACCACAGGGCCTTGTGGAATGAAGAGCCCGGTAAGATTAATCGCTTCAGATAAGGCCCCGCCGCCGTTTCGGCGAAGATCTAAAATCAGCCCTTGGATTCCTTTTGCCTCCAAGGCGAGGAGGAGCTTTTTGACGTCCTTGGTCGTGCTTTTTTTCTCGCCGCCGGATTTCATGTCCTCATAAAAGGACGGGAGATCGATAACGCCTATTTTAACGGGGTTGCCTTGAAGGTCTTGTCCAGTTAAAATTTCCGCTTTAGCCTCTTGGTCAGTCAATTTGATTTCATCCCGGACAATCGAAATGACGGTTCTGGTTGAACGGCCGATGGAATCGGCCGGTATGACGCGAAGGCGCACCGTTGTTCCTTTTTTACCGCGAATTTTCTCAACGACATGGTCTAGGCGCATTCCCGTGACGTCAATCCAGGGGCCGTCTATGCCTTCGGCGACCGCTTCGATTTTGTCTTTTGGCTTCAGTCTCTTATCCTTATCGGCGGGGCCCCCGGGAACCAGGGAGACAATTTGAGCGAAACCATCCGATGATTCTTTGAGCACCGCCCCGATTCCAACCAAGGACAGCTGCATGCTGATATCGAAATTCTCCTTTTGTTCCTGGGCCATATAGTCGGAATGAGGGTCATAGGCATGGGTCAAGGCCGAGAGATACTCTTGGAGAATATCAATGGCGTCAAATTCCCGGTAGCTCTTCAAAAGCCGGCGGTAGCGGTGGCGGATTTCTTTTCCCTGTTTCTGGGTTTTGGTTTTGTTGAGAATTTCTTCAAGCATCTCGTATTTGACTTGTTTTCTCCAGAGAGAGTCTGATTCTTTCCAATTTTTAGGCCAGGGAAGCTTGTGGCGGTCGAGAGTTATTTTTTCATTTTTCTTAAAATTGAAGGAAGTCGAGGATAAAGAAATGACGTATTCTTCCCGGTTTTGAAGTCTCTTTAAAAAAACGTCAAAAATCTCATAGGCGGGGCTTAAATCGCCTTCCTTGACTTTCTCGCCCAAGACGTCTCCGTAACGTTTCTTAAAAGAATCAACGTCGGACTGAAGAAAAAACATGTGGTTGTAATCGAAGGCTTCAAGATAATTTTGGAGAAAATTTTGGGAGACCGAGGGGTCAATGGGGTGATGATCGTATTGATCTTCCTCTAGGAATCGAGCAACAATTTGCCCGACTAAGGGCGCTCCTGGGCCCGGGGCGAGAACGGCGAAAGCGGGCCTTGAGAGTAGAGTGGCGACTGCCAGAAAAAGCCACAAGAATTTTTTCGGAGCCATTCCCTCAATCATAACAAACTCTCGGGACTCATTTTCCCGTAGCTTGTCCGTTTGTATTGAGGACTTTTTGTCCGAGAAATACCGCCATGACCGCTCCGGCTTCGCTTGAACCCGCTGGATGCGGGGACGGGGAAGTGTTGGAGTCAAGGGTGGAATTAAGCGCGGGGTCGTCGAAATTTTTTCCGGAAAGGCTGAGCTTATTTAAATGTCTTTTTGCGAGGGCTAGTTTTTCCTGGCGGGCTTTTGCTTGTTTTTGTTCCTGAGCGATGAAAAGGGCGTATTGACGTTGGGCTTGCCCTAAAGACAGGTCTAAGCTTTCTTGCCACTGCGGGGAAAACCAGGAGAGTTTCGCATGGGGCCCGGCTTTTTTGACCGTAAGATTGAGGGCTTTAAGATTTTTTTTGACCACCTGCGCTTCATGTCCGATGAGCCAAGGAGTCAAGGACATGCTTTTAGGAGAAACGCGTCCTTTGGCGCTGAGGCGGCCAAACTTCTTTGCGGCCTTAAGCGTTTTTTGAAGGTTTTTTCCGGTATGATAAAAGAGAGAATTAACTTCTTTTAATAGGCGCTCTTCTTTAATCGGGTTTCCCGAGGCTTCTTTCCAGCGTCGGCGGTAAAGCGGATCTTTCTTGATGAAACTTTGAACTTCTTGGGCGCATAAGCCGGGGGCTTTTAGGGTTGAGGGAGAGTTCTCAAGTTCTCGTACCATGTTGGACAGAAAAAACGTTTTCGGAAACGAACAGGGGCTATTTCCTGGGACAAGGGAGGCTTGCAAGGAAATTGCCGGAAAAAGAAAAGCGCTTGCGATTAGAACTCCGACGTTCTGAGTCTTCATAACCCAAGGATAGACCCTGAATTTAACTTTGTCAAGGACTTTTGGATTTCATGTCTTTCCCTTGACAAAAGTCGATGCTCGCTCAATACTTATAAGACCGATGGAAAAGCAAGTTCACCTTCATGAATTTCGCCTTCAATTGACGCGCGGGCAAACGGCAGTTCTTTTGTCGGCGGTTTTTGTCGCGCTTCTCATTGAGCCGATTGCTACCGAAGATATCACGATGTCAACCTATTATCCCGCTCCCGCCGGGGCTTATAATAATATGGTGACCATTGGAAACACCTGGCTTGCGCGAGATCCGCAGCCCGGAGGAGCCCCTAGTTTCGTGGAAATTGGGAGCAACTCGGGGATTGGAAGTAATACTAAAATGGCGGTTATGGGCGGCAATGTCGGAATCGGGACGACCAATCCGGGACAAGGGAAAATAAGCTCGGGCTCTTTTCCTATTTTAGACGTAGACGGATTTCTTTCCGTCAGCGGCAATGATAGTGGGAACGGAGTGTCTACCATTTCATCCGAGGTCGGCGGGCTTCCGCTTCGGTTCAAAGCGCGGGGCGGCAACTATATGGACTTAGTCGTCGCCCCTTCCGGAAATGTCGGCATCGGGACCAATAGCCCGCAGGCAAGTTTGGACATCGAACCCGCGGCGGCGACCTGTTGCAATTCCTATGGCTGCCACCCTTGCGCCAATCCATTGAGAATCAATTATCCGCAAAACAGCGTCACGCCCGGAAGCGTTTGGACGGCTCAGAATAGTTACGGAGACGGAGCATGGCAGAATAATGCTTCGTTAAACTGCAATCAGTATGCCACCTATGGGCACAGCAATCCAACCTATGCTTACTGCCCGTCAAACACTCAAATGACAGGAGGCGGGTGTTCTTGTAATTATGGGACAATCTTGACTTCTTATCCCGCATCTAGCAATAGCTGGAATTGTTGGTGCACGGGCTTGAATTATGCCGGGGCCCCTAGCCCATGGGCATACTCATATGCGATTTGTTGCCAGTGATAGAGAGAGATTAATGAAAAATGATATGAGGATATTGGCAGTTTTTTTAATGGTGGGAACAGGGCGATTATGGGCGGCAAACATCCAAACGCCGCCGAAGTCAAACAAGGTCATCTACGGCTGGTGCGGGAAAGAAATTTACGATTTTTGCCGCAACGCCCAGACGATGCCGGAAAGACTGCGCTGCCTTGAAAAACACAAAAGCCGCCTCTCCGCTGATTGCCGGAGTAAAGTGGCCGCGGCTCATAACGAGGCGGCGAAATTGCTTCATGGATGCAGTCGCGATTTGTCGAAATATTGCGCCGATCGAATGAGCGGATACGGTCCCGCGTCTCAATGTCTTTTAGACCATCGCAAAAATCTTTCCGTGCCTTGCCGCTCTCAAATGGCCGAAATCGAGCATTACGCCTATCGGACGCTGGTTTGGAATTCCTGTAAGCCCCAGATTTTAAGCCTTTGCTATCAAGAGACGACTGAAAAAGGCGTTTCCGCTTGTCTCAGGAAAAATCTCGACCAATTGCCCTTTGGTTGCCGGCAAGCCGGACTCAAAGCCGGGCTTTGGGCCAAAACTTCTCTCGCCGATGAAAACGCGCGCAAAGCCCGTTCGCCCCGCCAGGCAATCCAAGCGCTGGAGCCGTAAAATATCCGAGGACAGAACATTCTCCGGCCTGTTCCCAGCGTTTTCTGTTGCGGAACTAATTATTTGTTTCCTTTTCTTTGGAGCGATCTCGCGGAAGGAATCATTTCGTATTGCCAAGCAGTAAGCACCATAAGAGTTTGAGGGCCCAGACGGACTAGGACCTTTGGGCCTTGACGAAAAGATGAAAAGCGTTTATCCTTTTTCCATGAGCCAAAATCAATGGAAGTCACTTGTTTTGGGAACCAATATTCTTGTCGGAGGCGCGGCTTTTTTATTCGCGGGGGCGGAATCCGCAACACCACCTGTAAAACCCGTTTCCGTTGGGGCTTCTGACGACGCGCGAAACCCACAATTTTTGGAAATTCAAAAAGAAGTCAATGCGTGCCAAACAGCCCTTAAAACGGACTATCGCGCGGGGGTTCTCTCTTGCGCGAAAGAAAAGGCGCCGCGAGAAATTTCCCGATTTATCTGCCGAAACCAGTTTTTCCCATGCTCCAAGCCTTCCGACAAATTACGTCTTCAAGTCGCGGCCGCCATTTGGACCTTGCGGTCGAAGAGCCCTTTGCTTAAGATTCAAAAAGGGCGGGGAAATCTCGCGGAACTCTTGGTGGTCCTCGAGGATAAAAACACCGCGGCGAAATTGGCCGAGGCCTGTTCCGGCGGGAGCGTTCAAGGTTTTAAGGCTAAACCCTGTCAGAAATGGGACGGCCGCGACATCGCGGGCTGGGTCTCCGGTTTTATCGGCGCGGCGGCGGCGAACGCGCATTATTTTTACCGGGTTAAGGTCGGCAAGGCGAGTAAAAATAAAACCCTCAAATCAATTCAAAAAGGCTCGGAGGCCCCTTCCGCTTTTGGAACGGGAGCGGGGAAAAACCCTGGCGGCGGCGTTTCCCGCTCTTTTGGGGTCGAACAGCTCTATCAAGACGGGGCCGTGACGGCCTGGGTTGTGACTAACCCCCAAACCGGGGCCGGGCGCTGGATTTCGGTCAAGTATTTTAGCAAGCGCGAGGATGGGACCAGCACAATCATCCAACAAGTCGGCATTTTTGACTATACGGAAAACCCCTCCCAGATTTATGGGAGAAGATATCCTGTCGGGGATATGGATGCTGATAATCTTGATTTGGTTCCCAACCGCGCGAAATTTCATGTGACCATCAAAAACGGAGAAGTGACGGTTTTCGCCGCCGGGAGTTCCCAGCCCGCGATTAAAACCAATATCCAAGCGCTCCAACAATTGCGCCTGGCCCAAGTTAATAAGGAAGGCTACGAGGAAAAAATTGGAAATCAGACCTTTAAAGTGATCGGCCAGGGCGGGGCCAGGGGCGCGCTTCTCTTCTTTAAGGAAGACGCCAAGGGACAAGTCTCCGATGCGGATCCGGTCGCGATGGCCGATGTCAACAAAATGACGGATGCGGGGGTCCAGGATTTGTCCGCCAAGCCTTACAAGACGGGTTTGGGGGATTTCGACACGGGAAAAAACGGCGGAGCCAGATTTTGGTATATGAAGCGAGTCGGAAATGGCGATATGTCTTATTTTAAGCCCGTGGTTTGTCAAGAAAGCGAGGCCGAGAAAGTCGGCGAAAAATGCGGTTGGGATCCCGCGGAAAAAGACAAAAAAAGCGGCAAACAGGCGGGCAACGATAAAACCGGCGGCGGATCTTCCGGCGGTTCGGGTAATTCCGGGACGGTGAGCAAAGCGGGCGATTGCAGCGAATATACAAATTTCAAAAATCCCGTGACTCAAAATGGGGTGGCTTTTGTTCCGCAAAAAGACCCTGCTTCTCTTATTTGCGCGGATGGGCAAGAGATTGAGGCAAGCGGGCTTCTTATGTCGCTTCAAAAGGAGGGGGGCGGTTTGACCTTGCAAGTCGCTACTCCGGATATTCCAGAAGGTTCAGAGTCAACCCCGGATTACCAGAATATCTACGGGCAAGCCCTTCAGGCGGAGCCCATTGTCAAACAGGAGGATCGCGGAGCGAATTTGACTTCGAATTTTCCCACGGTTTATGACATCCCGGTAAAGCAGGTGGAAACCTACACCCTTTCTTCCCAAACTTTGAAGAATATGCCAAAAACCGGTTTTGTCCCAAGCGTGGAAAATCTTGCCGACACCTCCGAGGTTCATGATCTGGGGGCCGGAAAAGATGGAAAACTCCATAACTTACTGGTTCAGATTTCGGCTTCTAATCCCGCGAATGCTCAATCCGCTTGGAGCGAGTATAAAAATAAATATTCCTACTATGGGAAAATAAGCGCTTTCTTAAAAAGCGACCAATGCGCGCAGGGTTCAACGGCTGGAAAATCCATCGAAATCAGGCCTTTGCTCAACTCAGAAATTAAAAGCGCCCAGGCCGATAAATCCGTGGTGACGTGCGGGAAAAATAAGTTGACTGTCCGGGATTTATTGAATTAAAAAAACAGCGTCCTAGAGCCGTGGCTGACCATGGAAAAAAAAATCATCGGTGCGGGGTTATCCGGGCTGCTGGCTGTTTTGCCTTTTTTTGAGGCCGCTTCCCCGGTTTTGGCGCAAGAGACGGCTTCTCATAGCGCTGATACAAATGAGGTGAGTCTTAGTTCCGTCTTTACGCAACTCCAAAATCAGTCCATTGTCGCCGGAATGTCGGAAGAAATGCGTCAGCACGCGATGGATTTTCTCGAGCGTTACGGAAAGTCTGTTGGATGCAATCCGCAAAGTCATGATCCGTCTTGCGCCCAGGTCTCCTTGCCTCCCTCGGTGACGAAGACCCTTAAAAACATGGTTCAGACGACCGTGGGCGCTTCTCCCAAGGGTCAGGATTCATCCTCAGTCCAAACCCAGGATGTGGGAATCCAAATGGCCCATTTATTTGACGGTATGGCTCCGGCCGCAAAGTGGGCCTATGACAAAGACGTCAACACTCAACAAATTTCATCAAACGGCAATACCCGCACTTTCCGCATTGAACAGATGACCTTGGGAGAAACTCTCGGCTATCAGAAAGTGACTGATTTGGGATACCAGAATTCTTTGGTGACGATGGAAAAAGACGATCCCCAAAATCCCGGAAAGCGTTATGTGGATACGATCTTTGTTGATATTAAAAAAGGCGCGGTGCATGATAAGAAACTTCTCTATAGCCGGGCCTTCCAGCGGATGCTCGAGAATCTCAAGAAAATCTATTACGACCAATGCGCGGTGGTCCGCCTTATTAACAACGGGCAAAAACCGCCTCGCATTGCCAATACCGATTGCGCGAATCCATTGGGAAGTAAAAGAGAGGGCTTGAGCCGCGCCGACATTCAGAAACTCTACAAGAAATACCAAAAAAATCAAGCGGAGTTTGCCGCGGCTTTTTTTACGGACGCGCATGGGCAAAAAATATCTTTTCTCGCATATCTTAATGATTTGGAAACCCTGTCTCAAAACGGCGCCTTGGATAATCAAGATATTGTTAAAACCCTCAATTGGAAAACCTTGGACGCCGCTCGCAGAGCCGTCACGGAATTCGATCTCAAGAAAAAAACCCGGCAAACCCAAAAGGCTATTTTGGGGGTTTTAATCCAGGAAGTCAGCCAACTCACCGGAACGCAATTATCCAACAAACAATCCGGGGCTCTGGGTTTAGGCTCCCAAACTCCCGAGGAACTTCAAAAAACCTTGACCGAATTTAACGAGGGAAAACTTGCTCAGCATAAAGTTGTGTCCAAGGTTGATGAACGCTCGGGAAAAATAGTACCGCCTGCCGTTTTGGCGGCTTCCTCCAACGCGATGCTGGCCATGGCCTATGCCAAGGCGGCTCGCCAAAGAGCTGATAAGCCTGGGATATCGAAAGAGGAAAAAGACGAGGCCTTGGCCGCAAGCGATCATTGGCTTCAAATCGCCCAAAATAACATTCGCATTCTTCAGCTTGAGAATTTATCCCAGCAGGTGGGGCAACTCAAAAACGGGGAATACCAAACCTATCTAGGACTCACCAGCGACGCGGCCAAACGAGAGGCGAAAAGACTTGAGAAAGTCGCTTTGCAGTATGAAGATGAGATGAAAAAACTTTCCGATAAAGAAGAAGTCGCGGCCCTTCAAAAAGACGCCTCAAACCTTTATTTTGATTTAGCGAATGCTTCCCTGTCCGAACTTTACGGGTCCGAGTTGAGAAAAAAACTTGGGAAATCTAAGGCCGAGGTGGAAGACTTAAGGGCCCTTTATCTCGCGCGGGAATTCGGGAATCGGCAGTCAAGGTATAAAACCGGAAACTCTCTCTCCGAAATGCAGGGAATCAGCTATCAGACCTTCCTTGCCAATCTTCCGCCCAAGGTTAAAAAAGTTTCTGATGACCTTATTGCGTTTTCGACCGAGCTTAAGGAAGCGGGAGATTTGTCGGAGGACAGCGCCATGAGAGCCCAAGCGGCCGGGCTTTTGAGAGACCGTTTCCCAGGAATTCTTTCGGAACTCGGCCTTCAAAAAGTTTTGGATAAAAAAGAAATCAAAGAAAAAAGTCTTAGACTCAGTATTTTTAACAGTCAAATCCTGGCGGGGTTTCAGAATTTTACGGGACGCATCCAGGCTTTCACCGAACTTAATGAGCTTGATGAGATTCTAAGGGAAAATGCCAGTTCGAAACCCTCTTTAGCTCATCCCAAAGGCTTTTGGCAGAAGCTTCAGCACTGGTCCACTTTAAGATTTCTCAATACAGGGATGAATAAGGCCGAACTTGGTCAAAGAGACCGCTTGATTGGGATTCTTCTTTCTCATAATTGGCTGACGAAAGAGGCTTATCAGAAATTGATGGCCAATGAGCCTTTACGTGATCATGTTTTAGACTTGATGAATCACGGCAATTATACCGAGGCGTTCAAGGAAATCGGATCTTTGGACCCGGAAATGGTCGTAACGACCCTTAAAAACTATACGGCGGATCAACTGCTCAAAGATCCTGCGGCTAACTTAAGCTTCGAGGGCTTCATGACCGATATTCCAGAAGACAAGGCTGGGACGGAGTCTCAAGGGGTGATCGGAGACCTTTTTTCCTATGTAAGGCCGTTGCTTCTCGATTATCAATTGGCTTCTGCCGCCGTGGACGCGGCCGCTTTTAGCGCTTATTCGACTTTTATCGGCGGCGCCGCCATTGGAGCTGAGAGATTGACCCAAGCCGCTATTGACGCTGGTCAGGCCTTGCGCGCGGCCGAAGCGGCCGATGATGTCTCGGCTGTAGGAAGGTTGTCTCAAACCCTGGATTCTTTCGGGCGCGTCGGGACTTGGACAAAAAAAGTTTTGGGTGGAACGGTGGAATTTTTTGGCAGAACCGGGCATGGCATTGCGACCGGGACCAAAAACGCCTTGGGGCTTGCCGAAATTGGATCTAAGGGGCAGGCGCTGCCGTTTCAGCAGATGGCGTTTCAGATTGCCCGAAAAAGCGTCGTCAACTCCCTCGAACTTCAAGGGAAAAACGCTCTCGTTATGGGAGGAGCTTCCGGGGCCATGAGCGCGGTCTCTCATTGGTGGAATCCTCAAACTTCGCAATATGAGAGCGCGGGTGAGGCTTTTAAAGAAGGCGCGATTTATGGCGCGGCTTTCGGCGCGCGCGCGACGCCGCTTATGATGGCCAGTCCCATTCAGGCTCCGGCTTTCGGTGTTTTTGGAAACGATATTAGTTCATTCGTTAAGAGTATTGCGGAAACTCCGGGGCCGTTCAGTTGGGTCGTCAAATCGGGGGCGAAACTCATTCCCCGTTATTCGAAATCAGCGGTGGCCGAATCAGGCCCCTTGGGCGCGCTTCAAATGAGCGCTATGGACGCCGCTCCCATCCTTAGGCCCCTATACCGGGTCGCTATTTGGACCGGCGGCATGGCCGACGGCATGGCGAAATATCTATCCACGGGCTGGTTATCGCAATTGGCGGTCGAGCACGCGGATTACTATTTGATCCCGCACGATTATAAAGACAATCTCGAAACCGGAAAGACGGCCAAGGATCAAAATATAGCCAATTCTTTTCAGGCGGGTCTTGCCGCCAATCAGGTTTCCTGGCTTTTCTTGCCGACGACGGCGATGAGAAATAATGATGAGTTGTCCAATCGACAGGAAGAAGAGGCGGGATTCGCGAATTTGATGAGTCAAGACAAGGGCAAGGAAATCGAAGCCTTGCCGGATGATTACACGCTGACCTATAAAAAATCATTTTCGGATTCCGTGGGAATTTTATCTCCCAAGGCCTGGAAGGAAAGAGCCCAATTTTTGTGGGATTCCTGGATTAAGAAAAGTCCGCCGACGGGAATCTTTAAAATCACGTCTCAATGGAGGGAAGAGGCGGCCGAAAGGCGGCTTAACGGCTTTTCCGACGCGGAACTCGCGCTTCTTCTCAACGCCGACAAGAAAGACAACAACCAATTTTTTAAATTTACCCGGACCCCCGACGGTTCTCTGAATTTGGAAAAAATCGATGAGAGCGCGGTTCTTGGAAACGGCGCCGAGCGGACCAGCGATGCGGGGCCCAAAACCTTGTCTCAGGAAGAAATAGAAACTCTCGCCAAAAATTCGGATTTGCGCCTGTCGGATTCCATCGTTGACGCCGCGCGAAAGATTTTAAGCCGGCGCTTGGTGAAAAGTTCGTCCTTGCGGGCCCAAATTTTAGACGCGGACCATTCCCTGACCTTGCAACCCAAGGACAAGAAGGGGCCGTCCGAGGTTATTTCGGGCCCTGAGCTTGAGAAGCTGAAAAGCATGGCCGCGATAGCCCAGATTAATTCCTCCGGAACCTTGAAATTTGTGAGAAAAAATTTTGGGAACGCCGTTTTCCATCTTGGCAAAGACCTCCAGACCCCGCAGGATATTCTGATTGAGGATATCGCGCAATCAGCCGATAAAGAAAACGTCAGTCTTGAAAATTGGTGGAAGACGACCGGGCAAGAGAAAGCTCCGGATGCCTTGGAGAAGATTAAGGCTTCCGGCGATGAAGCGCGGGCGGCCGTGGTTGAGAGGGCAATGAAAACAAATGGGATCGGCCTAAACGGTTCCTTGTCCGATTTAGTCGATCGGATGAACGAAAAAATCGCGTCTCTTGAGAAAGACGGCGAGAATACGCGCGCCCAATCCTTGGAAACCGCCAAAGACCGGCTCATTCAAACCGCCTCGGACGCGGCGGCGGACGTCTTAATCGATTCCGTTCACCGGGCGATGGATGAAAAAATTGCCTCTCTTTCCTCCGGGGGACACGCCAAGACCGCGGAGGCTCTCCGAGTCATGAGAAAGACCTTGGAGTCCGATGCCTATACCCAGGCGGTGGACCGGCAGCTGGCGGAAAATTTCAAGGCGTACCGGAAGGGAAAGATTTCGCGATCGGAGATGGATTTTTCCGCCAACCTGGTCAAATCCGTTTGGGAAAGGGGCGTTTTTGGCCAGCATTTCGGAGAATGGAAGACGTTGCCGGACGGGACCCGGGAACTTCAAGTTCCCGCGGATCGTCAATTGCGGGACGCTCGTGGAAACCCGATCAAGAGTTTCCGCGAACTTCAAGCGCGTCAAATTTTGGCCACTTTGAAAGGACTTTCGGAAGGGGAAAATCGCATCTTCAACTTGCTTAAAACCTCGGGCGGAAAAACCCTGTTAAGTTTTGTCATGCTGGATTTTCTGGATCATTATGCCCGTTCGCGCGGGAAACTTGGGGCGATGTATTTGACCACCAACCCCGATCTCGCTTCCCAAACGATGGATCAGTATCTTTCTCTTTTTGGCGGCCGGAAGCCGCGCTTTAAAATCAAGACCTATTCCGATTTTTGGGCCGAACTCGCCCAGGCCGACAAATTCGGGGGCTCGAATCCTCTGGAGCTTTATGACATGGTCTTGGACGAATACGACATGATGGCGATGACGACGGCTCTGTCCTTGGGTTCCTTTAACGGCATCGTCGGCCGCTATCCCGAACTCGATCCGGTTCAAACTTCTATTCGCCAAGGGGCCGAGAAGCTTCAGGAGCTTTTCAAGAAATACGGTTCCAATGGAAAGGAACTTGATCCCGCTTCCTTTAAAGAACTTTTGAAGGATAATCCGGAATTCAAGGAGGATTTTGAGGACTTAGTCGCCAATCAAACCCGGGATTTTAGAAAGGCGGTCGATTACACGAATTCAAAAGCTTACCGCGCCCAACTCTTAGACCCCCATTCGCCGCTCTATGAAAAACTGGGGCTTAAAAGCCTCGCTGATTTCAAGGCTCGCTATAAAATGAGCCCGGAACAGGTTTATTTCGATATGCTCAAAAGCCATCAGCACGCCTTTGGCGGCGGAGCGTTTGACGCGGTGGCTAAAAAAATGGGCCTCGGTTGGGGCGGAGTGATTGGACGCCAATATGGAACGCCGAAGACTTGGATTGAAAAAATCTACGGCGGGGGATATCAGGCGATGTCCAAGAAAAACCTGCAAGACCTTTTCGCGACCGACGTCGATAGAAACAAGCAGGAGGTCATCCAATATTTCAACGGCGTTCCCTTGGACAATCTCGACACCGAATACCGCTCGTACTTGGAAGCTTTTTACGGAAAGCCCTTGACTCTGGATTTCGATTCCTTGGCGGTGGTCGATTTCGCCAAATTCAACAACAAAGCCAAAGCCGCCGGAACCGTGATGCTGGGGCTTTCCGGAACCTTGGCCCATTCCATCGTTCCATTCATGAAAGGGAAGATGGGCTTTAAGGTGATTGGAGATGAGAGCGCGGGATACGGCGTGAATTATGAAATTCTAAACCCCGAAAGCTCCCCGGGGGCCTCGCAAAACGCCGCGCGGGAATTTATTTTAAAGGATATTCAAGAAAAAAATCCCAATCTCTCGATTATTTACGCCGACACCAAGGCCGAATACGAGGCGCTTAGAAAATCCTTGCGGATGAATGAAGTCCCCAATGATGAGATTACCGTCGGCATCACTCCCGACACCAATTTCCAAAAGGAGAACCGCCGCCAGACGGGGGTCGATGAATACAAGAACCTGGCCGCTCTTGAATCAGGGAAGGCGAAGTTCTTGATTTTGGTCGGCCAAGCGGGATTTAGAGGCCTTGATTTGCCGTTCGGAAAGTCCTATCAAAACGGGAAATTCCGGATGTATGTCAGCGCTCCCGAAACCCTGGCCACGGTCAATTTTAAACAGCTGATGGGCCGCATCGACAGCGGCCGCATTCCGAAAGGGGTCAAGGTCAGCGTGACCGGGGTCGTGGACGGAAAAATATTGGAGGATTCGCCCTCTTATTTGAAAGTCGCCTGGGATAATTTAAAGCAAATATCGGAAAACCCGCGGGAAAAGGAAAACGAGATTTGGAGTCAGATTGCCGACTTGGTGAAAGACAACGCGGAAAACCCCGAGGCGCCGGTGACTTATAAGAGCGTCAAGCGTTTGACCTTGGATCCCAAGGCCCTGGAAAACCCCGATATCGTCGCGGCTCGGGATTTGTTGGGCCGCTACCGGACCTTAAAGAAGCTTTCCCGCATGGTCTCGCCGGAAAAGGCGAAAGAGCTTTTGGGCACGGACCCGAACAATGTCGAGGCGGCGAAGGACTTCATCAAAAATCCCAAGGTCGCCGATGTTTTAATCGGAGAGTTGATGGAAAAAATGCAGGACGCTTCCGAGCTTAAGGCGATTGAGGCTTCGGGAATTAATCGTCCGCCTCGCCCGTCGATTTTCCAATCCTTGCTCAAGCGCAAAAAAGACCCAATCAAGACGCCTTAGAAGTCAGCGTTTTGGTTTCCCGAATTGCTGAAAATTGTAAAATAGCCAATCATGGCTGAAGCTGAAGTCGAAACCGCGAAATATTCCAAGACTCTCAATCTTCCAAAAACTGATTTCCCCATGCGGGGGGATCTTCCGAATAAAGAACCCGCTCGCATTGATGGGTGGGAAAAGGAAGGCATTTATTCCAAGCTCCAAAACCGCGAAAAGAAATTCGTCCTCCATGACGGGCCGCCTTATGCCAACGGGCATATTCATATCGGCCACGCGCTCAAGAAAATCTTAAAGGACATCGTTCTTAAATCCCGGGCTCTCGCGGGGTTTGCCGTGCCTTACGTGCCGGGATGGGATTGCCACGGGCTTCCGATCGAATCCGCGCTTCTCAAAGAGAAAAAATGTCCCAGCGCGGCATTAAGGATGTTCCCGGATTCCGAAAAGACGCCGCGGACTTCGCCGACCGCTTTATCGGCCTTCAAAAAGAAGATTTTAGGCGTTTGGGCGTTCTCGCCGATTGGGAAAAACCCTATAAGACGATGGAAAAGGAATACGAGGCCGAAGTCGTCGGGGCTTTTAGAAAACTTCTTAAGAAAGGCTTGATTTACCGGGGGCTTAAACCCGTTTATTGGTGCATCAGCTGCGAGACCGCCTTGGCGGAAGCCGAAATCGAGTATAAAGACAAGACCTCGCCGTCAGTTTATGTCGCGTTGCGGATCACCGAAGGTCCTAAGGAATTGATCGGGAAGGACGTTCTCATCTGGACGACGACGCCGTGGACTCTTCCGGCCAACAGAGCAGTCGCGGTCAATCCCGATTTAAGGTATGTTTCATTGGCCGTTGGAGATCGCAAAGTCCTAGTCGCTGAAAATAGGGCTGAAGCGGTCAAGGAGAAGATCGGAGGAACAAAGATTCCCGGCTTTTCTTTGTCAGGCGCGGAATTAACTAATATTTTCGGTCGCCCAAACGAATACTTCAAATATCAAGTGCCTTACGGTCAGAACTTGCAAGGACCTTTATTGCATGCGGATTACGTGACCATGGAAGACGGAACCGGCATCGTTCACACCGCGCCGGGCCACGGCGCGGATGATTTCCAAACGGGACAAGCCAATGGCTTGGAAACTTTCTGTCCCGTGGACGCTTCAGGACGCTTCACCGCTGAAGCCCCGGAATTCTTGCGCAGTCAAAAAGTTTTTCCCGAGGGAAACGCGCTCATTATTGAGGATTTAAAAAAACGCGGAATGCTTCTCCATCAAGAAAATATCACCCACAGCTATCCGCATTGCTGGCGGTGCAAAAACCCCATCATCTTCCGAGCGACCGAACAGTGGTTCATGACGATGGACCACTCGAATCTGCGAGGACGGATTCTTAAAGAAATAGATGATTCCGTGCGTTGGGTGCCGGAGGCGGGCAAAAGCCGCATCTCGGCGATGGTTCAAAACCGCCCTGACTGGTGTTTGTCAAGGCAGAGACTTTGGGGAACTCCGATTCCCGTTCTCTATTGCGCCGCCTGCAAAAAGCCAATTAAGGATGATAAGACGATTGAATCTATCGAAGCGGAGATTCGTTCGAGCGGGGATGATTTTTGGTTTAAGGATTGGGAATCGGAGGTCGACCATAAACTTTGGCCATTTCTGCCCGAAAACCTCAAATGCGACTGCGGATCCGAGAAATTTCACCGGGAAAAAGACATTTTGGATGTCTGGATGGATTCGGGAATGTCCTGGACCGCGGTCCTCAAACAAGACGAATGCCCGGCCGATCTTTATTTGGAAGGCTCCGATCAGCATCGCGGCTGGTTTCAAAGTTCCTTGGTTCTTTCGACAGGGATTAATGGAAAGGCGCCCTACAAAAGCGTTTTGACGCACGGCTTTGTCTTGGATGAAAAGGGCCGCGCGATGCACAAATCCGCGGGGAACGTCGTCAGTCCCCAGGACATCATCAAGAAATACGGGGCCGACATCTTGAGGTTGTGGGTCGCTTTCTCCGACTACTCCGATGACGTCCGCATCTCGGATAAGATTCTCGAAGGTCCCATCGAGGGCTATCGGAAAATTCGGAACACCTTGAGATATCTTTTAGGAAACACCTTTGATCTGAAATCCTGGGATAAAAACAAAATTTCTTTCCCTCCGCTTGAAAAATACATGTTGGGTCTCATGGGAGAACTTCAGAAAAACGTTCTTTCCGATTATTCGGAATTTAAATTTCGCTCGGCGGCTCGGCGAATCATTGATTTTTGCGCCTTTGACCTTTCGGCGTTTTACTGCGATATTCTTAAGGACCGCCTCTACACCTTTAAGCCCGATCATCCGGATCGCGTGGCCGCTCAAGCGGTCTTGGCCGAGGCTTTGATTCATGTCTGCGCCTTGGCTTCCCCCATTCTTCCGTTTACGATGGAAGAGGCGTGGGCCGAGGGTCCGGCTAAAAAATGGAATAAGGGCGAAAGCGTTCTTTTGCATACCGTGGCCCCGGAACCCGATTTTAAAACTGATGAGGCGCTCAGCGCCCAATTTAGCGCTCTTCGCAAAATTCGCGAGGCCGCGCAGAAAAAACTTGAAGAAGCCCGCTCCGCCGGGTTGATCGGCAGTTCTCTTGAGGCCAAAATCTTTTTGAAGGGAACATTGCCGAACTTGAACGTCAATTGGGCGGAAATCCTGATTGTCTCTCAATGCGAGTTCGCGCCGGGCGGCCCGGAAATTGAAATCGTGGTTTCCCGCGCCGATGGAAAGAAATGCCCTCGGTGCTGGAGATATCAAACCGACATCGGTTCTTCTTCCAAACATCCCGATCTCTGCGGAAGATGCGCCCAAGCCCTGGGCTAAGAGACGCGCCTAAGCGCCGAAGTGGTAAGTCAGCGCGGTAGTCCAAACGGAATAGTTAAGGCTTGCGACGGGAGCGTATTGGCGCAGATAGCTGTCGTATTCGTCTTCCCAGTCGACTTTAAGCCCCAGAAATTTAGCCCAGATCAACGTTTCGAGGCTGATTTCTCCCGAAAGCCGGTAATTGCTCGCCGCGGCGAGAGCGGGCATATAGAAAAAATCGGCGTGAACGCGCGCCGTTTTTGAAATATCCATTTTGAACTCGTCGTGAAAGACCGCGCGCCCGGTCGTGTCGCTTTTCCCCGTGTTAAAATCCTCGTGTTCCTGGCCCAGGGCGAGGCTGAGTGTTTGGAGAGAGGAGCCGAGACGCAAATCATCAAGGCAGACGCCGGCCATGTTGGTCGTTCGGTAATTGAGCCGGAAAAGATTGTTGTATGCCTCGGTGTCATAGACGAAAAATTTGAAAGCCTTGGGAAGAAAAAGCCGGTTGTTATAGAGAGCGGTCAAGGACCCTTGATTGACGATGCTGTTGGAATTGACGGTGTTGTTGATGAACTCTCCGCTGAGATAAGCCTCCGAGCGGTCGGGAGACAAGGTCTTGAAAACATCGAAGTTTCCGTTTAGGGAATTGTCCGTGGTTTGCCCTTGGACAAAACTCCCCCCGAATCCCAGGTCCATGCCCCAATTCTTTCGATTTTGCTGGACTTCCTGGGGCGTGGGGACTTGCGTGTCGCCGCCCGGAAGGGAAGCCGTGGTCTGAGCCTGAATTTTCGGCGCGGCGGGACCGAGAAGGAGCGCGATAAAAATTCCTAAAAGCGCCATGGACTTTTATTCAGGCCCCGCTTTTCTCCGGATCACGGAATATCCGCTTTTTTTTAGATTCTCGATGAATTCATTGAAGCTCCGCGACTTTTTAAGGATATCCCGCAATGCGTTTTCCTCGAAGGGGTCGAGAGCCGTCGCGCTGAGAAATGGGCTTAATACCGGCGGCGTATCGGGGGGCAAAATAGCCGAACTGATCAAGGGACCGGGAACGTCCTTGACCCGCAGGACCTCCGTTCCCTTTTTATTATAAACCGACCAAGTCGGGACGCTTTTGCCTTGGCCCGAACTCCGCCCGCAGCCGCAAATCATGGTCAAAGCCAAGAAAACGGCAAGATAATTTTTCATTTCCTAAAACCCTTGCGGAAGAGGCCCCTGGAAATATTTCTTACACCGCGCGGGGCCGATCTTGCCGCATATTTCCTTGATCAAGCCGTTGTCATGAGAGCGTCTGGCGAAAATAGAGCCGCTTTTTAAAGACATGGAGCCGAATTTAGACCGAGGCGATAAAGTCCAGTTTTTGAAGCGCAACCTCGCGACGGCGGACCTTTCTCCTTTTTTATAGAAGCGGTTGGCCGATGCGCGGCCATACACTTCCCTCATTAAATGATACATTTGCGGGTCCCTGCGCCGAAGCGTGTTCGCGGTTTCTCCATTATCTCCTACCCCTAAGTAGGCCGCGGTCGCTTGGGCAAAAGCTTCATCGGGGTTTGAATCGGCATAATGGCCCAGGCCAATCGTGCCGTATTTTCTCATCGCGCTCTGATAAACGGCTGTGGAATCATCCAAGGTCGGAACATCTTTCCGATTTTTAAATGCGGCGGGGATTGCGGAAAGACTTTCGCGCAATCTTGAAGCCATGCCATGCCAGGTGAGTGTCGCGGCCTTTCCATCTCCTTCTCGCCTCCAATCACTGTCACGAGTTAAAGCAAAACGCACCGCGTGGCCGTATTCATGGAGAATCAGAAATCCTTTGCGATACCTATTATTTAAGTCTAAAGGGCCGTTCCCAATCAGGTCGCTCTCCGACGCCGCGACATACGTTTTTCGGGGGCTATTTTTATGTGCCGGCGTATAGGCGATGCCCTCAACATTATCCCACAGGCGACCATCAAAAGTCTTTTTTCCAGCGAGCGCGGTAAACGGGGGGATTTGCGTCAACTTCTTTCCCCATGGAATAATGTTTAAGGAGGTGGAAGCAGCTAAATTCCGTAAAACGCTTTGGGGAGCGTGAGCAAGCATTCCCATTTGTATTTTTCTGGCATAATTTGTGGCTCCTAGGCTGGCCCCGTTCGTATGCAACCGTGCGCTTAAAATTTTAAAATAGCGCGCTCGAGTTGGCGAAGGCGGCGGCAAGGCCCGCCCTAGGGCGAGCCCCAAAACTTTATTTTGAGCGTTCGTCTGCGCTTGAGCCTCCTGGACCTTGTGGGCGGCCCGTTGGAGGCCTGAATTCGCGAACGCGCTTCTCGACCGCTTCATTTTCCGCCCTTTCTTTTCCTTTTTATTTTTGAAGACGGATTTCCCGACAATTTTATAGGAATCCGATTGGGCCGCGTTTAAAAAACGGCCAACCCATTGGGGGGAAATTTGTTTTGTCGAAGGAGTCGGCGGGTTCGCGGCAACCCAAAGGCGCATATCCCTAGTCAGCGAAAGTTCCGCCGGGCTTTTCTGCCGGCTTGATCCGGGCGCGGTAAAGATGCAGTTAAAAACTTTTCCTGAAGGGGATTTCCCAGCGCCCATGTTGAGCCAAGTCCCGATTCCTGAAAGAGCTAGATGAAACGGGGCCGCGCTGTCTAAAACTAATCCCTTGAGTCTTCGCTTCATATTCGCGCGGGGTAAAGGGGGACAGGCCGATTTCCCGGTCGGCTTGGCGGCGGAGGCCGGATTCGCCGTTTTCCCTTGCCCCGCGACCTCGTCTCCCGGCTTCTCATCCGGATACCAAGGCCTCGCCCAGGTTCGAGAGGAGAAAAGGAGAAAAGAGACGGCCAAAATCGAAACATAAACCCGCCGTTCTTTATTTTTCACGATATCCCTCTCCGACAAAACACATTCCTCGTTTAGGGTAACCGCCCTTTTTGCGTTTGTCAAGGGCATTCGTCCTCTTCGCGAGTCCAAACCGCGAGAGCGCGCGGGCAAGTGATATAATTTCGGAAGCGGTTTAAAACCCTTGAATAAAATAAAATCCCTCGGCGTTTGGACGATCAAGCTTTTTTCCCTGGCGGGGCTTGTAGGGCTTGACCGTTGGACTAAGATTTGGGCGATGACGGATTTAAGGGCGGTCGGCTTTATCCCCGTTTTTCCTTTCTTTTCCTTGACCTACGTCGAAAATACCGGCATGGCCTTCGGCCTCGGCCATCATAAAAATATTTTTTTCATGGCGGTTACCTTTCTTCTTTTGCCGGTTCTTTTTTTTCTTCAGTGGAGTTGGAGAAATAAAAATTTTTGGATTCAAGCGGGGCTTTTACTGGTGACCGCCGGAGCCTTGGGGAATCTCCATGACCGAATCGCCTACGGCTATGTCGTCGATTTCCTTTATATTCACTACTGGCCGGTCTTTAACGTCGCCGATTCCTGCATTACGGTTGGGGCCGCGTGTTTGGCCTGGGGATTTCAAAAAGAAGAAAAAAATAGGGAACTTTTAGGATGTTAAACCGTATAATTAATGTAGAATAAACTTAGCGTTACGTCGGAAAGGGGGAATAAACCATGCAAACAACGAGCGAGAAGGGTAAGGCTTTGGAATTGGCGTTGTCTCAGATCGAGAAATCCTACGGCAAGGAATCCATCATGCGCATGGGAGAGCGCGCGGCGAAAATTAGAGTCGAGGCCATTCCGACGGGAATTTTGCCCCTCGATCTCGCCTTGGGGGTCGGCGGTTTCCCCCGAGGGCGCATCATCGAGATTTACGGGCCGGAGTCTTCCGGAAAAACGACCTTGGCCCTTGAGGCCGTGGCGCAGGCCCAGAAACTGGGCGGGACGGCCGCCTATATCGACGCCGAGCACGCGATGGACCCGGCGTATTCCCGACAGTTAGGGGTCGATGTCGACAGCCTTCTTATCTCCCAGCCCGATTCCGGGGAAGAAGCCCTTGAAATCACCGAAAAGTTGACGAGATCGAGCGCGGTCGACGTTATTGTCGTCGACTCCGTCGCGGCCTTGGTTCCCAAAGCCGAAATCGACGGCGAAATGGGAGACAGCCATGTCGGCCTTCAAGCGCGGCTGATGAGCCAAGCCCTCCGAAAATTGACCGCCGCCGTTTCACAGAGCCGGACCTGCCTTATTTTCATCAACCAAATCCGCAACAAAATCGGCGTTCCTTCTTATATGAATCCGGAGACGACCACCGGCGGCTTGGCCTTGAAATTCTACGCGAGCATGCGCCTTGAAATCCGCAAGGCGGAGACGATTAAAGACGGAGACGTCGTCATCGGAGCTCGAACCAGAGTTAAAGTGGTGAAAAATAAGGTCGCTCCGCCCTATCGAACGGCGGAATTCGACATGATCCACGGTCACGGGGTTTCCAAGGAAGGCGGACTCTTGGACATGGCGGTTGAGGCCCAAATTATCGAAAAATCAGGCTCGTGGTTTTTGTATGGAAATGAGCGCCTGGGCCAAGGCCGCGAAAACGCGAAAGCGACGCTTAAGGACAATCAAGAAATGGCGGCTAATATCGAGAAGGCTCTGAAGGCCAAATTCTTGGCGGGAGCTTCTTCCGCGGAAAATGCGGTCCCGGCTTCCAAAGACGGCAAGGACGCTAAGGACGCGAAAGTTCCCGCGTCCGCCGGAAAAGCGGCTGCCGCAAGCAGCCGCTAGTCTGCGCGGTGTCGGAAAAGGAGAAGGCCTCCGGGTCCCTGCCGTGGCTGGAGGACTATTCGCGCTATATCCGTCTCGAGCGCGGTCTGTCTTCCAATACCGCCTTGGCGTATCTTTCGGATTTGAGGCAGCTCGCGGCTTATTTAAAGAAAGCCCAAATCGCGTTTGAATCCGTTGATTCCCGCTCCCTTGAAAATTATTTTTGGAAGCTTAAAACCGAAAAAAACCTCTCCGCCGCGTCCTTGTTTAGAAAAATGGAGGCGATTAAGTCCTTCTACGTTTTTCTCGTCTCCGATAAAAAAATAGAGAAAAGCCCGGCGGCCTCGTTTCGCTCTCCGAAAATGCCCCAGCGTTTGCCTAAAACCCTGTCGGTTTCGGAAATAGAAGCCTTGCTTCGGACGGAGGACTTCAACACTTTCGAGAAGCTGAGACGGAAAACGATGCTTGAGCTTATTTATGCTACCGGAATGCGGGCTTCCGAGATTTTGGCTTTGAAGTCAGACGCCATTAACTTTCAAGACGGCTGGGTGCGGGTGTTCGGCAAGGGCTCGAAAGAAAGGCTTATTCCCATTCATTCGACGGCGATCGCGTGGTTGGAAAAATACGCGGAGTTAAGAGAAGCTCGCTTTCCCCGGCAGGATGCGGCGGAATTTTTTCTAAGCCGAAGAGGAAAGAAACTGAGTCGCGTCCAATTTTGGCGGGAGATGAAAGCTTTGGGGCGGAAAGCCGGAATTTCCAACCTTCACCCGCATTTGTTTCGCCATTCCTTCGCGACGCATCTGCTCCAAAACGGGGCGGATTTGAGATCGGTGCAGGAGCTTTTGGGCCATGCGAGCTTGTCTACGACTGAAATCTATACCTCGATCGATCGTTCGGGGCTTAAAAAATCCCATCAGCGTTTTCACCCAAGGCCATGACCGAGCCTAAGCGAGGAAATGGTTGATGCCAGATTTCGCACGGACAAAACCATGAATAAAAAAATTATTTTGACCGCCTTCTTTCTCTTATTTCCGGCTTTTCTTCATGCACAGGCCAGTTCCGATCAGATTAAGTTGGTGAAATATTTTTTAAAAACCCCGACTAAAAATCTCAATCCTGATTTGGTGCCGGACTTTTTGGCGGTCGGCGAAAAAAACGTGCCCTCCAAACTGCGTCAGGGATATGTTTCCAAGGTCATGGAGCTGTATGCGCTGAGAAATGTGGCTGAAGGTAATAAACAGGGTTTTGTCCGCACTCCGGATGATTCCGCGCCTTCTTGCCGGGAATTTCATGTCAAGAAAGGAATACGGATGTATAGTTCGGTTTTTTCCAAACATCTGATGAAGGGGCATAGTTTTCCCGAAATTGTTCGGCTCATGCGCCTAGGGCATTTCTCCCGCCTATCGTCAGACTATATGCCTTGTCTTCGGCAAAAAACCAAATGTTCGCAACAGGATATGGTTTGTAACTTTACCTTAAGCGTCGTATCGGTTAAAAAAGGCAAGAACCGCCGCTACTATTATTTCATTTACGGCAATGACCCTCTCGCGGTTGTCTATTCCCTTTGCACTCATCCCGGTCTTGGAAAAAACACCAATTTCTTTAGCGAAAAGCCTTCAGTTCTTTGTTCGCATTGAAAAGTAAAAATTCGGTAAAAAATCGGCGAACGGTTGAATTAATTCCGCGCTCCTGTTACACTAATAGAGATGGTTCCCAGAGCTTGTATTAGAATTGTCGAGCGCGGCGCCCAGGACGACTCGTTTGCCTATTGGCGCGGCAAATCCCCGGAAGAGAGGCTTGCCGCGGTGGAATTTTTGCGCGAGCAATACTACGCGCTTTCCGGATATAAAACCCTTCCGCGGCTGGCTCGCGTGGTTTCCCTCTCCTTAAAAAGGAAAGGGCAGGGGTGAGGATAAAAATGAAGCTCCATCCCGATTTTTCCGATTTCGTCGCGGCCCTTTTGCGCTGCCGCGTTGAATTCGTGATCGTGGGCGCGTTCGATTTGGCGTTCTTGGGAAGCCCCCGCTACACCGGAGACTTGGATATTTGGATTAGACCCACGGCCTTAAACGCGCGCGCGACTCTGAACGCCTTGAAAGAATTTGGCCTGGATTCCCTTTCCCTTAAGGAAGAAGACATCCTTTCCGGCAAAGTGATTCAATTGGGATATCCGCCGGTCCGCATCGATCTCTTGACGGCGCTCGACGGCGTCACGGCCGATGAAATTTGGGCCGGCCGCCAAGAAGGACCGCTGGGCGATCATGTCGTCAATTACATGGGCAAGAATTCCTTTCTGAAAAATAAGCGCGCCATCGGCCGTCATAAGGATTTGGCCGATATCGAGGCCATCGAAGGCGGCCCGGGCCCGGAAAAGTAAAAATTCGGTAAAAAACGCCGGGTTCCCCTTGACAAATTTAAGTTGCGGGGCTATCCTGATTCCATGAACCTCGCGCTCGCGGCGGCCTTGATTTGTAAGCATTCGGTGAAACCATTGTCGGTCATTGCGGCGCAAGCCGCAATCCAGACCGCACGATTCCGTCCTACCCGCTTCCGCGGGCAATATTCCGCCTGCACGGGAGTCTGGACACCGGCTTTCGCCGGTGTGACGAAAAGATGGGTTCACCGAATGTTTATCGCGCTGGCTCTCGCGTTTTTGTTGAATCCGCCCGTTTTCGCCGCGCCGTCTAATTTTTGCCCAGAACCCATTGGTCCGCCCGTCAATGCCTTGGCGCCGGGCTCCTCGAAAAAGCCTTTCAACGCCCTCAAACCTCCCCTGTCCAAGGGCGTTGGATCGTTGCTTGAATCTCTGTGTTGGAAAGTTGACGGAGAAACGGGGTTGGTCGAGGGTCCGCGAAAGACGCTCTTGACCGAGGGCCAGATGAAGGCCTTTTTGAGCGATTATAATGTCAAGGAAAATCCGCTGACCGATGAAGAGCGCGGGGACCTCTACGAGGTCGGCTGCAGATTTGATTCGTCGAACCACATTTTATATCGAAAGGACCATGCGAAACCCCGAACGCTTTCCAATCTCAGCGTTCTTGTCTTTCAACGCAAGAGAATGTTGGGCCTCTCTCAACGGTTGGCGGGGAGAATCGAGGGAGTTTTAGCCAAGCAAGATCCGCATAAGCCGCTGAGCCCAAAGGCGCTTAAAGAGATTGAGCAGATGTCGTTTAATACCGTGGGAAGCCGTTCCCTTCCTCCCGCTCTCAAAGAGCTTATCCAACTTCGCTCGGGAAACTCCGTGGGAGATATCGAGAGAGAATTAACCCGGGCGCAGGCGGATTTTTCTCGGATGTTTGACGGAAAAGAGTCTCCTCGGGAACTTTCGCGGACCTTAGTCCAGCTCAATCACCTGAATCAATTTCCAAAGATTCACACCGGGGAATGGAGAAGTCAGGTCTCTGATTTTTATTTCAACAAGAGCGAGAGCCGCTTGGGCAGGGAAGCCCAAAAGCAAATTCAGGCGGTTCTTTCCCAAAATCCGGTGGGAGTCGAAATTCTCAACCGTTTTAGGGATAATTCCGGAAAAATCAAGTTGCCGGGTTTCGCCGTGGGGGACTTGCAAGGTTTTGACTGGGCTGTCAGTGTTCCGGGGAAAAATCTGCTCATTTTTAACATTAAAAGCGTTTTGAAAGATCCAACTCTTCGGCCTTTTGAGAAATCCGCGGACCCGCCTCCTCAGGATTCCATCTCCTTGGCCCGATGGTTTTTGCGTCATCCCCAGGCGATGAAATCTTTCGTTAAAAATAATGACTTTGTCATCGCCCATGAGTTGACGCATTTGGCCAATGATCGCGAAATTCCCCGCGGTTATAATCCCGCCGATGTCTTGGAAGACGAACATGAAGCCTTTACGGCGGAAACGCGCTATGCCTTGGCCCAGATAGAGCTTCACCCCCGATCGTCCTTGGCCAATCCCAATTACCAAGAAGAACTCTCTTGGAGAATTCGCCCCATGTTGGTTAATTATGGAAAATTTTTGCAGGGCATTGATTATGGCTATCTTAATGGCAATTCCGTGGCGGCCATGCACTTTGAGGACGCGGCTCAACTGGTTGAGCGGGAGCGGCTTGATAAGGAAAAGCGTCTGGGCCGCGAGACCCCGGATGAGATCAAGAAAAGCCTTCTCAAAATATTCGGGCTTCAGGAGACCCAAGAAGCCGAGGACCGATTTGGGAAGGTCTATGAGGAAAAAACCAAGAAGTTCATCGCGGGAGACTACCTAAAAATGCGCGCGGACGCGCGAAAAAATTTCCCCAAAATCGCCGAAAAATTCTTGGTCAAGGCCCATCAAGAACGGAATTGGGGCCGGTATTATTACAATATTCAAAACGCGATGAATTTAGCCGTCATCGCCCGCGATTTGGGGGTTTCGGCGGAGAATTCTTTTATCGCGCGTCTCCAGGAAAAATCCGCAGCTCAGGCGCTAAGGACGTTCGCGTTTTCCCGGAGAGGTAAAAGATCATCGCGGGATTTTTACCTTCGTATTAGTTATGCTTTTGCCGCGCTGTCAAAAAATCAGAAAATCGAGAATCAAGCCCGGGCGGCGGCGGTTGACTCCATCAAAGCGTCCCTGCGCTCGAAGCGGTATCTTAAGTCGGCGGAAGCTCTCGCGCGGGAGATTGGCGATCAGTCCTTGCTTGAACAAGTCCGGGAGGCGATCAGGGATGCGTAGCTCTGGAGCGTATGCGGCGGCCCTGATTTGTAAACATTCGGTGAAACCATTGCCGGTCATTGCGGCGCAAGCCGCAATCCAGACCGCACGATTCCGTCCTGCCCGCTTCAGCGGCCAATATTCCGCCTACACGGGAGTCTGGACGCCGGCTTTCGCCGGCGTGACGAAAAAATGGGTTTACCGAATGTTTGTCCTCATTTTGGCGCTGGAAATCGCGGGGTGTTCCTCTAAGAGCGAAAATTCCGCGAAGTCTCCCGATTCCCCGGTCACCTATCATTCCCAAATCGGTTTTTCTTGCCCTATTCCGGGGAATTGGAAGGTTTCGGAAAATCAGCCCGGGTCGCTGGCCGCGTTTTATGGGCCTCCGAACGGAAGCGCTCCCTATTCCTCTTCCATCGCCGTCTACCGCTACCCGAAAGGCCATTCGGATTTTTCAAGTCCCAAGGAGTATTATCTTCGCAACGCCGGGAAAAACGCTTCCTCGCTGATTCAAAAAAAAATCGCGTCGGGCGCGGCCTATTATTTCTCGGATAAGGAAGCCTCGCCGGGGATCGCGCGCCCGAAACAAACGACTCGCGAGGAATATTACTTGATCGCGTTTCAAGGCGGGTTTTACGCCTTGGTTTACCTGGGGCCCGAAAAAAACGCCTCTCCGGGCGAAGCGGTTTTTCAAAAGCTCGCCCAGGGTTTTAAAACCAAAGACTCTGAAAAGTAAAAAATTCGGTAAAAAAATCAAAAAGTCCTTGAAAAATCGGGAAAGTGGGGTTATATATTAGAAGCGGAGGTTGTGCGTGATAGATCGGAGAATGTTTGCTGGTGGGGCGGCTCTTTTCGCGTCTCTTGTTCTGCCAAGTCCGGGCTTTTCCGCGCCGACGTGCTGGCATTACCATATCGCCAAAATTTATCCTTGTAGGGCTTCTGCGGTTACTGAAGGCGTTGCGGTTTGTAGCGGCATTCCTTCCGCGTTCGCCGTGAAGAAAGACTTCCCGCAATATGTTTGCGATTACATTGCTTCATTGGAGAAATCCGTCGACGACCAACGACTATCCGAGTGGAATTCTTTTTCGGAAAGGGATCAAGCGGAAAATATTAAGGAGGCTAAGAACGATTTTAAAATTTATCAAACGGCGCTCCATAAAGCGAGAGCGTTAATTGACGCCCTTAATTCCGCTGGGAAAAGTTCGCAATCGCGGTTGAACGCTGCTTGGAAAGCTGTTGAGGTGGCGGCGGATAGTTCTCAAAGTTTCTTGTGGAAAGATCAGTCTCATGGGACTCCCCAGGTCGCTTACCTCAATCCCAAAGGGAAAGGTCTCTATTACAACACTTGGGATGCCGGCGTCTATTTGGGCGCAATTCGCCAATTGCGGGAACGGCTGCAAACGGCCAACAATGACATTCAATCGAAAAATTATGCCAAGGATCGAAAACGAGTGCAGTCAATTATGGGGCAGTTGGGCGCTTTTACAAAGGAAACGCAATCAGATCATGTAAGCTCATTGAATGCGGGCGTGATGCCGAGAGAGGGGTCCTTGGCTCATGCCCAGCAAGAGGGGCAGTATCAAATTCCCATAAGAATGGATTTCCCTTCTCCCCCTCCTCCGAATGATATTGTCACCAAGCGTAATTATGACTCCCGTGGGAAATTGCCCGGCGAGTGGCGTAAATTTCAGGAAATGAGCGTGAAGCTTTGGCACAAAATAGGCATGACACGCACGGTGGGACGCCCTAACCAAAAAGCCGAACTCGCATTTCAGCAAAAAGACGGCACTTGTGGGCTATCCTCGCTTTCGGAATTATTGCGGGCGAACGGGAAACAGGTTTCAGTTCAAACGGTCGCTCAAGTGGCGCATGCCGAAATTCCTGATTTACAAAAGATAAACCCTGGAGACCCGGAGGATTGGGGAGGAACTACGCCCAAGGACTTAAAGAAACTCGCAGGCTTGTTCGGCTTTAATTCCGTGTCTTACCTGAATGTTTCTCCCCAAGTGAAGAGAAGATATCGCCCGACTTCTAATCAGCAACTTGTCGATCAGAAACGCTTGGATGAGGCCATACGCGATCATCACGGAGCTGTTGTGAGCGTCTGGGCCGAGTTGCTTTGGAAGCATGGCCAATCCCCTAGCCTTCCACCCATTCCGCCCGGTAAGGGAGATCATAAATACAACACGGCTGATCACGATGTTTACGTCACCGCCGAGGAGGTTAACTCCACGACCGGCCGGGTCGCGGGTTATTGGATTAACGATACCGGTACCGGCGAGGGCGGGCGTTTCGTCAAAGCGGAGAATTTCCTGCGCGCTTGGCGTTATGGCTACGATGAGATGACCTATCTTGTTCCAAAATAGATGAAAATGTCGGAGTCATCCTTTTCCGCGGCGGCTTCTATTAAAAGCAACGGTAAAATTTCGGTAAAAAAATCAAAAAGTCCTTGAAAAATCTGGAAAGTGGGGTTATATATTAGAAGCGGAGGTTATTAAACCATGAATAAAACAAAATTTTCTTACATTGCGGTCTTATCGGCGATGACTCTCTTTCTATCCGCTCTTCGTTCTTGGGCGTCATCAAAAGTAGGCGATATTATGCTGCAATGTATTCAATCAAAAACCCATGTCGTTAAGAACAATGGTCATTACTATGCCTGCGCTTTCTCTAGGACGAGTGATTTGTCTTTGGCTTCACAGGATGCTGATTTGCGAGCAGAAAGGAGAATGAAATCGTTTGTGAGTCATTTGGCGGGTAATGTTCGGGCAGGGCTAGGGAATGGATACTTGACCATCCAGGATAATCAGCGGCGAGGAAATCGTTTTTGGGCTTTGATTCAGGGACCGGGAGCAGAAAAAAATGCGGCAGGTTTGAATCCAGGGGTTAGAAATTCGTCAAAATCAAACTCCTCATTAACAATGCCTTCCGCCAGCCAGAATGGGTCTTTCTCTCAAAGTCAAACGGGAGGATGGGCAAATTTAGCAAAAACATTTGACACGACAGCCTCATCTAAACAGAAAAAGTTGGAGAGTTGGGAATCGAGCCCTAAGGCCCAACAAATGGCCGCGACCAACCCCGAGGCGTTTAATCAGTACGTCGAGAGTCAAGAAAATCAAATTTCGGAAGATGAGCGTTTCGCGGGTAAATACAAAAAAATGGCGGACGCGGATTTGCTTAAAGCCAATCAGTCTAAGCCCGCGGCGCAGCAAATGACGGTGAGCCGCTGCGAGAATATTGGCGCGGGAGAGGTGAGCCCCACTTGCGCGGCCCTTCTTCAAAACATTCAATATTCTCCCACGTCTATCTCTAGCTCAAAAACCAAGACTGCGCCCGTTGTGAAACCGGCGCCTCAAACCATGAATCTCCAAGGACGGGCCTATTTGGATCGAAGCTTAGCGGCGGGCCTGGGGCTTCGATCTAAAGACTGGGTCCTAGATCCAAAAACCATGAGTGAAGCTGCAAGGCATATTAACAGTGAGGCTTCTCAATTAAATAAAAATATCGCGAAACATAATCGACAAGCTAAAAAATTGCGAAAAAAGATTGCTTTGCGAACAAAAAAACTTGAGCGCGCCCGAAAAGCCGCGAATAAGCCGGTAAAATCCAATGACCTTACTTGTTTTAGATACGAGTCCCAACTATCCCAGCAGACTCTCCCGTTCGTAGGAGGTTTGCAACAAGTCTTTGATCGCGATTGCCGCGGGAAAAATATTGACGAATCCAAAACCAATCAAAATGAAGTGGCGGCTCCGGAGCAGAAGAAAATTGTTTCCGCGTATCAGCGTTGCGTCAAAGAAGCCGCAAGCGGGAAATATTCCAGCGCCGCGGCTGTTCGGGCCTGCGCCCGGGCTCAATTTTCGGGGAAAAACTGACGGCGAAACGCGCGCGCGACGTAGTTGGGAATCCAAAAAAGATGAATCATCGCGCTGTAATGGCCGAAGGGAACCCAGATCTGGCGGCTGTCCGGGAACGCTTTTTTAAGCGCGAGCGCGTTTCGTCTAGGGATGATTTGGTCCCAGCTGGCGTTGATGAGAAGGGCGGGCTTATGCGCGTTCGCTTTTGAGTAGTCCAGCGCGTCCATTCCTTTCCAAGCCGCGCGTAATTCATCTTCCGTAACGCCGATTTTTTTGACGAAAGGAGCGGTCATGGCGCTATGAAAAAGAAGATTGGGCAAATCGGCGCCGCCTAAGAGAAAAACTCCGTAGCGTGGAATAGGGCTGATAGAATAGGTCGCGCTTCCAACGAGGGAGCCGAGGCTGATTCCAAAAATTCCGATTTTTTGAGGGTTGATTTCCGGTCGCTTTTGTAACCAAGCGAGGGCTTGGCAAGAGTCTGAAACCGCTTGACGAAAATTTTGGGCTAAAATTTTCGGGTCGCGCGCCAGAAAAACCTCTCCGCTGGGAACCGAGCGATTGGGCCGCCGGTGAAATTGGTAGGGCGTTTCAAGAAATAACACCGCAAACCCTGCCGCCACGAATTTGCGGATGAATTGTTTTTCAATCCAGGTGTTCGGCGCGGCCATGACGGGCAAAACTAAGATCACCGGAAAAGGTTTGGAACCTTGGGGGAGAACGTAGTGGGCCCAGACCGTGTTATTGGCCTTAAACAAGCTGTGAATGTGGGAGGGGAAAGTCAGCGTCTCAAAATGAAGGCCCTTGGTTTCCGGTTTCGAGAGATGAAAAGGCGTGGGCGCCGCAGGGCAAGTTAAGCCGAGGCCCCAAGAATGAATCGTAAAAAGTAAAAGAATCGATTTAAACACGGTCATTTTATAATAGAATAAATCGCGGTTCCCAAAAATGAAGATCGAAGAGAAAAAGCCGTCCTTGAGAATTTTGGGTTACGGCTTTTTGCTGTCCGCGCTTTCCCTTTCGCTTTTTTCCTGTTCGTTTGTGACTGATTTAACCCATGAATTTAGTTTCAGTTTCAGTAAGCCCATGACGCCTACCCAGTTCGCCCTCCAGCAGACGATAGAAAATTTTTACTACGAAGAAGTCGACAGCGCGTTTTTTTCCGGAAACGCCGAGGCTTTTTCTAATTTATATCTGCCGACCATTACCCAGCCCATGGACTGGAACCATATCCACGCCTGGGCCAAAAAATTTTTCAAGACGCACCCCAGTTCTCATTTTGTGGTTAAAAATCTTTTTATTGACCAGATGTCCTATGTTCGCGCGGTCGTTCGCGTTCGATATGTGGTGATTACCGCTCAGGGCGGAGGTAGTTTCTTGGGCTATGAAAGAGACGTCTTGGTTCATCAAAAAAACGCTTGGTTTATCGCCTCGTGGGAAAAACTAAACCCCGAGGCGAAGGTTTCCGGAGATTCCAGCTCCTCTTATAGTTTGCCTTTGCCTTTTGATTCCGCCGAGACCCCGGCCGCCCGTGGGCAATAGTCCCTTTCCTCGATAACCTTGAGGTTGGGACAATGCCTGCGGTAAGAGGAATCATCAGTGAATCTAACCTTTCCGCGGGCACTCGGCGCATTATATTGCGCCGGGTGCCGTCCTTATGGTTATTGGGGAAGGGCAATAGTAAAAAATCGGTAAAAAAATTCGCCCCCCATTGACAAGAGAAGAAAGCCCTATTACACTTTGGGTATGACCGCGCCTAAAGCAGGAGATGGCTGGTTCCGACCGAGCATGGGCAAGGAAGTGCCGTTTCCAGATTTGTTGGAGAACGGCCAGAGTCCGTTTCAAAAAAAAACCATGGCGCAATTTTGGGAGAAGAAAAAGAAAAAACGAGGTTCCGGCCTCTTTCTGTGGGCTTTTGCGGTGATCTTAGGGGTTCTTTTTTTAACGCCGCCGGGTTGGTGGGGCTCTCTGTGGTTTTCCCATGGGTTTCATTATCAAGGCTCGTTTGATGAAACGGGTCATCATCGCCTTCTTCGGCCTGTTGCGATTTCCGAGGAGGAATCTTCCTTTCGTTTGGCGGGCGCTCTTGAAAATTTAAAAAGAGTTTCTTGGGATGAAAAATTGGGTCGCCCCACCAGCGTTTCAGGCCTCACCAATCTCTCGGACGCAAAGGCTCATCCCGATTCCGTCTATGTCAAAAAAGATCCTTTTCCGCAAAATTCATACTTGTCTTCAGATGAGGGGGATCTTTTGACCTGGGCTTTAAACCGTAGTCCGCAAGTGGGGAAGGTTTCTTCCTCCATGGTACGCCGTGCGGGCCGCGTTCCCCGGCGGGTCAAAACGTCTGATTTTACTCGGACCTTTGACAGCCGTTCCAAGGGATGCGTGGACGGCCCCAGTTGCGCCATGATGCAGCTGGCCCGGGCCAAGGCGGAGTCTTCTTTCCTTTGTAAAAACGACGGCTGTCCTTCTTCCGTGGAATACGACGCCGCCCAACTCTCGTCTATTTTTGACGGTTCCGACGGGGTGTACCGGAGTCTCGTGATGCTGAGAGGAGATGGTTCTTCCTCTTCGCCGGAGATTCATAAATTAGGAGTGCCGCTTTTCTAGGAGACTTTTATGGCTGATTCCATGGAAACGCCCAAGCCCACGACTCAAAATAAAAAAGAAGAGAAAAGAAGCGGGGAGCCGATTCCGACATTAAAGGACACGACCCAAACCTTGCGCAACCCCGCTTTTAAGGTCAAAGATTTAAGCGCGCGAACCTTGGTGGACCGCTTTAAGCAGTTCCGCAAAAAAGATTTAGCCTTTGTTTTAGCGGGTTTGGGCGTTCTTTTTACCGCGCCAATGGCCGAACGATATTTGATGTCTCCCACCCACGGTTCTTCGGATGTTTTTAAAGAAGGCTGGGGTTTTCGGCCCGGCCAAGGCGGGCTGGGGGCGGGGGGCTCTCCTTTTGATACCGGCGAAAACGGTTTTGCGACCGGAAACCAGGTCGGGGAAAATGGAGACATTATTACCCCGGCTAATTTTCGCGATCCGGCAAGTCTCATTTTAGGGCCTGAAGCCGAGGCCCAGCCCCCGGCCACGACCAGCGAGGCTCCCTCTTCTGGTTCGGGTTCCGGATCGAATTGGAAAAATGCCTTGGCCGAAGCGGGCGGAAATGCCGCGAAATCGGCCCTGGGCCGGGCCGGGCTTCCCATGCCGCCTCTCACCTTAAGCAAAAATATGCTGAGTGGAATCGGCGGTTTAAGCCCTCAAGGCGGAAGCGAGCATTATAGCCTTCCGCCAATTGGCGGGGGACATGTGCCCAATAGCCCGAATGTCAGCAATTCCCTGGGCGCGGTCAAGGCTAACCCGAATTTAAAGGGAGTCGGACCTTGGAGCGAACGGGGAAATGGAACCGGCTCCATCGAGGCTTTGAAAACAGCGGGGGGTAACGCTGCCAGCAGTTTTTCTAATCCCAGCGCGGCCAAGGGTCTTCAAAACGCGGCGGCGGTTCAAATGCCGACGGCAAACCCCAATCATTTCGGCAGCGTCGGCGCGGATAAAGGCATGGGAAACAATTCCGTTAAGATGAGTAAGAATTTGGGGGAATCCCTCGCCTTCATGGCGGCCAAGATGAATATGCAAAAAGCCATTGACCTTCAATGGAAGCTTGCCGAGAAAAAAGCCATGATGTGGCCCAACATTGAGGAAAAGGTTTTGACGGATATGATTACGAAGCCCTTGGCGGGTGTTGAGGATGCGCTAAGCAGTGGTCTTGCGGGTTTTTTGGGTGGTCCGAGCGCTGATACTTATGTTTGTAAGTCTGGAACGATGGCCGGTCAACCATTTACAAGCGTCCAGTCTTGCGATCCTGGAAGTCATATAGCGAAAGGATCTGCTTATTGTATTGACAGTATGAATAGCATATGGGCTGTGTCAGGTAAAGATGGAATGGCGACTCAGGCTGGAACCGAATGTACCAAAGCCGGCGGTTCTAGCGTCAACTCTTCAACTTCGACTGCGTCGGATGCCTCGCCGCAGCAATCGGTTTCTTCTGTGAATGACAATAAGCAGCTTGCGGCTCAAACATCGAGTTGCGCTCAGATTCAGAACACTTCAGGTACTATGGTGGGAATGCAAGGGACATCCGCGACACAGTTAAAGCAAGATTGCGGCAATGTTAATTCCGCGTGTTCAAATGTCCATGATGCGGAGCAGAAGCTGGGGGGTATGAGTACTATTAATTGCGGGACCGCGAATTAAAAACATGAGGAGAAATTATGGTTGCTTTTGAGAAAAAGGGTTTACTGTTAATAACAATAAGCTTTTCCTGTGCTCTAGGAACAAGAACTTCTTATGCGGCTTCCCCTGGGGCTGCCGCATCGGGAAGCCTGAGTACGATTACAAAAAATTTGAACCAGGCTTACCAGTCTCTTGGCGGAAGCTTAAGTTCAAATGCCCAGGATGGTTCTAGCGCCCAAAGCGCGTTTCCTGCAATGGAAACGGCTATTTCTAAACTCCAAACAAAACTTAAAGATGTTAAGTCGAATGTCAATAACATGATTTCTCAGGCAAAAAATCTGGAGGATATTTACAAGACAGGAAGCGCTCAAGACGTCTCTCCCGGAAATGCTCAATTATTTTTGTCAGAAATTAAATCGGATTGGGGATATGTCAAAGGGGATTGGAAAAAAATTGAATCCAATTGGAAACAAAGCAATCAGGTTATTCAGGGTAGTCTTGATTCTGCAAATCAGAATCTGGATGACGCTAAAAATTTGTTTGTGCCAGTGGGAACTGATTTGGGTGCTATTAATCGGGCGCTTGAAGCTTTTAAAAATCAGTCTTCCGATGCCTTTGCCAGCGCTTCCAGGGGTGCTCTTAAAAAAAGTCGAGATGATATTGCCTTGCGCCGAAACAATCTCTTAAGCCGGCAGTCAAGTTACGGTCAAGCTTCCAACTCTTGTTCATCTGTTCAGCAAGGGTTGGGCAGGATGATTAAAGAAGGATATGCTCTTACTTTTACGGGAACCCTCTCCGGTAGAATTGGGAGCGAGTGTCTCACGTTGCCTCAATCAGGTGGAGATTCTGCTTCCAATCAATTTGCTCAATGCGTCCAGGATTTGAAGTCCTATAAACAAAGTGTCACAAAGGAGAGCAATAGTTTAGGGACAATAAAGAAAGACTTAGAGAAATCACAGAAAGAACTCTTGACTAAGCCTTAGTAGACTCATTCCTAGCCCCGTCCATTCTCTTTAGGAGTTTCTTTTTTTAATGAAGGCATACCGGATTTGAAAAAAAAGTTGCTTTCGGACCTGTGCGCTTCCCACGAGCATTTGGAAATCGAGTTTGCCGGCCGCGCACGGTTATTTTAAATAACATATAGATGTTATTTAATACGATTAAATAACATCTATATGTTATTATT
>DAHXMM010000004.1:0-3059 GCA_027371715.1 Elusimicrobiota bacterium | reverse complement strand
CCATAATGGATCGCCGGAACTCAACCCTGATAAAAAACGTTTAAAATCGGGTTCAGAAAGCCGCGCGTTGTAGCCCCAATCATTTGTCAGCAGGTAATCACCGCCAGAAAAGCGTTTGAAGTAAAACCCCGCTACCTTTTCGGGTTCAAAAGCCATGAATGAAGAATTATCACTAAGCCGCGACATAATAGACGCCCCCATAACCGACATTAAAAATCCATGATTTAAAAACTTCAAGAACCCGTGAATTTTCCATCATTTTAAAAAGGATATCGCAAATGTTCCTCTTGAAGACGTAGACCGAAACATCCAAGCGTATCTGCCACCGAACATCCGCTCGCAAGTTGAAAGATTACCCGAACCGTGCCACTCGGGACTAATCGAAACATAGGAGCTCCCGCAGCTGGACGAATAAGCCGCATATTTAACATCCTCCAGACAAAACTTCTCCAGAGGAATTACGACCGCAACGCTATTCTTGATCATGTCCATCGGTCCGTCCGTGTCCGTGAACCTCTTCCCAGGTTTTGAGCACCCCTAAAGGGTCATCCGAACTCTCGGATTCCTTTTTTATCTCCGCCTCGACTTCGGCGATAAGTCGCTCAAGTTCCTTTTGCTGTTCGGCGTTAAGATTATCCTCGGGAATCCCGTTCGGCTGCCCATCATCTTTAAGGCCTAATTCGATGACATGCTCAATTACGCACCGATTATTATCCGCAACCCGAGAGCGCAGTGACTCATCTTCAAGGGTGGAATGAAAAAGCCCGCTTAATCCAGGAGGAATCTCGCCATCTCGGGGCGTAAAGGTGATCTTGACTTGTTTGTCCGGCGCCGATTCAATTTTAACGTATGTATTGCCGCTTAGGGCAAAGGCCGCGTATTTAACATCTTCCAATTTTACGCCGAGATATTGCGGGAGGAATATAACCTCACTATTTTCAGTCCAATGATTTTGTGTCATGTCTATTTCCTTTTTCCCTATCCACCGTTTTCTTTCATGGCACGTATTTTTTTATTTATACTGTCAAGCTCTTTAGCCGCTTCAGGACTCACTTTACCAATAACCCTTCCTCCATTTCTCTTTGCCGCTGCGTCATAAAGTTCGCAGTATACATCTCCTAACCCTTTAGCCGCCAAGTCACACTTTTTAGCTTTAGCTGGCGACATGAAAGAGCGACAAGAATATTCTAAGGTAGAAGGACACAGTTTGGGGTGGTGATAGTAGATTGCTCTATAAAGGCTAAGGTTCAGGGCGCAGAGAGGATCATCTGCATTGCCACCCTCTCTATGGCAATCACTCAATCTCATTGGAAAACGCGAAAAACATCCTGAGCCTACCTTCCGTGGAAATATCTGGCGCGCCATTATAGCGGGGCATATCTTGTCGTATCCCTCAGAAATCGCCGAACAGAAGTTCTCCGCTGAGGGAGTTGGAATCGGGGCGCCCAATTTTTTCCCGATCTCTCGGGAGAAAATGGGCAAATTGGCCGCGGCGAAAGCAGGGCAAGCGTTCGGATCTTTTTTCCACCCGCCCAAATAGGCTAGAAGTGGCATACGATAGGAGGCTTGAATGCAGGTGTCTTTAAGACTGACACCGGCCATCTTGTAACCCTTGCGATACCTTCTCAGATTAGATAATCTCATACAGGGGAACTGACTTCGCGCCACCAACGCTTGGCAAACAGAAAAATCCAGGAGGGCATTTTCAATACGTCTTGAGTCTCCTTGCCCAATCCCCTCTTTTTCGTCGACCCCATCTCCCCATATGCGTCCGTAAGAACTTACAATTTCCTCAACGGAGCTTCCGTGACATTTGCCTAAGTCTTTCGGGCCGGAATACAGCTCCCGTGCATGAGCCGCATGAGGCAGTATAATCAATATTAAAAACGCCGGGAGGTATTTCATCACGCGCTTAATCCCCTTGATGGCTGTCATCAGCCGTTTAGCCTCTTCTTCAAGAGCCTGGGCTTCTGGAGCGGGGAGAGCGTCCCTTTTGGGGCTCTGGGCGCGACTTAGGATATGAGCCGTCATCATTTCGACAATCCGCCGATTTTTCCTGGCAAGACTCAGGCGCAGGTCTTGATTCAAAACCTCGTTGCAAAATTCTCCACATAAGCGCGCAAAATCAACACCGCCTCTTCCCGTCTTTAAGGTGGCCTCACAACGATCTTCGCGTTCCGCCAGGGAAATGTCCGCTCGATTTTCAAAGACAACGGCGGCCAACCTCACGGCTTCCGGGTCATAAACGGCTCTCTCGAAAGATAAAATGCGGCAATTTCCCGAATTTTCAGGATTCATCTACTCCTCCTCCCTTTACCCACGAATTGAAAACATCAAGGCACCTTGAATCTTTCATCTTCTCGAAAAAGAGATCGAAAAAACCAACGGATAATTTGCAGCGATCTCCACCGGGAATATATCCCGACAGAGAGTTTTGTTCCGCGTAACTATGGGCCGGACATATTCCACAATACGGCTTGTAGACGCAACGGCTGCAAGCCGGCTGCGAATCTAAATTTGAAACAACGCAAAGCGTCTTGCACACGGGGGAAGAGATCAGCTTCTCATAAGAAATATCATCCGCATCGCCCATCCAAAAAATTTCATCTCCCCCATTGGCCAAGAGGCGCCCCTTTTCACAAGCGTAAACGCCGCCGTTGTAATTGTAGGCCAACTGGCTACAGGCAGCTCCGCAAGGACTATGTAGATCTAAGTAGCGAGGGTTTTCTTGCCCTAAGATATTGCTCAAGAGAATCACCGCGAGCCGCTCTACTAATCTGCGGCCATCGAGATTTATTTCGAGAACCCTTTCAAATCCTCGGCGATAAAACTCGAGGAATTCTTCCGCGCTGTAGCTAATCTGAGGCCAGGTTTTTTTCGCCGCGCCGAAAAATGAGACTGGCTTTAAAAAAATAGTTTCCAGTCCCAACTTTTGATACTCATCAACGATGTCCTCGGCGCGGGAGAGGGAGAACCGTGTCGTGGTCATTAGAGCCGAGGGTTTAAATATGCGTTTGTTCCCCTGCCGCTTCTGACGCGACAATATTTCGCGAATCCAC
>DAHXMM010000032.1:0-23757 GCA_027371715.1 Elusimicrobiota bacterium | reverse complement strand
CTGAATTTCCGCCGCACGGAAAGACACAATGGATTCCCTGAATTGTTTTACTGTCGGCCGATGAGCTCTTGATGGCGGAAACAACCGATGACATGGTCGTTGACCATGCCTGTTGCCTGCATGTGGGCGTAAATGATGACGCTGCCGACAAACTTAAAGCCGCGTTTTTTAAGATTCAAGCTTAAGGCGTCCGATTCCAGCGAAGTCGCTGGGATATCCTTCATGGACTTGCGGCGATTTTGAATGGGTTTGCCGCCCACAAAACTCCAAATGTAACGGTCAAAGCCGCCAAACTCCTTTTGCACGACCAAGAAAGCGCGAGCGTTGGATACCGCAGCCGCGATCTTAAGGCGGTTACGAATAATGCCGGGATTCTGGATCAGGCTCTTCACTTTCGCCGCGTCAAAACGGGCGACCTTGACCGGATCAAATCCCGCAAAGGCTTTCCGGTAAGCCTCTCGTTTGTTTAAAACGGTGGCCCAGCTCAGGCCCGCTTGGGCGCCTTCAAGAATCAAAAACTCGAACTGCTTGCGATCGTCATGAACGGGCACGCCCCACTCCGTGTCGTGATATCTGAGATAGGCGTCGTTGCCGCCCAAAGACCAAGGACAACGGGCTTTTCCGGGATTCATAAGGAAATTTATTGATTGAAGCGATCGCGGTAAGCGCAACGGTAATTAGGAGTTACTCCCAGAAAACACGGGCCGACATCACAGCCCGGATACTGATAGCGCCCGCAACAAACTTCCAGTATCGATTTTTCCCTTCCTGCGGACAAAACCTCGGCATATCTCTCGAGAAAAGAGTGAGTTTCCCGGAAAGTTTGAAATCCCGCTAAAAATTTTGATTGAAGATTTGAATGCGAAGGTCCCGCAGTGGACACATGAACAACATCTAAGAAAACGTCTTTAGAGTTGGGATCAAAGGACTCAAAGACTCTCCATGAATCCATGGAAATAGTATAACCCCTAAATCCCGTTTACGCAATAGTTTTTTAGGCTTTGCTAGAATATCTTAAAGGCTTCCTTGAAAAACAAGACTCTTTTCTCTCTTCCTCTTCAAAAAATCTTGCCTCCGATGATTCTCCAGTTTTTTATGAGCGGGGGATACGCCCTCTCTTTTCCCTATCTCGCCATCTATTTGAAAAAAGAGCGTCTGATCCCTTTTTGGATGGTTGGAATTTTTTTAACAACCAGTCTTTTTATCGCCGCGGCCGGCCGTCTTTTTGGGGGATCTTTTTCGGACAAATTCGGCCGCAAACCGCTTTTAAGTTGGGGTATTGTCCTAAGAACACTTTGCGTTTTTTCGATTGGGCTTGCCATCGCCTTTAAAGCGGCGTTCCCGGTGATTATTGGCATTGATTTTATCGGCGCTCTCGCGGCCGGAAGTTTTAACGCAACACTCATGGCCTGGGTGTCCGATCATTTTGAAGAACACTTAAGGGTCAAAGCTTACAGCGCCATGAGAACGACCGCCAATCTGGGTTGGGCCGTAGGCCCGGCGATTGCGGGGCTTGCCGTTGGAAAGGGATACTCCCTTCTTTTCCTAGGAACCGCCGCCGTTTATTTTTTATGCGCTTTGGGGGTTCTTTTTTTCTTAAAAGAAAGCCATCCCCTCATTCTCAAGGGCGAAAAAGTAGATCACCAAGTCTTTTCCTCAGCCTTCTCCATTTTGCGCCATAAAAAATTCCGGCCTTTCTTTCTTGGAACTTTTCTCATTGGAGCGGTCATGGGGCATCTCATCGTTCCGCTTTCTCTCTATGCCTCGGAAACTCTCGGAATTTCTCCCAAAGGAATCGGACTTCTTTTTTCACTCAACGGCGGCATGGTGGTTCTTTTTCAAGTGGGGCTGATTCATTTCCTCAGGCGCCGACGCCTTTCCCATATTCTCCTTTGGGGGGCTCTTGCCTATGCCGTGGGATACGCTTCTTTAGCCTGGGCCTTGGGGCTTAAATCATTAGAACTTGCGGTCGCCGTCATTACCTTAGGAGAAATGGCAATTGCCCCTTCTTTATCAGCCTTAGCTTCTAATCTTAGTTCTCCCCAAGAAAGAGGCCGGGCTTTGGGCGCGACGGGGTTTTTCCATCAAATGGGATATTCTTTAAGCCCCTTGATTGGAGGGTTAGGACTTCAACTTTTCTCCAAGTTTCACCCTTGTCCCTATTGGTTTTTCGTGACCGGCGTGGCCCTACTCGCGGCCTGGGCTTTTTCCCAAATTCAAGAACCCCAAAATACTACGCCGCTTCATTCATAATCGCAAAAAGCGTTTTTTCCACCTCTTCTGCGATTTTTTGAAGTTCAGGATTGGGGAACATCGCAAGGAGAGCCGTGGGCTTAATTGTCGCTAAAACGGTCTTTCCGTTTTTCTTATAAACTGAGATACGACAAGGAAGAAGGTTGGAAATATCAATATTCCCTTCAAGTATTTTCTTCGCTTGATGGGGATTACAAACCTCAAAAACCAAACAATCTTTTTCGAAGGGAACTCCCTTCTCGTTCATCTTCGCTTTTAAGTTATGCACCGTCAAAAGCCCGAATTGATGCCGCGAGGAAATCGCGCCTAAGGAATTTTCAATTTCCGAAATATTTTTTTTACTTTCTATTTGGTAAAGCATAAATTCTCCCTAGCAACATTTTTTGGGCGAGTCTTTAGGGTCTCCTAGGCCAACGGCTCTTAAGATATCCTCCATCAAACACCAGCGAGTGATGGAAGATTGAAGGAGATTGGCCCCGACGAAAGCCGTAAACCATAGAAACTTAAGACTCACCCAATACGCCAAGGCGAGACTGATTAAGATAAAACTTCCCGCAATCATCCGAATTTTACGCTCTAAGCTCATAAACGTCCTCCTTTAATCCTATCACTTCTCATGGGTGCGGCCGCGCATCAACAAATAATAAAGGATGGGCACGGTCGGAACCGACAGAAAGGCCGCCGCCACTCCCCCCGCCATTAAAGACAAAGCCAAACCCTGAAAGATGGGGTCAAACAAAATGACCACCGCGCCTAAAACAACGGCGGCAGCCGTCAGCAAAATCGGCCGGAAGCGAACGGCTCCGGCGTCTATCACCGCTTCTTTGAGCGGCATCCCTTGCCGCATTCTCAGCTCAATAAAATCAACTAAGATAATCGAATTTCGGACCACAATCCCTGCTCCCGCGATAAAACCAATGACGGATGTCGCGGTAAAGAAGGCGTGCATGAGCCAATGCGCCGGGATGATGCCAATCAAGCTTAACGGAATCGGCGTCATGATGATGAGAGGAACTAAGAAAGACTCAAACCAACCGACCACCAAAATATAAATGAGAACCAGGACCAAGGCAAAAGCCAGCCCCAAATCGCGGAAGACCTCATAGGTAATTTGCCACTCCCCATCCCATTTAAGCGCGTAATGGCGGGAATCCGGCGGCAAAGAGGCGTAATACTCTTTCAAGGAAATTCCCATTTCCCTGGCCGCGTCTTGAATGGGTTTTTCTAGTTTTAAAATGGCGTAAACCGGGCTCTCTTCTCCGCCCGCAACGTCGGCGATGACATAACTCACATTGCGAAGATTCTTGTGATAAATAGGCTCTTCCACTTTTCCGAAAACGGGACGCACGAGCTCCCCCAGGGAAATGACCGTGCCGTTGCGGGACAAAATGGGAATTTGAAAAAGAGAATGCCCGTCTTTTCTTTCAGAAGAAGCGAGCCGAATCCGAATTTTAACAGGCTCTTTTTCATTGGGGATATGGGCTAAGCCCAGGGTTTCGCCGTGAAGCGCCATGCGAGACAAACGAGCGATTTCAGCCGGGATAATTCCGTTGAGGGTCGCTTTTTTTCGGCGAATGAGAAGACGGCTTAATTTTTTGTCTTGAACCGGAAAATAGCTATCCACATCGACAATCCCCTCTGTCTTTTTAAGAATTCCTTCTATCTTGCGGGCAAGAGCATCTCTTTTTTTAGCGTTAGGACCGTAGAACTCAAAAACCAGAGTTGATAAAACCGGAGGGCCGGGCGGAACCTCGGCCACTTGAATGCGCGCCTGATAGCGAGCGGCAATGGGGAGTAAGAGATTTCGGGCTTCTTGGGCGATTTGATGGCTGGTTTTTCGGCGATCCTTAAAATGACTGAGACGGACCGCGATGTCGGCCCCATCCGGAGATTGTCTCAAAAAATAATGCCGTACAAGCCCGTTAAAATTATAGGGGGCGGCCATGCCGACATAACCCGCGACATCTTTAACCTCGGGAATGGTTTGTAAAGTTTTCGACATTTGAAGAGTCGCTTTTTTAGTTAAATCCAGCGAACTTCCCTCCGGCATATTCACAATAACCTCAAACTCGTCCTTATTGTCAAACGGAAGCATTTTAACGATGACTGATTTTGACGCAATCAAATACACCGCCCCCAAAAAAAGGGCCGCCACAGTTAACAAAAATCCGGCGGTATTAAACCCGTTTTTTAAAATGCCGCTCATCGCGCTTCGGTAAATTCGGTCTATCCCAGACTGAGAAACGGCGTGTCCTTCCTCCCCGGGCTTCCAAAGTTTAAGAATATGGGAAAATGCCCAGGGAGAAACAATGAAAGCAATCGCAATAGAAAAAAGCATCGCAAAAGAAGCGCCCACCGGAATAGGGCGCATATACGGGCCCATTAAACCACGCACAAAAGCCATCGGTAAGACCGCGGCAATCACCGCCCAGGTGGCCAACAAGGTAGGGTTTCCGACTTCGTCGGTCGCTTCAACCGACAGCCGCCAGATGGAGCGGCCGTCTTTTAATTGATAATGCCGGTGAATATTTTCAACCACGACAATCGCGTCATCCACCAAGATTCCGATAGAAAATATCAAGGCAAAGAGAGTGATGCGATTAAGAGTGTAGCCCGCCAAGAAATAAACCAAAAGCGTTAAGGATAGAGTCACGGGAATCGCGATTAAAACAACCAAAGCTTCCCGCACGCCCAAGGTCAAGGCGATTAAAAGAGTGACCGCGACGGTCGCTAAGACCATGTGGAAAAGAAGCTCATCTGATTTTTCCTTGGCCGTTTTTCCATAATCTCTCATGACCGTCACCTGAGTTCCATCCGGAAGAAGGTTTTTACGAACCCTTTGGAGCCTCAAGAGAACTTCTTTGGCGACCACGGTCGCATTGGAACCTTTCCTTTTAGAGATGGCCAGGGTCACCGCAGGATAAACGGCGTTTCCACCATTTTCTTGACCCTTCGGAGAAAAGAGAAGTTCCGTTTCTGGATGAGAGGGACCATCTGAAATAAGAGACACGTCACTGAGAAAAATGGGGCGGCCACCAGAAACGCCGACCACCATGCGTTTAAGATCCGAAGGAGAGTGAATCAGTGAGTCCGCATCGACCGTCGTGTTCTCCTCACTTCCGTCATAATGACCGGAAGGAATACGCAGGTTGGATCCCTGAATCAGCCCGGCTAAATCCAGCGGGGTCAAGCGATGTTTTTTTAAAGCCTTGACGTCAAAATGAACGGCCAAGCGGCGGCGCTCTCCGCCAATGATTTGGATCCGGGAAATATCCGTAATCGAACTAAATTCCCGCCGCAAAAGCGCGGCGGAACGGCGAAGAGAGTAACCGTCCAAATTCTTGCCCCACAAAGTCAAAACGAGAATGGGAACATCGTCAATCGAACGCGGTTTAATGATCGGTTTCCCCGCTCCTGGAGGCAAGAGATTTTCATTCGAGAAAACTTTCGTGTAGATAAGAGTCATCGCCTTTTCAAAAGGCGTTCCTACTTTAAAGCGCACGATAAACACGGCCTCATTGGGCTCGGCGGTTGAGTAGATATATTCAACCCCCGGAATTTCCCATAATTTTCTCTCGCCGACATTGATAATGCGCTCTTCCACCTCCCGAGGGCTGGCACCAGGAAATGGAACAAAAATATCAAAAACAGGAACTTTAATCTGCGGATCTTCTTCTCGCGGAAGTTTGAGCACCGACAAGGCCCCGAGCAAAAGCGCGGTCAAAATAACCAAGACCGTCAATTTTGATTGGATAAAGGCTTGCGCGATTTTTCCGGCAAGACCGAGGTTTTCTGATTCGTGTTTCATTTCTTTTCCGTCTCCAGATGCCGTTCAATTTTTTGAATTCCCAAGGCGTTGAGATCTCCCACTGAAAGGAGAATACGCGCATAACCCGCATGAACCCCGAAAGAATCTTGAAGAAGAGCTTTTTGAGCCAAGGTCTCTCCCTCTTCCGCCCGCAAGGCTTCGACAATACTTTGCCTTCCTTCGCGGTAAAGAGGCCCCACGAGTTTTAGAGCCTTTTGGGCGCGTTTGAAGGTCTGAGTTAAAATCGGCAACGCCAGGGCCGCGCCTTGATAGCCTTCAAAAGTTTCAATCACCTGGGCATGAATTTTTCGCTCAAGGCTTTTTTCCTGGGAAGAAGCTTCCTGAACTTTAGCCAAGGCGACGGATTTGCGGGCAAAATAAGAAGGATCGGCAATGGGAAACTGAGCGGCAAGCCCCATCATTTTGTCTGAGGCCAACGGCCCCGAGCCGTTGGTATTACTGTCTAAAGTCGCGAAAGCCTGAACCTGAGGAAGGATACTCATCTTTTCTTTTTGATGCAACACTTCCGCGATAGAACGCCCAAACCGGGCGCCTTGAAGCTCCGGACGATGATTTAAGGCTTCCACAAAAAGCGTGTTTGGTTTTTGAACGATATAAAGCGTGGGAACCAAATCTCCTTTTAAATCCCAGTTTTCTTGATCGGTGGCCATGAGATTCATCAGCTGCCAGCGAGCTTCCTCAAGTAATTTTTGAGATTGAATCAACCGCGCTTCAAGACCGCCCTCAATGGCCTCGGCCGCGTAGAAATCAGATCCCAGAATCAAGCCTTTATCCTTGAGACTTTTAGAATCAGAAATTTTTTTCTTGGAAGACTCAACGCGAAGAGATAATTCCTTAAGCATCTGATGATCTAAGAGAATTTGAAGATAAGCCGCAACTGCTTCAAAACGCAAGTTTTGGGCCAAGGCTTCTTTTTGTCTTTGACTGAGTTTAAGCCCTAATTTGCCGGCCCGCTTTAGATCTTGAATTTGAAAACCGCTAAAAACCGGAACGCTGAGCTGAAGCGCCGTATCAATATTATTAACATAACCCGGATAATTAAGAGAACCGAGATTAAAGTCTCCCGCGGTAAAATTGCGCTGATTCAGAAGAGAACCAAAAGCATAGACCGGATCATTTCCACGGGTCATTAAGCTCGTGGCGTTCAAACTAGGAAGGTCTTGAGCCTTTGCTTCGTTTTCCGAACCCCGGGCCGCCGCAATTTGGGCCCGCGCGCCTTCAAGCTCGGGGCTGGCTTTTAAAACCGCTTGAACGACCTCGCTGAGATTGAGAACCTTGGTTTCTCCTGCACGGGTATAAACGCTTCCCAACAAAGAGAACAAAAACAAAATCGCTTTTTTATTTCGCATGAACCTTAGAATCCTCCGTTTTTATTAGATGTAAAAACTGAAAAAAGGATTCAGGCCAGGTTCCTATTCAACCAACTCAACATGCGCGGGAGGCGCGGCTTTTTTGAAAAGAAAAACGGCCGCGATACACAAAACCGCGGCTTCGGCCATCCAGCGAAAAACGTCCATAAAGGAAAGAAGAGTCGCCTGTTGAATCAGAAGTTGATAGACCACGCCGCGAGCCGCCCCAAACGCCGCGCCGTGGTTTCCTCCCATGGAATGGACCACCGTCTGAACGAAATTTCTATAATTGGGATTCCAAGAATAGAGGTGGGCGGATAAATAAACCTGATGGGCCTCAGCCGAACGGTCTTGCATGGCGATTAAGGCTGAAATTCCAATAGACGCCCCAATATTTCGCATGAGATTATAAATACCCGTGGCCTGAAAGATAGACTCCTGTTTCAAGGTCGCGTATCCAACGACTGTTAATGGAACAAAGATAAAGCCATTGGCAAAACCGTTGAGAATCAGGGCAATTTGGATATTAGAAGGAGCAATGTCTAAATTAAGACGACTAAGAACGAGCGAAGTCCAGGCAATCACGCCAAAACCGATGATAATCAGCGCCCGAGCATCCACTTTTTTGACGATTCGCCCGACCACAATCATGGAAAGTAGTGAGCCGATTCCTCTAGGCGTCATGACCAAACCGCTAATGAAGGCGGTGTAACCCATAAGCCCCTGAAGCATGATGGGAATGGTGGCCGTACTGCCGTAGAGAATCGCACCCAAAATAGCCACTAGAAAAGTGGCCACCGCGAAATTTCTATTTTTGAGAACCCTGAGATTCACAATAGGGTGCTTCTCTCTTAACTCATGCCAGATAAACAGAACTAAAGACACCGCGACGACGACCGAACTATAGCGAATCCAGGGCGCGGAGAACCAATCCGATTCCTGACCTTTATCGAGAATAATTTGTAAAAGCCCGACCCCAACAGCCATAAACCCAAAGCCGATGTAGTCAATTTTCGGGGCCTTGGCCGCCTTGATATAAGGGGGATCTTCGACAAAAATATCCTGCATGATGAGCCCCAGAATTCCAATGGGAATATTGATGTAGAAAATCCATCGCCAGGAATAGCTGTCGGTGAGCCATCCCCCCAAGGTGGGACCAAGAATAGGAGCGACTACAATTCCCATTCCATAGGCGGCCATAGCAGGACCGCGTTCTTCCGGTGAGAAACTTTCAAGCAAAATAGCCTGAGATAAAGGTTGAAGCCCGCCGCCTCCAATGCCCTGAAGAACCCTGGCCGCGACAATTTGCCCAAGACTATGGGCCATTCCGCAAAGAGCTGAAGAAACGACAAACAAGATAACTGAAAAAGCTAAATAATTTTTTCGGCCAAAATAGCTGCTCAGCCAGCCGGTTGCGGACAAAATAATCGCATTGGCAACCAAATAACTCGTCAAAACCCAGGTGGCTTCAGAAACCGAGGCGGAAAGGCTACCGGCAATATGGGGCAAGGCAACGTTCGCAATAGAAGTATCCAACACTTCCATAAAGGTCGCGAGCAAAACCGAGAGCGCAATCAGCCAAGGGTTATGCCTTGGCTTCCAAGTTTGGGAGGAACTCATCTTAAATTAAAACTTGACAACAGGAATAACCGACATTCCCGGCGCCAGAAAGGGCCGCGAAGACACCGGTCCGTCAAAAACAATTTTAACCGGAATTCTTTGGACCACTTTTACATAATTACCGGTCGCATTTTCTGGAGGAAATAAACTAAACCGAGCGCCGCTTCCGGCTTGAATAGAATCAATATGGGCCTTAAACACTTTGCCGGGATAGGCATCCACCGTTACCTCAACTAAATCCCCTTTTTTCATTCCCCTGAGTTCTGTCTCTTTAAAATTAGCGGTCACCCACACATTAGGACTCACAATGGCCAGCATAGTCTGGCCTGCATCCTCATAATCTTGGAGTTCCACTGTTTTTTTCGTCACATAACCGTCCGAGGGGGAAACGATTTTGGTGTAGGATAAGTCCAAAGCGGCAGCGGCTTCTTTTTTTAGGTCCAACTTAAGTTGGGCCTTGGCAACATCCACGGCCGAGCGCGCATGATCATAGGTTTGTTGAGAGATTTGGTTCTCATGATAGAGCTTGGTATAGCGGGCTAAATCCAGTTCCGTTTGATGCGCTGAAGCGGAGGAAGAGGCAACTTCCGCTTGAGCTTGGTTAAGCCGCGCTTCATAAACCCGCGGATCAATATCGACCAAGGGATCGCCTTTTTTGACAAGTTGGTTGTCGTCTACATAAATTTTAATGACCGGACCGGGAACGCTTGGGCTAATCATGTAAATATGACCGTCTATAAAGGCATCATCCGTATCCTGATGATAGGTCCAATAGACGTAATACCAAATCCCAAAAATGGCTAGGGCTCCACCCAAAATCGCGGCAACTAAAAACAGTCTTTTCTGATGACGGCTTTCTCCCACCTTGCTTTTAAAATGAGAAGAAGAGTTTGGCGTCGTTTGTTGCGTATTTTCTTTAGTTGTTTCCATGTTCACTCCCTAAAATTTTTTTAAAATCAAAATTTTCCGCGCGGCCTAAGGCTAAAAATAAATTCACCCAAGCGTCATTGTCTGAAGCCAAGGCCATGACAACCAAATTACGGGCATTGGCCATTTCATCCTGAGCTTGAACAAGCTCCTGATTGTCCCCCACCCCTGCTTTAAAACGACTTTCCGCAAGTTCCAGTTCCAACCCCGCAAGTTTAAGGGTTTGGGAACTGGTTTGAATTTCCTGTTCCGCCGCGTTAAGCTCTAAAACCGAAGTCCGAACGTCTTGTTCCACTTGAACGCGAATGTCCTTAAGCTGAGCTTTCGCTTTCTCGATTTGAGATAAAGCATCCTCGGCTTGGCCGCGAATCTGACCTCCGGTAAAAAATCTCCAACTAAGGCCCGCTCCTAAATTGCCGGTTTGAATATCGTCTTTGGTCGGCGTAATGCCGCTAAGTCCGTAATCGCCGCTGATGGAAACCACGGGAACCCGGGCTAAGTGGGCGGCGCTTAAAGTCAACTCCGCTCCCTCGACGCTTTTCTCTTCAATTTTAATTTCAAGCCTCTTAGACAGAGCTGTTTTTAAGGAAGGGTTAAGCTCTACTGAATTTCCAAAAACAGCTTTCAAACTATCGGTTAAAACCAAAGAGCGTCCTAGAGGAACGCCGATGATATGCTTGAGATTCATGTCCGCCTTTTGGGCAGCTAAATTCGCGGTAATGACCCTCAAATGCGCTTCCGAACGACTGGTTTTGGCGCGGGCAAGATCAATAGGGTCAGCCGTTCCCGCGTTGACCTTATCCGACGCCAATTTTAAAAGCTCGATGGCCAAGTTTTCATCCGCCTCGGAAGCTACGATCTCTTTTTGCGCGCGCAAGTCTTCAATGTAAGCTAAAGCCGCCGCCGCGGCGACTTGCTCGGCGGCTAAATTTTCCCCAAAAATCGCCATTTTGTTTTGGGCGTGAGCCGCTCTCAAACTTTGGGTCGCGCTTAAATTAAGAATATTGTCCACCAGATGCAATCTTGCGTCAAAAACATTGAACGGACCCAGAGAGCCTGGAATGCCGGGCAACAACCCGGGTTGAAAACCCATAGCCGCGAGGTTGAGCTTATAGGTTCTATTTTCAGACATCGTGCCGATCACCTGGGGCAAAAGGGCGGAAGCGCTTTGCAAGATCATGCCGCGAGACCGGCGGGTATTGGCTTTTGAAAGTTTAATCGTCAAATTATTTTTAACCGCCATTGAAATCGCGTCTTTAATCGAGAGGGAAAGCGGGGAAGAATCCCCGGCATGGAGAGACGGAAGAGAAAAAATAAAAATGATCGCCGGTAAAATTATTTTTCTCATTAAGCCGCCGCCTTTTCTTCTTTAATCTCGCCCAAAAGCCTCATCGCGTCCTTGAGTTCATCGTCATGTTTATGACTTTCAAAACGAGAAAGAACCATATACCAGGCCGGACATACATAGAGACTCATTAAAGTTGAAACCAAAACCCCTCCAAAAACGACGACTCCCATCGGACGAATAGTTTCTTCTCCAGCTCCCGAGGCGAAAACCGCCGGAGCGGCGCCAGCTAAGGTCGCCAAAGAGGTCATTAAAATCGGGCGCAAGCGAACTGGACCCGCATCCAATAAGGCTTCTCGAACGCTTTTTCCTTGACGGCGGCGTTGATTGGTGAAATCCACGATCAAAATGGTGTTTTTCTTGACAATTCCCAAAACCAGGATCAGTCCGATGAGACTGTAGATATTTAAAGACACTCCGGCGATTCTCATCGCGAAGAAGGATCCCGCCACCGCCGAGGGAAGGCTGATCATGATGACCATGGGATGAATAAAGCTCCTAAACTGAGTTCCCAAAATCATATAGGCGGCGAAAAGGCCCAAGATCAAGGCGACAATCAAACTCTGGAAAGATTCCTTGAACGCCTTCATATTTCCGGACAACATGATGTGGTACCCAGCCGGGAGCATTGCTTTAGCCGTCTTTTTGATGAAATCAATCGCATCCGCGGCCGATTTCCCTTGTTTGATATTGGCGAAAATAGTCACTGCGCGCTCGCGGTTATAGCGGGTCACCTGAAGAAGCGTTTTATCTTTTATAATGTCCACTACGTTTTTAAGAGGAACGATTTCACCCTGATTGTTGCGAATCCAAAGCTTGCCTATATCAGCGGGAACGTCGTTGTCCTGATCCACAAGTTTAATCTGGATATCGTCGCGATGTCCTTCCGCATCGGTATATTTGGCAAAGCGAAGGCCGCCCACCGCGGCATTCAAGGTCTGCGCAATATCGGCAACATTGACGCCATGGGCCGCCGCTTTAGCGCGGTTAGGAATCACGCGAATTTCCGGCATCCCGGGCTCATAGTCGCTGGTGATACTCGTCATGAGGCCTGAAGACTTCATCTTATCCATCATTTGATCCGATAAAGCCGCGATTTTATCCCAATCCGGCCCCTGAACAGCAAACTCAATGGGGTATCCCCTTTGAGCGGAAAAACCAGTCAAGGATAAGTCAAGAATAGACACCGTCCACACTCCCGGCAATTTTTGAATAAACTGGCGTAAAAATGGTTGAAACTGTTGCTGTGTGGGAACTCTTTTAAATGGAGAAGCAAAGGCCCGAACGGGGGGATCTTTCATCGTAATAAACATCATGGCCTGGTTGACCAGTCCGCCTTGGAAACCTCCGATCGCCGCATAATAATCTTTAATCTCGGGCCGATTCTTAAGAAAGTTCTCCACTTTACGAACTACTTTATCCGTAAATTCCATAGAAGACCCGATGGGGGTTTGAATTTGAACCATGAAGCGGCTTTGATCCTGGGGGGGGATAAATTCTTTTCGTACTTTTTTAAGCGCAATAAAGGAAAGTCCAAACACCGTCCAAGCCAAGGCAATCATCCAATAGGGATGATCCAAAGCTTTTTGAAGAGAATCGCGGTAAATATTTCTTAAATAATCCACCACGGTTTCGATGGTTTGATCGAGTTTTGAACTCTCAGATTTTGGAGAGAGAAATTGAGAACAACGCATGGGCGTTAAGGTTAAAGCCTCCAAGAGAGAAAAAAGAACCGCCACCGACATCGTGACGCCAAATTGATAAAAAAAGCGCCCGATAATTCCCTGCATGAAAACAACAGGCACGAATACCGCGAAAATGGCGAGTGAGGCCGCGACCGCGGCCCCGGTGATTTCCCGCGCGCCCACGATAGACGCCTGAACTCGGCCCATTCCGCTATCCACATAGCGAACGATGTTTTCCAAAACCATGATTGCGTCATCGACCACAATTCCAACCGAGAGTGATAAGGCCAGCATTGTGAAACTGTTGATCGTAAAACCCATGAAATAAAGAACAATGAATGTTCCCAGTAGCGCGGTGGGAATAGCAAGCAAAATATTAAAAGCGGAGGCAAAACTTGCCAAAAAGACCAAACAGACGATGGAAGTGGTTATGCAAGACTCCGTCAATGTCCTAAGAAGTTGGTGGACAGCCTGCTCAATGAAGATGGTTGTATCCGTCACGATTTTAACGGTAATGCCATTCGGAAGACGCTTGGCCAATTCCTTAACTTTCGCTTTAACTTCATGGCCGACCTCAACCGCGTTGGCCCCCGGAGTTTTGAGAACGCCGACTCCGACCGAGGGAATTCCGTCCATGCGAGAAATGCGGCGGATATCGTCGGTGCCCTCTTCCACATCCGCAACGTCTTTGAGTTTCAAGGGTCGCCATACCGGAACTCCGTTTCGAGTTGGCATCACGAGATTTTTCATCATAGAAACGGTGTTGGCCTCGGTGATGGCGCGCACATTGGATTCGACCGGCCCCTTGTCCATATAGCCGGAAGGCGCGAGCATGTGTTCGAGATTAACCGCGTTCATGACGTCCATGGGAGTCATTTCGATTTTGCGCAGTTTACCAGTGTGAATCCAAAGCCGCATGACCGGCAAAATATATCCGCCCAAGAACACGCTGCCGACTCCAGGGAGAGAAGTAATGTAGTCTTGATAATGATCGCGCAAGGTCAGCATCAAAGGTCTTAAAACGGGTCCGGCTTTGTAGGTAGAATAGAAATCCACATTTTTTGCCGATGGTTCCATTAAAGCGGTCCATAAAATCGGCTGACTGTTGGCGTTAAACTGGGCAATGACAGGAGGGTCCATGCCGCCTTCCCCGATCGGAGGAAGATATCTTTGGGCGGCGGAAATCGCGTTTTGCACCTGCACCATCGCCCCGTTAATATCAGTGCCTAATGTAAATTGAAGGGTGATGTTAGATTGACCTTCCTGAGTCGTTGATTGAACGAGTTCAAGACCTGGAATCGTCATGAACTGGTTTTCCAAGACGTCGGTCACCGCGGACTCCATCGTCATTGGGTCGGTTCCTTCCCAAGTTGCGGTGACCGTCAAAACCGGGAAATCCACGTCCGGCATCTGGCTGACTCCCATGCGGGAAAAACCAATCATTCCAAAAACGATCAAGGCCGCCATCAAGCACCAGGCGAAAACAGGGTTTTTGATGGAATAATCGGAAATAGTCATGGGTTTTCCTTGGCTGAGTTTTCTTCCAGCGCGGCTTTCACTTCTTCTTTCTTATTAGAAGGACCTCCGGCTGCAACCTCCAACTGCGCTTCAGCATAGATTGCTTGTTCTCTGTTTTCATTCAAGACAATCCGGTCGCTGAGAAGAGTCGTGATGCTGGTCAAAACATCTAAGTTCGTCACCAAGCCTTTTCGGTAATCGGATGTTTCCGCCTCGACATTTTGAGCCGCGAGTTTAACGGTTTTATCCAGGGACTTAACCGCCCTCAAGGTCCACAGTAAAGAATCATAGGCGGTGTTGACGTCGTTTCGAGCCGTTCTTTCGGCCAGAGAGAGAGCTTGAACGGCGCTTTTCTCGGACGCCTTGGCTTGATGAACTTGGCCCGAGATCATTCCTCCGTCGAAAATTGGCATAGTGAGAGCAAAATTTCCATCGTAATGGGTATTGGCGGAAAAAGGAACGTTGTTGAGAAAATAATCCCCTCCGGCCGTCACCATCGGAAGACGGCTTCGGCGGTAAATGGAGACCTGATCTTTCGCCGCTTCCAAGTTGGCGCGGGCCGCCTCCACGTCTTCCCGGCTATTGGCTTGATCTAAAAAAGTTTGGCGCGCGGAAGTTAAAACAGGCAACGGAATATCTTCGGGAATAAAGCGCGCGTCATCTCCCGTTAAAAACCGCATCAAATCTTGGCTGGCGGATTCCTGGCCTCGCGTTAATTCCAGTTGCGATTCAAATTGCGCAAGCTGGGAAGCCGCCGACAAAACATCAGAAGCGCGCGCGCGGCCAATTCTTTTCCAGTATTTTAAAAAAGCGACCTGGTCTTTCATGGTTTGAATCGTGTCTTTCTGAATCTTGATTTGCCTTTGATACATGAGGAGATTGGTGTAGGCCTCAGCCACGCTTTGGTAAAGAAGAGATTCCGCCCGCGCCTTGCTTAAGCGCGCGGATTTAACGCCTAATTTCCCTTCCCGATAAGCTAAATAATCCCTAAAACCGTCAAAGATGGTCTGCGACGCGCTAAAAGATTCCATGCGATAATTAGTGATATCGATAAACGAAAGCCCCGGAATATTCGGGCTTTCCTGCAAAAATTGAGTCGCTCCAAAAGAAACGTGGGGCATCAAAGCGGAGATGAGTTGTTCCACCTGGGCCAAGGAGCTTCTAACAGCTTCCTTGGACTCGGCCAAAGTCTCGCTCCGTTTTAACGTCAAGCGATAAGCTTCTTGAATCGTCAATGGGCGAACTGGAAAAAGCGTATTGTCATTGATGAGACCCAAGGCGGTTGAAGTCGAAGCGGCGGCAACGCGCGAGACTCCCGCAAAAATCAAACCCAAACAAAGGGCGGTAACTTTCTTCATTAGTTCACGACTCCATTCAGGAAAACATGAACGACCCGTTTGGCCCGGGATTTAAGACTTTCCCCTTTATGAACAAAAATGCGATAAAGAAGAGAAGCCCGACAAAGCCCGAATAGAAAACACGCCGAACGCGGAGTGTCACGAATGGAAACATGAGAAGATCTGGAGAAACGAAGCAATATTTTTTGAAGATGTCCCATATCTCCCGAGATTTTTTCGGCGAGCTCCCGGCAAGACTTGGGCCCACATCCCGAAAAGCGATCAGGGCCGATTTGAAGTAGAAAATCGCTGTTAGTGTCCATATAGGAAAGAATGGCCTCGGCCGTCTTTTCCAACAAGGCTTGCCCTTTAAGATTTGAGTCTTCAATATTTTTAAGAGCCGCTTCCAAGGAATAGGCTAAATCAAGATAGGCGGCCCGCAAAAGCTCTTCCTTGCTTTTATAATGGAGAAAAAGAGTGCCTTTGGCGACGCCGGCATTCTTGGCGACCTCATCCAAGGTTAAGGTCTGCAATCCGCGGCCGACCAGCAAACCCCGGGCGGATTCCAAAATCCTGCGTTTTTTGATTTCAAGATTAGAAGACATAATAAATGACTGACCGGTCAGTCATTTATTATAGCACAGAACTACCAATTAAATAAATTCTTGGCTACGAACAGGAGATTTTCCTTCCTTTCTCTCAGCCGCCGGTAAAAATAAGGAAACCAATGGGTTCCGTAAGGAATGTAGATGCGAACGGAGTGGCCTTTTGAGCGCAAATCATCCCAACGTTTAGATCTCAGGCCGTAAAGCATCTGAATCTCATAACGATCCTTGGAAATTCCCTGTTTTTCAGCCGCGGAAACAGCGGATGCGATGCGCCCATCATCGTGGGTCGCGAAAGCCGGAAGCGGAGCCTTGAGAAGCATTTCGGCCAGATGGTCATAGTTCAAATCCACGTCTCTTTTATCCGGAAAAGCGACGGAATCCGGCTCTTTATAAGCTCCCTTACACAGGCGAACGCGCGCGCCCAAGGAAACCAAATCCTGAACGTCTTTTTCGCTTCGGCGCAGATAGGCCTGAATCACGATTCCCACGTTTTTTCGCTTTGCGAAAACGTCTTTAAATAAATCCAAGGTCCTCTGGGTCAAGGCCGAACCCTCCATATCGATACGAACAAAGTTGTCATTTTGAGCGGCCTGATCTAGAATTTTTTCCAAAAGTTCCCTTGTCAGCTTCTCATCAAAACCGAACCCTAGCTGGCTTAGCTTCAAGCTGACATTGGAGTCAACCTTGGCCTCGGCGATTTTTTGAAGAAGGGCGACATATTCCTCGCAGGAGCGCCGGGCGTCATTCTCCCGAGAACAATCTTCCCCCAAATAATCAAGAGTGGCTTTAATTCCCCTGGAATTAAGATTTTTGACGACCTCAAGGGCTTCCTCAATCGTGTCTCCCGCGACAAAACGGCGCGCGAAAAAAGTGAAAAGCTTCATGTCAGTGAAGAGACGCGCCGCAGCCGAGACAAAACTTGGCCGTCGGAGAATTGGGCGCATGGCACTTCGGGCAAAGAGATTGAGACAATCTCTTCCCGCAGGCGGAACAAAATTGAGCTCCCGCCGGCACGTCTCCGCCGCAAGACGGGCAATGGGCGGTGGCTAAAATCACGGGGCTCCCGCAAATTCCGCAAAATTTGCTGGTCGGAGATATTTGGGCATGGCAATTGGGACAAACGGCGGTTTGAGTCGGCATAACGGCCGCGCCGCCTCCCATGTTTTGAGACATCCCCTGGGCCATGGGACCGCCAAAACCAAAGCCCGCTCCCATTCCAAGCCCCATCCCGACCATCCCGCCCATGGTTCCGGTATTTTTGGCGGCGTCTTCCATGGTATTAAAGCTTCGCACCGTCTTATAGGATTGATCTCCCAAGATCTGAACCTCCGCTTTCTCCGCCAAGGCTTTTTTGAGACTGACGACCGAGGGATCGTCATCTGGGACATTGATGGAATTGAGATAAAAGGTTTCTAGGGAAACGCCAAAGCGCGCGAAATCATCCTTGAGTTTAGCCGCTATCGCGGAGGACAAAACCTCTAACGACGCGCTGATCTCAAGCAGGGATATCTTCTCTTTGACGATGGACTGGGCGATGGAATCTTTCGCCTTGGTAATCAAGGCCCCGCGGAAATAATCGCTGACTGTTTGCGCGGTAAATTCTTTCAGCGTTCCGGCCAATTGAACGATAAACCGCTTGGAATCGGCGACGCGAATGCCGAATTGGCCGAAGGCCCGAACGGGGAGAAAGACGTTATATTTTGGATCCAAGACCGGAATGGGTTCCTGGGTACCCCATTTTAAATTGAGAACGGAAACTTTATTGACGTAATACACCTCGGCCGCGAAAGGGGTCTGACTTCCAAACGGCGCATTGACCAAAACGCGCAAAATGGGAAGATTGGCCGTTTCCAACGTATGGGTTCCAGGCCCCAAAACGTCCAAGGCCCGACCTCCTTTAAAAAAGACCGCCTCTTGGGATTCATTGACGATCACCTGACTGCCCCAACTCAACTGATCGGAGGGAAATCTCCAGACTAAAAGATTCGGATCTCCATCGAACTTGACCACATCGATAATCGCCATGAATTTTCTCCTTTTTCTTAAATTTTAATTACGCGAACGCCTCTTTTCTCGCTTTTTCATAAAGATTGGCCTTTTCTTCATTAATTAATAAATCAATATCCGCTTTTTCCAGATTAAAACGACTCCCAAAAGCCTCTAATGCTTTTTCACCGTCTCCTTTTCCAGTTCCGGTAATGACCAAAACCGCCATCGCTCGAAGGTAACGATGCGCTTCTTTTGAATCCTGGGGCAAGGCGACTTCCAATTTACCAGATTTAGCCGCGTCAACACAATTAAGCACGAAATCCATCGGAATCTGAGCGCGGTCGGCCAAATGAGAAACCGCTTTCATTTCCTCGGGATCCACTCCGTCGGCCGCGAGAACAGCGACTAAAACCTTAACAAGGGCCCGCGAATCGACGCCGGAATTCAAGATTTCATAAAGCTCTTGTTCGGGGGCCGGAGCGTCCGAAATCGAAGACCTCCATTTTGAATGGGGAAGGACCGAATCCAACACCCAGTCGTAAGAGCCGTCGTTTAAAACCCTTCCGCAATATTGGCAAACGGGAGAATCCCCATCGGCCAAGGCAGCCCCGCAACCCTGGCAATGAAAGGACCCGAAGGAATTGAGCGCGGTCTTGATATCGCTTTGCGCGCCGTTTTTACGCTTGACGGTATAGACCCAATCCCGAAAAACCTTGCCCTGCGGTTCATAATGCCGGGTCTTCGGATTCAATAAAAATTCGTCTCCCATCCAGCGAACGGCGACATGGGCATATTCGAAATCGGGTCTTCTTTCAAGTTCCAAAACTTCGACCGCGCCGACGGCTTCATTGAAATAAGATTCCGGAACGGCCGAAGCGATTTCATTTTTAAAACCCGCCAAATAGGAATTAGAGGCGAAACGCGAGACAAAATCCGCGTTTTTTAGATGAAAAGCCTGTCTTGTTTTCCAAAAAACGAGCGAAACCCGATCCTCGACCGAAATCAAATCCATCGCGGAATCCGAGCGCGTAAAATTATCCCAGCCGACAACCCGGGATTCGGGCTTCGCCATTCGCCATTCGGAGTCTTGAGTAATTAAAGCCAATACCCAATCGTTTTCCCCGCTGTTAAGAAAAGAACCGCAGGCCTCGCATTGAACGCGGCTATTTTTTTGAACCGCGCCGCAATTGGGGCAGACCCCGTCGATGGAGCCCTCTTCCAAGGTCTTGGCGTTTTTTCGCCGAGCAAAAGACCAGACCTCGGAAAACTCCTCGGGGCTTTTGTCGCCGTCGAAATAAAGCCCCGTATCCGCGTGCGCTTTATAATTGACGCAAGAAGCGGTAAAAGAAACATGGATGATATTAAAAAAGGAGGTCTCATCCACAGCCAAAATCGACTGTTTTAAAACATTGAGATTCTCCATGATTTCCTTGATATTGTTTGATTTCTGAAGAGCCAATTGTGAGGAAAACCGGATAAAGACCCCATCTGAAATCAGAGAGCGCGCGGAAGACATGTCCTGGACGGCCCACGCGGATTGGATTTTGATGAACGCATTTTTCGATCGGTCCAAAAAATCTTGCTCGTTAAAATGGGGATCTGTCGTCTGAATGGCGGCAAGCTTGTCTTGATAGACGTTTTCCTTGGATTTGAGCACTCCAGTTTGAATGGTGGACGAAATTCTCCGGTCGCGAAGGGCCGTTCCCCCGCTTGAGGAAGAAATATAAATAGCGAAAAGGACCAAAACATCAACGGGAACTCCCACGGCGGGATCATTGAGGTTGAGATAAATCAACAAATCGAAAAGAGCCCCAAGACCTTGGGAGCCGCCGCTCATTCCACCGGAACCGTATCCGCCTCCGGAAGAGCCGTAGCCCTCTCCGCCCCCCGCGCGGGCATAGGACACGCGAGGTAAAAATAAAATAAGCAACGGAGAAAAAATAAAAATCCCGAGAAAAACCCGGATTAAACGCGTGGATGTCGCTTTTTTCATTACTCCTTAAGTAGGGCGATGCTGCCGTCTTCAATTCGGTATAAAAGAGGCGCGACAATGACCTTGGGATACAAAGCTCTCAAGCGTTTGGCTTCCGAGCGGATAAAATCTCCTTCCGGCCCGATTTCATGTTCCGGAGCCAAGGAATCAAAATGTTTTTCAGCCGCCGTTTTCGTCCAACCGACATCCATGAGACCCGCGATAAAAATTTCCCGGCGAGAAACAAGGCCGGACATTCCGCACTGAGTGTGCCCCATCAGAGCAATCGCGCGCACGCCGCCAACGGCAATCGCATAAGAAACGCGAAATTCGCTGAGTTTTAAATTGGCCCCGCCGGTGCGGAGAATAAAGGCGAAATTATCGGGAATTCTTAAGTGTTTCCGGCTGTCCATGCACATGCCGATGAGAAGTTCCGGCTTTTCCGCACGCGGCGGAAGGGACGCGTTCAAATTGTGATAGCGTAAAAGACTTCCAATCGGCGTCGAACGCCAAGCAGCGGGAATATCCTCTTCCGAGCGAATCTCAATAAAATTATGCACTGCGTTAAAATTATATAATAGTCTATCAGGACTTACGGAGGAACTATGTCAGAAAATCAAGAAGGAAAATCAAACGACTGCGGATGCGGAAAAGGCGGTTGCGGCAAAAAGCATTGCTGCGGATGCAAGGGAATCGCGGTTCTTCTCATTCTACTCTTGGGAGGAGTGATCGGTTATCTGCTTGCGGGACATCATTGTCACCGGCATCACTGCGCTTTTGCCGAGCCCCCTTGCCCTTTCCACGGAATGGGAACAATGAACCAAGGGATGCCCATGATGAATGGCCCCATGCACGCCAAAAAAGGCAAATAAAGCCGTCTTTTAAAACCGCCGGGTCCATCAAAACCCGGCGGTTTTTTAATCCCAATGATCACTCTGAAAGACGTTCACAAATCCTTCGGCCAGCAAACCCTTTTGGAAGGGGCGACTCTCCAAATCAATCAAGGAGACCGCTTCGTCTTGGTCGGCCCCAACGGCGCGGGAAAATCAACCCTCTTTAAGATGCTTTTGGGGCAAGAGGAGCCGGATCAAGGGCAAATCAGCCTTAAAAAAGGCGCGGTGGTCGGCTACCTGCCGCAGGAAAATGCTCCCGTTTTAGATGAGGAAGTTTTAAACTACGCTTTGTCTGAATTCGAGGACCCTGACGCGAGGCTCGCCGCCAAGGCCAAGGCGATTTTAATGGGACTGGGATTTAAGGTCTCGGATTTTAGCCGTAAGATGAACGCCTTGAGCGGCGGTTGGGCCATGCGCGTGGCCTTGGCCAAACTTCTTCTCTTGGAACCTGATCTACTCCTTTTAGACGAACCCACCAATCACCTGGATATTGATTCCCTTTTTTGGTTCCAAAAATATTTGCAATCCTATCCCGGAGCGATTTTTTTAATCTCACATGACCGCGCCTTTATCAACGCCGTCTGCCGCGCAATCGTCAGCCTCCAAGACAAGACTCTTAAGATTTATCACGGGGATTACGAACATTTTATCGCGGAAAGGCGGGCGGAAAAAGAGCGTTTAGAATCGGCCTATCAACGCCAGAAAGAAGAAATAGCCAAAATGCAGGAATTTATCGACCGTAACCGCGCCAGGGCTTCGACCGCCGCTCGAGCGCAGAGCATGATTAAACGGCTTGACAAACTCGATCTCATCGAACTCCCGCCCGAGGCTAAAACGGTCAGGATCCGGTTTCCCCAACCCCCTCGGGTTGGAGTAAAGGTCCTTTCGCTTAAAAACGTCTCTAAATCCTATGGGGATATTCGCGTCTATCATGATCTCAATTTCGATCTTGAACGCGGCTGGAAAATGGCTTTTGTCGGGCACAACGGCGCCGGCAAATCCACCCTCCTTAAAATGCTGGCTGGAGTCATCCCGTTCGAATCGGGGCACAGAATCGTCGGGAACGATGTCAAGGTAGGATATTTCTCCCAACATAGGGAAGGGCAACTGGATTTTGAAAAAACCGTTTTTGAAGAGGCCTTAAGCGCCGACCGCGGAAATTCGGAACAAATAGTCCGCTCGGTCTTGGGTTCTTTTCTTTTCCCGGGAGATTCAATCCATAAAAAAGTCTCGGTCTTGAGCGGAGGAGAAAAAAGCCGCTTATCCTTGGTCAAACTTCTTTTAAACCCGCCGAATGTTCTTTTAATGGATGAGCCGACGACGCATCTCGATATGGCCTCCGTTGACGGCTTGATCGAGGCCCTTAAAAGTTTCGAGGGAACCATCTGCGTCATCAGCCACGATCTTTATTTTTTAAACGCCCTGGCCGATCACGTCGTCCATATCGACGGCGGGAAAATCACGGTTTACCCCGGGGATTATGATTATTTCAAACGAAGGCAAGCCCAATGGCACGAGGAAAACCCGCAGGCCGTCGAGGTTCCCGCGGTCGAAAAAATCTCAAAACCCGCGGCCTTGGATCCCAAAAAACTCGCCCGGAAAGCCGCGAAGCTGGAAGAGGAACTTTCCGCCCTTCACTCTAAGCTCGAAGAACTCGCCTTGCAGTTGTCGGACCCCGAACTCTATTCCGATTATTCCAAGGTTCAAGAAATCGGATCCGAAATGGAAAAAATCCAAGAACTGATTCAAACCAAGGAATCGGAACTCTCGGCTTCCCGTTAGGATAGGCCAGTTACGCCCAAAGCGAAAATCCGGCGTTTTTAAAATGGCGGTCGAAGGAAAAAACCCGCTCGACGCGCGAACGGCGCATCAAGACAAACGAGACGCAATCGGTGAAGCTGACGTTTTGATCGGCGTATTTCTCGAATAACTCCAAGGCCTCTAACTCCTCGTCTCTTCCCGGGCGCAGGATTTTCAAGGCTTTGGAAAACAAAATATTGCGCGCTCTTTCGGCCGCGAAGCGATACCCCGCGCGGCGTCCAAGAAGAGTGAAAGTCTCGTCCAGAACGAAATTGCTGGTCAAAATCCGCTCCCGGGCCTTGATCATTTTCTCCCAAAGGGAAACGGCGGCTTCGTGGTGTTGGTCCAAAGGAAGATATCGGGCTATAAACGCGCCGGTATCGATGAAAATCACGGCGCATCCGAGCCGTAAAGATAACGGTCGTGCTTGGCGGAGACGTCCTTGGGGGTTTTCCTTTTAAATGTCTCGCAATCCGACAAAAAAGAGTCCTCGTCCTCGGGGCTTTGCCTTTGCGACGCTTCCAAATAGGCGGACATGGATTCGCGGACCATCTCCCCTAGAGAAATGCCGCGCTTTCGAGCGGAGCGCAGGGCGCGCCCGCGCAATTCCTCCGGCAGCATGATCGTCGTCC
>DAHXMM010000035.1:0-20913 GCA_027371715.1 Elusimicrobiota bacterium | reverse complement strand
GTCAGTCAATCCGGAGAAACCGCCGATACCTTGGCCTCGATTCGTCTTGCGAAATCAAAAAATATTCCAGTTTTAGCGATTACCAACACCTTGGGTTCCGCTATTTCGCGAGAAGCGGATTATAATCTTTACACTCGTTGCGGCCCGGAACTTGGGGTCGCTTCAACCAAGGCTTTTACCGGACAATTAGCGGCTTTGTTTGCGTTTTCGGTTCACATGGGTCTTTCAAGAAAGACTTTGCCGAAAGCTAAGGCCTTGGAATTGGCCCGAGAAGCCGCCCATATTCCGACCTTAATTCGCGAAACTCTGAAACTTGAGGAAAAAACTCGCCAAATCGCGAAGAGTTTCTTCAAGAGCCGTAATTTTATTTTCATCGGCCGCCGCTTGAACTATCCGATTGCCTTGGAAGCGGCCTTGAAGCTTAAGGAAATTTCCTATATCCACGCGGAGGGCTTCGCTGCCGGCGAACTTAAGCACGGTTCGATTGCCTTAATTGATGAGGAAATGCCGGTGGTCGCCCTGGCCACTCATTCTCCTGTTTTTGACAAGACGGTTTCTAATTGCGAGGAAATTCGCGCGCGCGGCGGGCAGGTCATTATGGTTAAAAGCAAAGGCGATCCCGAGGCGCGGGTGGATTATGTTCTTGAGGTTCCGATGAGTTCAGAAGCCTTGGCTCCGATTCTCGCGGTCATTCCGCTTCAGATGTTGGCCTATTATGTCGCGGCGTTGAGGGGGCTGGATATCGATCAGCCTAGAAATCTTGCCAAAAGCGTCACGGTCGAATAGTCTACCCAATTTAAATCTAGGGTTGGACATCATCGAAGTCGCTCGCATTAAGTCCTTAGCTGAGCGATCCAAAAAGTTTTTACCGCGAATTTTTACGAAAGAAGAAATCGCCTATTGCCGACCCAAGAAAAACCCCTGGCCCCATTTCGCGGTGAGATTTGCCGCCAAGGAAGCGGTCTGGAAAGCCTTGGGGCAAAAGGGTCTTACTCTCAGGGATATTTCAGTCGACCGCGATGAAAACGGGCGTCCGAGCGTCCTTTTGCGCGGTAAAAAAATAGGCAACATTGAATTATCTCTAACGCATAGCCGGGATTACGCCTTGGCAGTCGCGGTCAACAGGAGTTAGGGACTGTCCCCAATTAAAAAATGCTGAAAAAATCAGGATCAGGCCTAAAGGCTAGAGGGGAGTTAGGGACTGTCCCTAATTATTTAACTCCGCGCCGGCCAGAGGATCATAAGGGCATTTTTGGACACGCCTTAATCGTGGCCGGTTCTCGCGGAATGATGGGAGCGGCTTTATTAGCGGCCAAGGCTTGTCTAAAATCCGGCGTGGGGCTAGTCAGTTTGGGAATTCCCAGAAGCTTTGAGGTTTCCGCCGTTTCTTTTATCCCCGAAGCTTTGACTCTCGGCTTAGAGGAAACCTCAGATGACGCAATTTCAAGACGGGCGTTTAAGCAAATTGAACGCGCTCACGAGATGAGACATTTTGACGTCCTCGCCGTAGGGCCGGGAATCTCTCAAAACCCGGAAACAGGGAAATGTCTTCGCTTAATTTTGGAAATGGATATTCCTTCTGTCATTGATGCTGATGCCTTAAATTTGATGGCCAAGAGTCCTAAAGAATTTACAAATATTATGAGGCGGCGAAAGAGTCTTTCTATTTTGACGCCGCATACGGGAGAAATGGCGCGGTGTTTAGGTATTTCTCTTTCAAAAGCATTGTCTGAGCGTTCGTGGTGCGCTCATCATCTGGCTGAGAAATTTAATTCCATAGTTGTTTTCAAAGGACACCCAAGCCTGATTGTCGGAGAAGGCAAAGAAACTAAAAATTTAAGTGGGAACACCGGGCTTTCTCGCGGCGGGACGGGGGATGTTTTGACCGGGCTTGTCTCCGGTTTGTGGGCGCAAAACCTTTCTTCCCAAAGGCTTAAAAATGTCGGGGCGTTTGAAACGGCTGCTTTGGGCGCTTATCTGCACGGCCTTGCCGGAGATTTGGCTGAAAAGGCTTTGACTCCTTACGCGATGAGCGCTCAAGACCTGATTTCTTTTTTTCCGGAAGCGTTTAAGAGGATATGCCGAAAATAGAAGCGGGTTTTTCATTTTATTCATCCAGCGTAGAAGAGACCAAGGCCATCGGGTTCAAGTTGGGCCGCGCTTTGAAGCCCTTGGATATCGCGTGTTTGACGGGGAACTTGGGCGTCGGTAAAACCGCGTTCGCGGAAGGCGTAGCCCGAGGCGTGGGTTTTAAAGGAGACGTGATGAGCCCGAGTTTCGGTTTGGTGAGGCTTTACCGAACTCGGAAGCTCAATCTCTACCACATGGATTTATTTCGAATTTCTGAATCTGAGACCGGAGAGATCGGCCTTGAGGATTGTTTCGGCGATCCCAAGGGAGCATCTTTAATCGAATGGTCGGTTCCCGCCCGTATTTATCTGCCTTCCGACCGGCTTGAAATTTTGTTTGAGTATAAGAAAGACGGCCGTCAAATTTCCTTTCGAGCCTTGGGCCCGAGATCGCGGCAACTTTTAGAAGCGCTTTAAGGCTCGACCCATTTCCCGTGGGTTTTGATGAGATCGATGAGGGCTTGATCGGCGTCGGTCGCTGGGATGCCTTTTTTGACGCATTCCTTTCCGACATAGAGGTTGATTTTGTCCGGAGCCCCGCCGACGTATCCGAAATCGGCGTCCGCCATTTCTCCCGGGCCGTTGACGATGCAACCCATAATCGCAATCTTAACTCCTTTCAGATGCCCGGTTTTCTTCTTGATGCGCTCAGTCGTCGTCTGAAGATCAAAAAGAGTTCGGCCGCAGGAAGGGCAAGAGACAAATTCGGTCTTGGTAATCCGGCTTTGAGCGCCCTGGAGAATGTCGTAGGAAAGCCTAAAGTCATCCTTGGGATTGTTTAAGCGACTCAACTCAAAAGAATCTCCGATTCCATCGCTTAAAAGGCTTCCGGCTAAAACTGAAGACTCAAGAAGGCGGGTTTCTGTCTGTTCAAGATGCGGGGCGCGGATATGAATGGGAAGAGAGTTGGATTTGGCCGCGAGTTTGCGATATTCATAAATTAAAGCGGCGGTTTCTTGGCCCTTTAGGCTCAATAAAACAGGAAGGCTTTCTTTTTGAGCCAGTTCCGCCATTTGAAGCGTTTCGTCTGCGGTTGTTCCTTCGATGAGAATCGGCAGGCCTACCGATTTCGCATTTTGAAGGAAAACGGGAAATTCTTTTGAGCCTTTCGTCCAACTCATGAGATCAAAATGCTTAAAAGCCGCAAGCGCGAGAGTCTCTTGGGTCTCAAAGCGGCCTAAAAAAGCCAGGCGAGAGGTCTCAGAGGCGAGAGATTTTCTTAACTGAATAAAAGCCGCAGCTTCGGCGGCGCTCTTAATGCTAAAAGCCAGAATTTCCGGGTCTGCGCCATTTCCGCTTTTAAGCTGGGCCTCAAACCAAGAAAGAATTTGGGAAGCGGTCCATGAAGTGGGAATGGAGGTGAAGACCCGGACGGGATGGTCTTTTCCGATCATGAATGGCCCTACGCTAAGAAGAGAGCTTGAGCGGCGGGTGTAGCTATAAAAATCGGGGGTATATTTTAATTCCGCGTTTTCAGGAGAAGCTTTTTGGAGAGGTTTTTTCTGATAAGGCTTGGCGAGTGCCTGACAGACCGGAATTTCAAACTCGGGGTCCTCGGTTAAAGAGACCCGGATCGTGTCTCCAATTCCGTCGGCAAGCAAGCTCCCGATTCCGATTGCGGATTTAATTCGCCCGTCTTCTCCGCCGCCGGCTTCCGTTACCCCCAAATGAAACGGATAGTCCATGCCGAGTTCATTCATGCGGGCCGCTAAAAGACGATAAGCCGCGATCATGATTTTCGGGTTTGAGGCCTTCATGGATAAAACGATGTCATGAAAACCGTTTTTCTCGCAGATGCGGACAAATTCAAGCGCGCTTTCGACCATTCCCAGAGGCGAGTCTCCGTAGCGGTTCATGATGCGGTCTGATAATGAGCCGTGGTTGGCGCCGATTCTCAGGGCCCTTTTCAGGCGCTTGAGTTTTTCAACGAGAGGCGTAAAGCGTTCCTCAATCCGATCGATTTCCTTTGAGTATTCCGTGTCGCTATATTCCTTGACGGCAAAGCGCTTGGTATCGACAAAATTTCCGGGGTTGATGCGCACTTTTTCGACATAGTCGGCGGCTTCCATTGCCGCCGCTGGGGAGAAATGAATATCGGCGACGAGGGGGGTATCAATTCCGCGCTTAAGAAGACCTTCTTTAATTTTCCCAAGGGCTCTGGCATCTGCGGGAGTGGGAGCGGTAATGCGGATGATTTCACATCCCGCTTCCGCCATTCGAATGGATTGAAGAATGGTCGCCTCGACGTTGAGGGTGTCGGTCGTCGTCATGGACTGAAGGCGAATGGGATTGTTGCCCCCAATACCGACATTTCCCACCATGACGGCTCGGGTTTTTCGGCGGTGATAGTGAAAGAGGCCTTCGCAATATTTAAGCGGGCTGATGAGCGTTTCCGATGGAGTCACAAGCCTATTCTATAAAATTATCGCGTTTTATTGAGGAGAAAGATAGGTTCTCGCGATAAGGCGAAAAGAGGGGAAAAGATAGCTCCCTTTGCCGAAAGAAGTTTCACTGGAGGTGTGCGCCATTCCAAAATGAAATATGCCGATTTCCGCGGCGATACTTTCCTTTTTTACATTGATGAGTTCGAGTCCCAATCCGCCAGTCAGAAATGAAAGGTCCCAGGTGGAGCCGCTTCCGCTTGTGAGAGAAGTGTAATCTAAAATATGACCCACAAAATAAAAGCTTCCCCAATTTTTAGAAATGAGATCGTAATAGAAACCTGGGGCGACGGTATAGCCGTGGTTTCCGGACATCCTTAGCGAAGCGCTGAGGCGAAGTCTTGAGGACACTCCATGGTCGACCGAAAGTCCTAGGTCCATGAGAGCTTGGGAACTATCATAGGGATAACGGGAGGCTCCAATGAACGCGCCCAACCCCGTCATGGAAGACCAGTCTACGGCTTGGGCAGCCAGTGGAAAAATTAACAAAAGGAAAGAGAAAATGAGCGGTTGATATTTTTTAAACATGGAACACGGGAAGTTCAAAGTAAAATGTCGCGCCGCTCGCGCTTTCCGGGTCAAATGCGATGGTTCCTCCCATCTTTTCAACGATGATTTTTGAAATACTGAGGCCGAGCCCCGTTCCTGGCTCGCTTTCTTGGGTGTCTCTGGAAAATTTCTGGAAAAGACGCTTCTTGAAATAGTCCGGGATTCCGGGACCATGGTCCTTGACCTTGATTTTGACGCGATTTTCGCTTTTAGAGGTCTCAATTTCAACTTCTGAATCTTCCGGCGAATGTTTGATGGCGTTGGAGAGGAGGTTTGCCATCACCTGTAAAAATCGCTCGCTGTCGCCATGGAGGGAGACTTCGGGAACGTTGTCTTTAAAAGACAGCTTAATTTTTTTCCGAGCGGCATAGGTTTGAGCAGCTTCGATGCTTTCTTTAACGAGCGAAGAAAGCCAAACCTCTGAATTTTTAAACTCGATCGCTCCGTATTCCAATTTTTGAATTTCCAGGAAGTCCTCGACCAGCCGTTGCATCCGGCGACTGCTTTTAAGCGCGATTTCAAGGATGTGACGGTTTTGCTCTAAAGAGTTGTTTCTTCGCTCATCCGAAAGAGCGGCCAGCGAGCTATAGATGACGGTGAGAGGATTTTTGAGTTCATGGGTCATCATGGAAACAGTATCCGCGTTCAACTGAGCTTTTTCTTTTTGCAGGCGTTCCGTTTCTTTGATTTGTTTGATCATGGTCGCGGCTGAAAACGTGAGAAATGAAATCGCCAAAATCGTTTCAATGAAAATGGAAAACATTAACCGTTTGGCTCGTCTTTCTTCCGTTCCTAAGCGATTTTTGAGAAGTTGCTTCTCTTCATTTTCCATCTGAGCGATGAGATGCCTGATTTGAGACATCGAATGAGAGCCGCGCCTCAGCGCTTGTCTTCTGCGGTTTTTATCCATAGGATATTTTTGCGCTATTTGAATCGCGTCTTCGGCGTCCTTTAGGCGCGCATTCGTGTTCTGCTTGAGTGTTTGCCAATTTGACCGCTGAACGGGATTGTCAACTATGAGAGGGGGGATTTCCAAGAGTCTTCTTTGGGTGTTGGCTGAGCTGCGTTGATAACGCAGGAGAATGGTTTTTCTGTGGGTGAGAAGGTACCCCCGTTGGTGGCTGGCGGTCGCTTGTAGAGCCGAGTAAAAATGATCCAAATGCCAAAGTACGTCATAGGTGTGGTCCGCCCAATGGGAGGCGCGTTCGGCCCTTTTCGCGTTTTGGAATGAGGCATAAGCGCTGAGAAGAAAAAAGACCGCAAGAATAGCGGTTCGGATGGGAATTCCCTTTAAGAGAGGCCATTGAAAAAAGGCGGATATTTTTTTCAAAAAGAGGCTCCTGACATTTGATAAAATCTATCATATTCGCGCGCTTAAATTGCGTGTGGAGGATTTGAAAATGGGCACAAGAAAAAGATGGGTTTGGGGCGCGGCTTTTTTGGCCTTGGCGTCGGTTTTTACGGCTTGCAAAAAAAACAGTTCCAGCTCTTCTTCTGCGGGTTCCGTGAGCGCGGCGACGGGAGATTTAGCGAACCTGGCTTTGAGTTATTCTGCCGTAACCCCGGCTTCAATCTCTTCGGAACAGGTGAAATCCTCCGGACGTCTTCAACCAAAGACATTCAACACCTGTGCGGGAATCACTTTTAACAACATTTCTTATGCTCCGTATGGAACTATTGGATCTGAAACGGGTTGTCCAACTCCCAGCACGGATATTGAGGTTGAATATTCCGCTTCTGGATCGCCAGCGGAAACGATGAATATTTCCAGCTGTACTTCTGGTGGGTACACTTTTTATGGGCAATTGACCTTGTCTTTTGGCGCCTCTGAGCTGATTTGTGTCAATAGCGCCGGAAACGTGGACCAGATTAGTGGGCAAATAAATTTAGATTCATCTAATATGGAGATTTCAGGGAATGGCCTTACTCCTTCAACTTGTACAATCAGTATTCCTTTGGTATTAAGCGATCCATCTGGAGTTCCAAGCGGGACAACTTCCAGCGCCAGCGCCTGCGGACAGTCTTTTTCCGTGACCGCGCAGCAGTAGAAAATTAGTTGGGCTGACCAGACTTTGGAATAATCGGCAAATCAAAGAAAAATTCGGTTCCCCGGCCTTTGGCGGTGTTAAACCCAATCGTCCCGCCCATCTTCTCAATAATGGCTTTGGAAATGGATAATCCAAGTCCTGTGCCTTGCTTGGATCCGGTGGCCTGGGAAAACTTCTGAAAAACTCGTTCGTGGAATTCTTCCGGAATTCCAGATCCGGAATCGATGACTGAAATGCGTACGAAATCATCCCAGTGACTTGCGGCGATATCCACGGTTTGGCCTTGAGCGGAATATTTCACGGCGTTGCTGATTAAATTTGCCATCACTTGTAGGAATCTTCCTTCATCTACGCTTATTTGAACTGATGGAATGAGTCCGCGAATTCGTAGGTTGACGTTTAGTTTTTGAGCGTAGGTTGAATTTAGCTCGGAGGCTTTTTTAATAAGCGATTCAAGCGCGATGGTCCGCATGTGAAATTCCATGCGCCCATATTCCAGCTTTTGGATGTCCAAGAAATCATTGACGAGTTCAATGAGATGCGCGCTACTTTGAGAGGCGATGGACAGCAGTTTTTCAATTGAAGGATTCAAAACTGGTTTTGTTTCTTCAACTAAAACCGAAAGAGAGGCGTGAATGGCCGTGAGAGGATTCCTCATTTCGTGGGTGGCCATTGCGATGACCTCGTCTTTCATTTGAATGACTTTTTTTTGTTCGGTGATGTCGCGGGCGGTGGCATAGATCAGCTGATCAGGAATAGAGGAAACAGCGTTCCATCTCAGCCATTTAGAGGAACCGTCTTTGCAGAGAATTGGGGTTTCAAAGTCTTTGAGAGAAAATCCGAGCGTGAGGCGTTCAATTTCGCCAGCCACCTTTTCGCGGTTTTCGGGAGGGAAAAAATCCATGATGGGACGGGTGATAATTTCGGAAGGGGAATATCCTAGGATTTTTTCCCATGCAGGGTTAATCTGCTCAAAAAAACCGGAAAAATTAGCGACACAGAACAAATCGACCGATAAGCGAAAAAATCGCGCTCGTTCCTCTTCAAGGCGCAGTCTTTCATTTAAGTCCTGATAGATAATCCAGGCCGCGAGACAGAGGAAAATAAGGCCTACCAAGATGGCGACGGTAATGGCTGAAATCATTTTTTTGGCGCTTTTGTCGGCGACGGCGATGCGAAGGGTCAACTTTTTCTGTTCTTCATTTTTGACATCTTCAATGTATTTCCTGATTAAGATGGTGATTCCATCGGTGTTTCCGGTTCGGATAATGGCCTGGGCGGCGGAAAGACCTTTCTTTTCCCGGATTTGAATGAGCATGTCCGCGATTTTAAAGCGTTCGATAATGAAAGGTTCGAGCATCCTGATTTGCTTTTGCCCGATATCGGGATAGGCGAGGAGAATATCTATTCTTTTAAGCGTCTTCAAGGCTCGCGTTTCATATTCTCGATAGGAATCAATATATCTTTCCTGACCCGTGATCAGATAAAGTCTTTCTTCGCTGATGGCGGTTTCAATTTCCGATAAAAGGCGGTTGAGAAAATGGAGATCTTCCTGGGTATGGGAAATCCATTTTTGAGTTCCAATAAATTGCGAGAGAGTCGCATAAGAGGCAAACCCGGTCGCGGCAAGGACTAAAAAAGCGGCGGTAAAGCTTAGAAGAAGTTCGCTCTTTAAAGAAAAACGAATGCGCATCGATATGCCTCGAGTCTAGCGTAGTGCGTCCAACGCTTCTTTACATTTTGCTTTTCGTCGTTCCGAATGGCTCTATTTCTCGTCAGTCCGGCGAAAGACGGAATTTAGAACAATCTTATGAAGCTGGACCCCGGCCTTCGCAGAGGTGACGAATGTAAAAAGATTTCCGACGCACTACACTAGTATACATCAATACAGGCCCAAGGGCCGGACAAGTAAATTCTATTTCCAGTCATTTTTTTTGGATTGAGCAGTTTGAGAACGTGAACGATGTCGCGTTTTTGAAGAACAACGAAAACCTGCTTTCCTTTGAGCGGCAAGCCCTTAAGGGCTGCGTCATCTCCAAAACGGTTTTGGTTGCTTTTAATCTTTTTAGCGTAGGCTAGTTCCCCTGTCCAATTGAGAACCATGTCCACGGGATGTTGGGTGTAAAACGGAGTTCCCTGAAGGTAGACGCTGTCGGTATAGATTAAATCTCCGGGTTTGATGAATTGATTGATGAAGCCGCCAATATTTTTAGCGCTTAAAAAACTGGAATCCAGTTGAAAGGCGTAAAGGCCTAAAAATCCCGCTAGCCACGCGCAGGCAAAGGGTTTCCAGAGACGAGGCGAAATTTTAGGACCTAGGATTTGGGCGGGCGAGGGTGCATCTTTTTCAAAGATAAAGCTCCAAAGCGCGGCGGCAAAAAGAAGGAAAACCGCGATAGCGCAACTGGCGTTTAGATTAATATGAGAGAGTCCGGGTGGAATTATCTTGGTTTTGAAATGAGTCTGAAGGGCGATGACAGCGAGAATGGCGACAAAAATAAAAAGGGAGGAAAGAATTACGGCCGCATTCTTGGCCCAACGCGCAAGCGGTTTCTTAAATTCCCTGGCCGCGAGGAGACACGCTTGAGGAATCACGGGCAGAATATAAGTGATGAGTTTCGAGTGAGAAACAGAAAAAAAAGCTGTAATCATCAAGACCCAAATGGTCAGCAAAGTTTCCGGGAGTTCATCTTTTATCTTTACGATTCCATCCCATAATCCCGCTAAAACCAAGGGACTCCAGGGCAAAACCGCAAGCGGAAAAACAAGGATGAAGAAATACCAGGGGTTTGAGCGGTGATATTTGGGAGTTAAAAAGCGAAGGACATGCTGATCCCAGAAGAAAAATTTAAAAAAACCGGGGTGGTGTTTCTCCATAACCCAGAACCAAGGGAAAAGAAGTGCGGCAAATAGAAGAAGTCCTTGGATTTTAAACAAAAGAGAAAAGTTTTTTCTAAGCGACGGAAGGGCTAAAACCGACAGAATGGCCCATCCCCCGGGGAAAACCAGGCCGATGAGACCCTTGGATAAAAAAGCTAAAGCTGAAAAAGCCCAGGCGCCGGGCGCGGCCCAGGAGGCGTCTTCGGGATGAAGCAAAGTTCTGAGAATCAGGGAAAAAGAGCCCAAGAGAAAAACGGTGACCGGCAAGTCCGGCGTAATATAATGGGAGAGGAAAAAATAGAGAAGACTGGTTGAGAGAAAAATGCCGGCTAAAAAACCGGTTTCAAAATCAAAGAGCCATGTGCCGGTCCACAGAAGAAGTAAAATTCCTAAAACAGATAAAAGCGCGGTCGGAAGACGCGAAGCGGGTTCGTTGACGCCAAAAATTTTGTAGCTGAGGACGGCTAACCAATAGCCCATCGGGGGCTTTTCAACGTAATCGAAATAGTCCAAGGTCGGGGTCGCCCAATGGTTAAGAACCAGCATTTCCCGGGGCACTTCCGCGTAGCGGGCGTCGTCAACTTCAATGAGGGGATGCCCAAGACTCCAAAAAGGCATGGAAAGAGTTAATAAAAATAGCCAAACAAAAGGCGTGGGGAGGCGTTTAAAATTTTCAAGCCACTTCAAGAAGCACCTTCCCAAATTGATTTTGTTCCGACAAATACTGATGGGCTTGAGCCGCGTCTTTAAGCGGGAAAACTTTGTCTATAATCGGGCGCAGCTGACCCTGGTTGATGAGCTTGGTCACCGCACGCATCTCAGAGAGATTTCCCATCTTCGCTCCTAGAATTTTGAGCTGTCGACTAAAAAGGTAGCGCATATCCATTTGGACGTCGGGGCCGCTGGTGGATCCGCAGGTGATGAGCTTTCCGCCGAAAGCGAGACTTTTAATCGCGCTTTCAAAAACGGCCGGGCCGATGTGTTCAAAGACAATATCGGCCATTTTCCCGCCGGTGATTTTGATCACCTGACGGGCAATATCTTGCGGCGGAGCGTGAATGACGGCATCGGCTTTAAGGGTTTTCGCCTTTTTTAATTTTTCTTCAGAGCGAGAGACGGCAATGACAAAGGCTTGGTGGAGTTTAGCGATTTGAATGGCGGCGGTGGCCACTCCGCTTCCTGCACCCATGACCAAGACGGTTTGATGGGGGCGCAAATTTCCCAAACCCATCAGCATATGCCAAGCGGTCAAAAAAGTGAGCGGGTAGGCCGCGCCTTCTTCAAAATTGACGGATTGAGAAAGCGGGAAGACATATTTTTCCGGAACGCAAAGGTATTCCGCGTATCCGCCGGGTCCGCCTTGCGCGCCAATAATGCCGTAGTCCGGACAATAACTGTCTTGCCCGGCGATGCAGAAATCACAGCTTCCGCAGGAACGTCCGGGAGACACGGCCACGCGGTCCCCAACCTTAAGCGAAGAAACTCCCGGCCCCAACTCGGCGATTTCTCCTGAGACATCAGAACCTGGAATATGCGGCAATTTGATTTTATAAGCAGGAATTCCTTCTCGAACCCAGAGATCGAGGTGGTTGAGGGCGCAAAAGCGCACGCGCACCAGAACTTCTTTTTCCCTGAGCGCGGGTTTGGCAATTTCCGCCCATTTGAGGTTTGTGGGACCGCCGAAGTTTTCCAGAATCACGGCTTTCATCGAAAACTCCTAACGCGCAACGGGCGCTTCTTTCGGCGTCAAATATCCTTTTTCCTCCATCCAATCGTCGTTATAGATTTTGGAAAGATATCTCATGCCGGTATCCGGAATTAAAACCACGACCAGGTCTTTTTCGGTGAGTTTCTTGGCCAATTCCAAAGCGGCCCAGACCGCGGCTCCGGAAGATCCTCCGGAGAAAATTCCTTCCTCGGTCGCAAGCCTTCGGGTTGTTAGAAACGCGTCTTTATCGGTGACTTGGATGACGTCATCGGGGAGTTTTAAATCCATGGTCGCCGGAAACATGTCTTCCCCGATTCCCTCAATCACATAGGGCTTGGCTTCGCCTTTGCGATCAAATTTTATTTTCTCATAGTAGATGGAACCGATGGGGTCGGCGCCGATGACCTTGACTTTGGGGTTTTGATCCTTTAAATATTGTCCGGTTCCGCTGATGGTTCCTCCCGTTCCCATCCCGGCGACAAAATGGGTCACTTTCCCTTCCGTATCTTTCCAGATTTCCGGGCCCGTGGTGCGGTAGTGAGTCTTTGGGTTTTCAGGGTTGAAGTATTGGTTCGGATAGAACGAGTTTGGGATTTCCTTGGAAAGTCTTTCCGCGACAGAGTAAAAGCTTTGAGGATCATCTGGTTCAACGGCCGTCGGGCAGACGATGACTTCCGCGCCAAGAGCCTTGAGAAGATTAATTTTTTCTTTGGACTGTTTATCGGTGATTGTGAAAATAAGCTTATATCCTTTAATTGAGGCGGCCAAGGCCAGCCCGATGCCGGTGTTTCCAGAAGTTCCCTCGATGATGGTCCCGCCGGGCTTTAAAATGCCGCGTTTTTCGGCGTCTTCAATCATCGCGATTCCAATGCGGTCCTTGACCGATCCTCCGGGGTTAAAAAATTCGCATTTAGCGTAAACAGAGGCCTTGATGTTTTTAGTCAGGCGGTTCAAACGAACCAAGGGCGTATTTCCAACGGTTTGGAGTATGTTTTCGTATTTCATGTTTTATCCTTGTGAGACTTCTTGTCTTCGAGTGAGGGCTTCGGAGAGCGTTCTTTCGTCCAAATAATCGATATCTCCTCCCAGTGGAACGCCGTGGGCGATGCGGGTAATTTTAACGGGGAGGTCTTTTAAAAGGCGGGTGAGATAAAGAGCGGTGGCTTCTCCCTCGGTGTCTGGGTCGGTAGCCAAAATAATTTCTCCGCTTCCGGGAGAAAACGCTTTTGCGCGTAAAAGAAGCTCTTCGATTTTTAAATGCTGGGGAAATTTTCCGTCCAAGGGGGATAAGGCCCCGTGAAGGACGTGATAAAGCCCGCGATAACTCCGCGCGCGTTCAAAGGCGACGACGTCCTGGGGCTCTTCGACCACGCAGACAAGCGCGGAATCCCGGTTTTGGTCCGCGCAGATGCGGCAAAGCTCTTCTTCGGTGAAATCGAGGCATCTCCGGCAAAGACGCACCGCGCTTGTAGCGTCTCGAATAGCGGCAATCAATCCCTCGGCTTCATTTTGAGGCGAGCGCAGAAGAAAAAGAGCCATTCTCTCCGCCTGCTTGGGGCCGATACCCGGCAGACGTTTTAGGGAAGAGATGAGTTTCTGAAAGGATTTCATTTTTTAACGACTCGTCCGCCGAGAATTTGCTGCGCCCTGTTGAATGATTCCGCTGGGACATCGGAGGAGGTGGAAGATCGCGGGGGGGCTTTTTCCATGATTTCAATAGAAATGACGTTTCCCGTCATTTTACCCAGAGACTCTTGAATAAAAGCTAAATTTTTTTTCGCTTGAGCGGCGTCGAAAGATTGAGAGAAAATAAGACGCCAATTTTTGGGAGAGTCATTGGAAACTTCGGCCTTAGCTAACGCGGCCGACAAGGCCGGTTTTTCAGATTCAAGCGAGGCGAGAAATTGAGTCCAAAAATCGGATGGGGCGGCTTTGCCGACGGGTTTTGAGAGGGGCTCTTCTTCCACGGGTTCTTCCAGTGGAGTTTCATCTAAAGGTTCCAAGGCGTCCGAACTTTCCGGCATTTTCGCGGGGGCGGGTTTGGGAGAAATATTTCCTTGGGAAAGTCTTGATTCTAAGGCTTCAAGGCGTTTGACCCATTCAGATAAGTCCGCGGTCGCTTCCAGAATTCCAAAAAGTCCCAGTTCAAGATTAAGAAAAGGCGAATCGCTCAAGCGCAAGTCTTCCATTACAGCATTGAGCCGTTTGAGAACAAAAGTCAGGGAGGCTTGAGTCGTTTTTTTCTTGAGGCTTTCCGCCGGGCCGTTAAGCGTGATTTTGGGTTGATAGAAACTGCGGTAAATTTCATGAAAAAAAGAGCGGAGGTCTTTGGCGATTTGAGAAGGATCAAGCCCCTCTTCTTCTGATTGGAGAATGAGGCGAGCCAAATTTTCCTTGTTTTTTTCAAGAAGGGCTTGGGCGAAATTTTCGATTGCTTCTTTCGGAGAAAAGCCCAGTAAATTTCTGACGGAGGTCTCGGTGAGGGGCCCGGCGTTTGCGGAACGGCATTGATCCAGCAGGCTGATGGCGTCTCTGGCCGCGCCTTCGGAGGCCTGGGCTAAAAGAGAAAGGGCTTGTGGCTCGGCTTCGATTTTTTCTTTTTGGGCGATCGCGGCCAAGTGCTGGGTTAAGGTTTCAAGAGATAAGGGACGAAAGCGGAAGCGTTGACAGCGAGAGACAATCGTCGGCGGAATTTTGGCGACTTCGGTGGTGGCCAGGATAAAAACGACTCTTGGCGGCGGCTCTTCCAGCGTTTTAAGAAGAGCGTTAAACGCGGCAGTGGAAAGCATATGGGCTTCGTCAATGATGAAAATTTTATAGCGATCCCGATGCGGTACGAGGCTGATGGTTTCGATAATGGCTTCCCGAACATTGTCGACCCCGGTGTTAGACGCGGCATCCATTTCCAGAACATCCAATGATCCCGAGCGCGCGATTTCAACGCAGGAGTCGCATTTGAGGCAGGGCTCGGGAGAAAGGCCGGTTGAGCAGTTGAGGGATTTCGCGAGAATTCTTGCGGTCGTGGTCTTTCCAACTCCGCGGGGGCCGGTGAAAAGATAGGCAGGGTAAATTTTTTCGGCTTTAAGAGCATTTTTAAGAGTTCTGGAAATTGTTTCCTGACCAATGACCTCATCAAAGTTGCGGGGCCTTAGCTTTCGGGCCAGCGGAAGATAATCGCTCACCTTAAAACTTTTTCTCCATCAAAGCTAATTGCGCCGGGCCCAAAGGCCAAAATCATGAGCAGGCCTCCCATGATGGCCATATTGGCAATTAAAGAGGTTCGTTGATCGGGGGTGATATGAAAAATCAAGGTGACCGGAATCAAGAAGGCGGCGAGTATCGCAGCACCCCAGCGGCTGTAAAAGCCGAGCGCCAGAGAAAGGCCTCCGGATGCCTCGATGAGAATGGCTAAAGCGCACAGAAAAGAAGGGGTTGGAATTCCGTAAACGCTCATCATGCTCACCGTCGCGTCGAAATGAATCATTTTTCCAAACGCGGCGGCAATAAAGGTTAATGCGAGAAGTTCGCGCCCTAAAAAGGCGCAGTAATCTTGACGGGCCACTCTCATGAAGATATCAAAGGGGCTTTGCCTCTGTCAAATGATGAAAGCGCGAATTCTTATTTAAGCGATGGAATCAGAGGCTGGGAAAAATTAGTCGCGGCTTGGCGTTGAAAGTAAAGAAAAAGAGCGGCGACTCTTTTGGTTGCCAAGGGGAGAAGAACGCGGGCCTCTTGTCTTAATTCTTGTTCAGTAAACCCGTCGGCGCGCCTTCGGCCTTGATCGAGCGTGCCGTTTTTGCCTTCCAGCGGTCCGGGGCCAAAACCGGCGTCAAATTGCTGGGTCGTTCGGGCGGTCTGGTCGAAAAGATCATAAAGAGAGGAAAAGGATTCGACCTCTCCGCTTGGCATTTGGAAGTTTTCCTTAAAATGGGTTTCCGCGTAAGTCTCATAAGCGTCGCTTCCAGGAATAGCATGAAGATGCGGCCATAAAAGAGTATGGGCGGGGACGGTCAGGTCTTCGACCAAATGGGCGACATGTCCCAGATATTCATAAGCCTTGGCCTTATTTCCGGCGCGGTAAAGAAAAATAATGCCTTGTCCCTTGACGCCTTTCCTTGACCAGGCGTGATCGTATTTTCCATTGACGCCGTAGCCGCCGGTGAAATATTTGTAGGCGCGGTCGACCGAGCTGTCGTAGCCGGCCAAACCTTTTTCAAGGCCGCGTCTCGGGTCCCAGAAATGCCGAAGTTCCGGAATCAATTGCCCAAAAGGATTTTGAAAGGGCATATCCTCTTCATAAGAAGCTTTGACAATGAGAGGCAGATATTGGCCTATTTCTCCGCCGCCAAAGTGCGAGGCGTACATTTGATAAGCCATTTGAGTGATGAAAATATGGGTGGGGCGCGCATAAGCGGCTTGAAAAGTTGTTCCTTGATTCTGAACCGCGACGGGAACGGCTTTGAGAGCGGGAAAAGTCGTATTCTCGGAAACCGAAGACCATCCCGATTTGAAATATTGGGAGGCGATATCCTTTTGGCCCCAAGCCGAAACCGAAAGCAAAAAGCCGGAAAGGAGAAATACGCTTTGGCTGAAGCGTCGCATCGAGCCTATTCTAGCAATGTTTAGGTTGTCTAAGTCCAGTCCCCGGGAGAGGGCCCAGAAGGGAATGGGCCTTTAGAGCCAAGGAAGACGGCCCCGTTTTGTATATAATTGCGAAAGCGGCGTTGCGGAGATTAAAATGGCGAAGAACTACCAATTTTGGGTCGTGATGGCGACGGCGTGGGTCGCGATCTATTTGTTTTACTCGCATTGGACCGCGCAATCGCCGGCCGCCGAAACTAAAAGCTCGTTTGCCCGCGAGGCTTCGAGAAAGCCTCGGCGTATTGAATCCCAGAATTCCTCGGATGAAAGCGAGGATAATATTTCCTCAGGCGCTGTCGCGCGGGCGGTTTTTCTCCAAACGCCGGCCACTCCAACTCCCGCGCACCGGACTTTGGACCGCGATTGGGTAGGAGGACGGGATGATTCAAACGGTAATTCGGGAAATCTTCCGTCAAATTTTTCTCCGAATGACGGAGGAACGGATGATTCGCGGGATCCTTTTCAAGACGAAGCTCTTAATTCCGAAGATAATCTTTCCGATCAGATGAACTCCGAGCTTGATAATTCGCAGTTCAACTCCAATATCAACGCAGACCCTGGCATTATGGATACGGCAAGTCCCGGTGTCGAGCCGAGGTGAGCGCTTAAGGAGGGCTTCTTGCATTTAGCGTGTGTTGATTGGCTCGTTTTAGGCGTCTACTTCTCCTTCGTCCTCGGGATTGGTTGGATTCTCAATCGCCGCACGCGCACGGGAGAGGATTTTTTCATGGCGGGCCGGGCCATCCCGGCCTAGGTCGCGGGGCTTAACGATCTCTACCAGAATGAGATGAGATTGTTCCAAAATCTGTTTCAGCCGCCGGTCAGGCTCCTCAAGACGATTCGAAGAGGTTCCAGGTCTTATCGCGTCTCTAATCAGCCGCAGACTCCTCTGGATCGCGTGATCGCCTCTAAACAGGGCGATTTTCGGAAAGTATCCGGGCTGGTTGAACTGCGAAAAAATCTAGCCCCTTTTGATCTCTCAAGAGTCATTGACCTTAAGCTCAAAAGAATCTATGCCTTGTCTTCACAAACGCCCACGGCTACGCTTCCGAAGCCCTAGCCCTTTAATCCTTGGAGGCTTTCCATGAATTTTAAAGCGCAGCCTTATTGCCCTGAGGTCGCGCATTTAAGGAGACTTCATGGAAAGGAGAGAAGTTTAGGAATATGGTGATTATCCACAGTCATTCACATTTTTTTCATAAAGAAAAAAGAAGCAAAAAAGAAAAATAAGGACAACTAAACGATTAAACGGCCTATGAACTTTTCAGCAACATTTTCAAATGACTTGACGCGGACCCCCTTCCTTGATAATCTTAAGATCGGGACAGCGCCGACTGCGAGAATTATGAAGAAAAGGCACAGTTTCTCAACGTAAAATGGAGGCGCCAAAACCGTGACGAAAATCGGCCGGTGGGAAGAGAGCGAAAACCCCGCGTTACTTCCCGCCGGACTTCGGTTCCTTCGGACAGATGTTCTTGGCCCGCAGTTGGGCTAGGACGTCCTCGCAGGCCGTTTTTCCATCCGCCTTGTCAGCCGCGCTGAAGTATTGAATATTATCGTCATTTAGCGTGCCATCCCATACGACGCGATATGTGCCATTGAGGGAATAATACTTATCACCGTTAGGAGCTTGATACTCGCAAACGCACGCAAGATACGTCCGGTCGGAAATGTTGTCGGGAATGTATACGCCGGGGGCAACCGGAGTCCCCTTTGGTTTGGCCGCCCTAACCGCCTTGACGGGGTTTTCTTTCGCCGACTTCGCCGCAACTTCCTTAAGGTTCGCGAGCGTCGCCTTGATATTCGTCGGAGCCCACTGATCCGCTCGCGCTTGAACCGCCACAACCGTCGATGCGCCCAAAGCCATGACTGCCATTGCCGTCAACGTCATTTTCGTCTTCGTCATCTTTATTCTCCTTCGCTAAAAGCGGAACGCCTTAAAATACGCCGAAATACCCGGCGACAATCAATATTTTACGCCTAAAGCCGGAAAACCCGTATGGGTCCAAAGTCCTAGACGACGCTCGGCAAAAGGCCCAGTTCGATTTCAAGATTTTAGGGCGCCTGGACGCCGCGCTTAGCGGTAGATTTCCCTTCGATGCCCGACGGAAAGGATGAAAACGCGGCGAGACGAATCGTCGATGGAATAGATAATCCGGTAATCTCCCGCCCGCAGGCGGTAGTCGTCGGTATTTTGCAGTTTCTTACTCCCGGGAGGCCGCGGGTGGGATTCCAAAAGGAGAATTTTAGCCTTGATGCGGGCTCCCATCTTCGCGGGAAGATCGGAAATTTCTTTCTCGGCCTTGAGGTGGATAAGGACGCGATAGCTCACTTGGCGGAGCGTTCCGCCAAGAAATCGCGAAAAGGCCGAAAGGGGCCGGTTTTGCGCGACCGGGCGACGGCGATATCGATAAGATCCTCGCGGAGTTCCTTGGTCCGGAGCATCTCATGAATCACTTCGCTTCGAGTCTTCTTGGGAAGAGATTTCCACGCCGCGACAAAGACTTGGGCGGTCGCTTGGGTTGTCGTCATATTTCCAGTGTAGCAGGCGACAGCGGCAAAGTCAATACGCGCTCGGCGCCAAGACGGACATCCTCAAGGCTCCGCTCGTCCATTCGAAATAAGCGGAACCGAAAAATCCGCAGGGCGAGCGAAGAACTCGCCCTCCCCCGCCTTCCGGAACTATTGGGCCGGTAGCGCGACAGGGACGCAGTGGGCGTAGGTGATGCGAAAGTCCCACTCCCCCTGATCACGGCATAGCGTTGGATCCTGCCCACGACATAACGGATATGTTGGTTGGTAATGGTAAATGAGTTCCTGATCAATGACCATATACCTCCAGTCCTTCAGCTTTCCAACAGCATGATCTAAATCGGCTCTAACCGCCGAATCATCGCTTGGATCAATACCTCTCAAAACCTCGAGACTTCTGATTTGCTCAACCTTAAGATGCGCTTTGAAGGGAAGATAGGAACAGGCTTTGGTGCGCAAGGCGCTCGCTTTGGCGCTGAGATTGGCCGCCATTTTCTCCAAAGCTGCCGCTTGCGGGCTGCTGTGATTATCGGCGGCCGCTTCTTGGCCAAGCTTTTCCACCTCTATCCGGTACTGGTCCGCGAGGTCGACAGCCGCGTTGAATTTCGCCAAGGCGACGAGAACCGCCTTGGCGGGATCTTCTTTCGCCGACTTCGCCGCGGCTTCCTTAAGGTTCGCGAGCGTCGCCTTGATATTCGTCGGAGCCCATTGATCCGCTCGCGCTTGAACCGCCACAACCGTCGATGCGCCCAAAGCCATGACTGCCATTGCCGTCAACGTCATTTTCGTCTTCGTCATCTTTATTCTCCTCTGCTAAAAGCGGAACGCCTTAAAATACGCCGAAATACCCGGCGACAATCAATATTTTACGCCTAAAGCCGGAAAACCCGTATGGGTCCAAAGTCCTAGACGACGCTCGGCAAAAGGCCCAAGGTTCCCCTTGACAGACTGTAAACTTTAGTATACAATTATACCAATGCGGAAACGGGCCATCATCTACAAAAAGGAAGATGGGGCCGAGCCGTATGCCGATTATGTCGACTCGCTTAAGGACCGCCCTGGGGCCGCGAAAATCCGGGTTCGCGTTACGCGCGCGGAACTCGGCAACCTGGGAGATCACCGAAGCGTCGGCGGCGGCGTTTTCGAACTGAGACTGAATGTCGGCCCTGGATACAGAGTCTATGTCGGGCTTTACGGAGAATCTTTAATCATTCTCCTGTGCGCCGGAGATAAAAGCAGCCAGGCCAAGGATATTCAAAAAGCCGCTGATTACTGGGAGGATTTTAAAAGAAAATTATGAAACCCTATAAAACCCACGACGACTATTTGGATGAAAAACTCAAGGATCCGAAAGAAGCCGCGCTTTACTTAAATGCCGCCGTCGAGGAAGACGATCCCTCCCTTCTCATCGCGGCCTTGGCTCGGGTCGCGAGGGCGCACGGCTTTTCGCGGACGGCGAAAAGAGCCGCTCTCTCAAGAGCGGGCCTTTATAAGGCGGTCTCGCGCCGGGGCAATCCCGAATTCAAAACGTTTTGGGGGCTGCTGAACGCTTCCGGCTTGCGGGTGTCATTTAAGCCGGAGCATGCCCCCAGGGCTCATTGATTGACGCTCTAGTTTTTGAAGCAGGTTCCGCGCGTCCGCCTACTATTCCCTACCTTCCCCGCGTTACTTCCCGCAGATTTTGGCCAGCGTCGTCAAGGAGACGGTATAGTCGATGACGTAACGGAGAGAGTCGATGTGATCACCTTCCACCTGGTCTTTTGTCACGACCTGGTTAAAAGTGACCTTGCCAGTGTTGCTATTAACGCCACCATAACCGTCGCCCATAGAGCCGCCGTAAATGTTGGCCGCAATGATGGTAAAGCCAGTGGCTTTAAGACCGCGAATCACTTTCAACATCGCGTCATGAACTTTATTCCAATCCTTGACGACGCTGGCCAAAATCTGCGGGAAGTAACGCGGGGAAGGTAGGGAATAGTAGGCGG
>DAHXMM010000020.1:0-48537 GCA_027371715.1 Elusimicrobiota bacterium | reverse complement strand
ACTTAAAATTGGGATAGGCGTTAATATCGTCTTAAACGACCTCAATTATAAATACTTGCCTCAATTTTACGAACTCTTCCTGCTTAAGCTTGAACTCTCTAATTTCGTCATTATCGCGCCGCTTTATGAGGGGAACATGACCCTCCACGCCAAAAAGATCGGCGCTCGGCTGGCCGACATGGCGCCCCACATCAAAAAGGCCTACGATGTTTTCAATCGAATAAACTACCCCAAGCCTCCGCTTCTCCTTCATTTTACTCCCTGCGTCTTGCCTGGATATGAGCAACAAATGCTCGGTTGGTCCGCGTTTAATACGATGGTTGTCAGCCCCAAAGGGGAAAAAAGAGATCTCGACCAGACAGCCCAGCTCCACACGGTTAAAACCGGAGAATGCAAAAAATGCGTTTACAATGATCGCTGCATCGGTTTTGACGCGAGTTACGCGCGGCATTTCGGAACTGACGAGATAAAACCCCTCTTAAAAATCCCGGAACGCTATGACGCGCGCCTTCGGCGAAATTCGTCCCTCAAAAGAGAGGTTCTCACTGATAACGAGCGTTGCGTGCTCGAGGTCTTGAAAATAAAAACTCCCTTGACTACGCGCGAATTCTTGAATTTGGCGGAAACGATTCCCCTCTGCAAAGACTGCAAGGACGAAAATTCCGTCATCAATGCCGCTGAAACCTTGGTCCGCATGGGACGAGTCGAAAGAAAATTTGATAAAGGCCGCTATCAATGGTCGATGAAATGAGCGAATCAGCGATCAAATCCCCTAAAAAAACGGAAAAAAGGCGTTGCGAACGGATGCGTAGTGATGCCAAATCCTTCTTTTGTCACAGTTAGCCCCAATGGGTATTTGCGTCGGTCCAGGCGGGGCACCTAACGGTTCCCCCTTGGCTGTCTTCGTGGCCGAAATCAATCGGACGATCGTCTCGTAAGCCCGCAACGGCTGGACGCGCCCATTCGACGAGATATTGCAATACTACGCGATGGAGCGTTTTTTTATACCGGCTGAGCCGTTCCGCGCACCGCGACAAGTTTGTCTTGAAGGGGGCTCTCATGTTTGTCGTTTGGGAGGAGAGCCTTGGTCCCGAGCGACTCACGACCTCGACTTTGTCAGAGTCAAAAACGGCAAAACCGCAAAAAAGCCCGTCAAAACGGAATAATATGATTTCTCGACGATAAATCAAGCTGGAACAAGGAAAACAGAGGTGGGTCAAAACCCAGAGAAAAGGCCTTTTTCTCTTTACCATGGAGATGCTCTACCACTGAGCTACCCCAGCATAAAAATTCCGCAAAATCAGCGGGCGATGGGAATCGAACCCACGTGATCAGCTTGGAAGGCTGACGTTCTACCATTGAACTACGCCCGCAATGCCTTTTATTCTACTAAGAATCGGGGTTAAAAGAAAAATTAAGCCGAAATTTTAATGCCTGAAATGTCTGCTTCCGGTAAAGAGCATCGCTATGTTTTTTTCGTTCGCCGCCTCTATCGCGTCTTTGTCCTCGCTGGATCCTCCGGGTTGGATCATGGCTCCAACCCCCCCCTGCGCGGCTTCCCGGACGTGCTCGCTGGATAAGACGCCGTCAGAGGCCATCATGAGAGAAGTATGGGGTGGCAAAATGGGATGCCTTTCCTGACTTTTAACGAGAGCGAGTCTTACGCTGTCAAGGCGGGATGTTTGACCGCTTCCAATTCCGATTGTCGATGTTCCTTGGACGATGACGGCGGCGTGCGTCCGGGCGTGCTTTGCTACATGCCAAGCCAGCTGAAGAGATTTTGTTTCCACTTCGTTAGGAGTTCTGCGGGTGACGCAAGTAAAAGGGCCGGTCATTTTTGAGTGATCTTTATCCTGAATCAAGGCTCCGCCCGCAACGGTTTTGATGTCCATTTCTGCAGGAGAAACCAAGGTGGAAGGAAGAGTGACAAGACGAATATCTTTTTTTGCGCGCAAAATGGAAAGGGCGGCAGGAGAAAATTGCGGAGCGGCGATAAGAGCGATGTGAGCTTCGGCAAAAAAAGCGGCCGCCTCTTCATTAATTTCTCTGTTGACCGCGCAACTTCCCTGAAAGCATCCTCTTAAATCTGAGCGGTAAGCCAAGCGCGCAGCTTCAGTCAAATTCTCGGAGGATGCAACTCCGGCGGGAGTCGCATGCCGAACAATGATGCAAGCGGGGTCCTCAATTTCAATGGCCAGTTCCCAGGCGACATCGAGATCAAGATAATGGTTATAAGAGAGAGGTTTTCCGTGAATGATTTGGGCGGCGTTAAGCCCCCAGGGTCTGGCTCCGCTTAAGGCATAGAGAGCTCCCTGTTGTTGCGGGTTTTCACCGTAGTGAAGGTCTGCGCTTTTTTTGAGGCCGATGACGAGCTCATCGGGAAGGCGATCCCATTTCCCCCCAAGATATTGGGCGACGGTGGAATCATAATAAGCGCTGTAATGAAAAGCTTTTGCTGCAAGACTTTGTTTCTTATCCGGATGGATGCGCCCATATTGCTTAAGAGATTCTATTGTGGGCAAATAATCCTCTGGATCGCAAAGACACAAGACATTCTGATAGTTTCTGGCCGCGGCACGAACGAGAGTGGGTCCAGTCAAATCAATATAGTCGAGGATTTCTCTTGGAGTCAAATTTTTATCTGAGACGATTTCAGAGACCGGATAAAAATTGACGGCGATTAAATTAATCGGGTGTCCGCCTTGACGTTCTAATTCCGCCGCTATCCCAGGTTTATCCGGGTCCGGGTTCAAGGTCAGAGAAGAAAGGATTTGAGGATGGAGTAAATTTAAGGGGCCTTGTAAAATGTTTTTTGCGCCAATGAGATCAGTAAGTTCGATGATTTCAATTTCAGCTTGTTTGAGAGCCTTGGCGGTGGCCCCGGAAGAAATAATCTGAAAGTTTAGGGCGCGCAGTTCATAGGCCAGTTCGATAATTCCTGTGCGGTCCGCGACATTAAGAAGCGCGTATTTTTCGAGTTTACCTGCCATCGTATTGTGTGAGGAGTTTCAAAAATTCTTCTTCATTGAGAATTTGAATTCCGAGTTCTCGCGCCTTTTTGATTTTGGAACCCGGCTCTTTTCCCGCTACCACGTAAGAAGTTTTGGATGAAACTGACGAGGAAGTCTTTCCGCCCAAACTTTTAATTTTGGACTCGGCTTCTTCTCTGGACATGGACTCAAGTTCGCCGGTGAAAACAAAGCTTTTTCCTGCAAAGGGCATTTGGGAAAAATCCCGCTTTTCTTTGTTCATATTGAGGCCGGCTTCTTTGAGGCGTGAGATAAGCTTTTTGATTTCAGAACGGGAGAAAAAATCAACAATGCCTTCCGAAACGACAGGGCCGATTTCCTGGATTTTTTGAAGTTCTTCGCGGGATGCCGACACAAGTTCATCCAGAGAAAATCTTTCCGCAAGAACTTCTGCTGTTTTTTCTCCTACTTGCGGGATTCCTAATCCATAAATGAGGCGCGATAAAGATTTTTTTCTGGACTCATTGATTTGATCAAGCAGGTTTTGCGCGCGCTTTTCGGCAAATAGTTCAAGCTCGCTTAAACTTTTCATCTTTAAGTGATATAGATTGGCGAAATCATGAACTAGTTCTTTTTCAAGGAGTTGATCGATGACGGCTTCTCCCAATCCTTGAATATCCATGGCCTTGCGGGAAGCGAAATGTAAAAGTCTCGCGCGAATTTGAGCCGGGCAAGAAGGATTGGGACAGCGGTAGGCAACATGTTCTTCCTTAATGACCTTAGATTGACAGGCAGGGCACCTGCTGGGCGGCGTAATCTTTAAGGAATGCGAAGCTTTTTGAGACACTCTGACAATTTTAGGAATGACTTCTCCGGCGCGCTCAATCATGACTGCGTCTCCCACTTCTAAATTGAGCCTTTCGATTTCATCGAAATTGTGGAGGGTCACGGAGCTAATGGTCACTCCCGCGCAAAAAATGGGCTCAACTTTGGCGACCGGAGTAATGACGCCGGTTCTGCCCACAGAAAATTCGACGGTTTTGACCGTGGATATGGCTTGAGAGCCGGGATATTTAAAAGCGACGGCCCAACGCGGGCTTTTGTTAGTAGAGCCTAGAATCTTTTGTTGAGCGAAGGAGTTGACTTTAACGACAAGACCGTCCACCGCATAAGGGAGAGTCGGTATGATTTGGTCTTTAAATTTTTTATAGAACTTAATGACTTCTTCAATGGATTCAAAAATTTCATAAGGCTCAACTTGAAATCCAAAATCTCGACAAAGCTCCAGAAAATCAGATTGACAAAGAGGCTCTGAAGATTTCCCTTCCCACGCCCCAAAGGAATGGGCGTAAAAGCGCAGTCGCCGTTTGGCGGTGATAGAAGGGTCTTTTTGTCGAAGTGATCCAGAAGCGCAATTGCGCGGATTGACAAAAGGTTCTTCCCCATTTTTTTTCATTTCGCCATTAATTTTCTCAAAATCGGCTTGAGTCATTAAGACTTCGCCCCGAATTTCCAAAAGGTTGAGATATTCCGAGCGGCGAGAACTGAGATTTAATTTGAGGGGAATTGTGCGCAGGGTCTTGGCGTTGGGAGTGATGTCTTCTCCGGTCTCTCCATCTCCACGAGTGGCCGCCCGAACGAGGAGCCCTTTTTCATAAGTTAAAGCGCAGGAAAGGCCATCCAGTTTTCTCTCGACCAAATATTGAGGCTTGGCGCCGGAGGGAAGGATTTTGGTGATGCGCTTGTGCCAGTCTAAAATCTCTTCTTCATTGTAGGTATTGTCCAGGGAAATCATCCTTGATGCGTGGCGGATTGGCGCGAAGGTTGAGGAAATTCCACCTGAAACGCGACGCGTGGGAGAATCTGGCGTGACGAGCTTTGGATGCAACTCTTCTAACTCTTTTAAACGACGCATCAAAGCGTCGTATTCAAAGTCCGATATTTCGGGTTTTTGTTCAAGATAGTACAAGCGGTCGTGCTTAAGAATTTCGCTTCTTAGATGACTAATTTCCGTTTCAACTGACATGAAATTATTTTTCAGACTTAGAAATTTTGTCGAGGATTCCATTCACAAACCGTGCAGATTCTTCTGTTGAGAACTCGCGTGCAATTTCAATGGCTTCATTGATGGCGACCTTGGACGGAGTCTCTGGGACATAGGACAATTCATAAGTTGAAAGCCGCAAGATATTGCGGTCAACCGAGGTCATGCGGTCCAGCCTCCAGTGCGCTGCGGCGGCTGCAATTTTTTGGTCAATCTCGTTTAAAAATTTTCGCGTCCCTGAGACTAGGTTTCTTGAAAAAGAGGAATCGCTTTCCTTTAAAGAGTTGAGGGCTTCCTGCTGTGTGGACAAGGCAATTTCTTCAGGAATTCCAGAAACATCAATAAGGTAAAGAACTTGTAAGGCGGTTGCCCGAGCAAGACGTCGGCCTTTCATTGAGAAGCCTTTTTGTCCATTATGGATTTGATCCACAGCATCTCTAGGGCCGCCAAGGCCGCTTCTTTTCCACGGTCCATTTCGCCCCGCGTTCGCGCTAAGGCTTGTTTTTCAGTATGGGGAGTGATCACCCCCAACACACAGGGAACGCGGGTTTGAAGAGAAATTTTTTGAATATTTCCGATAACGGCCTTGGCCATATAGTCGTTTTGAGGTGTCTCGCCTTTGAGAATGCAACCGAGAGTAATCAAAACAGAATATTTTCGGCTCAGCGCCATTTCCTGAAGCGTCCAGGGAATTTCGTAGGCGCCGGGAACGCGCACAACCAAAATATCCGATTTTTCAATTTTTGCGGCATCGAGTGTTTTGAAACAACTACTTAAAAGACGGTCTGTCACTTCTTCATTAAAACGGGAAGCCACGATTCCGATTTTTGGTTTTTTCATGGAAGAAGAGAATCCTCCGTTAGCCAATGGCCAAGTTTTTGTTTTTTAGCCCGTAAATAGCGGGCGTTATGCTGCGTCGCCGGAGTTTCAAGGGGTACGCGTTCGACGACTTTAAGGCCGTAACCTTCAATGCCGACGATTTTCCGCGGATTATTGGTCAAAATGCGAATGCTTGAAAGCCCGAGATCGGCTAGTATTTGGGCTCCGATTCCGTATTCTCTTAAATCCGGTTTAAACCCCAATGCGAGATTGGCTTCTACTGTATCAAGCCCTTGATCTTGGAGATTATAGGATTTGAGTTTGTTGAGAAGGCCGATTCCGCGTCCTTCTTGAGAGAGATAGATAAGAACTCCCGATTTTTCGCGGCCGATGCGTTCAAGCGCCGTGGCCAGTTGTTTTCCGCAATCGCATCGCTCAGAAAATAAAACGTCTCCCGTAACGCAGGAACTGTGTACGCGCACAAGAATTTTTTTTGCTCCTTCGACCAAACCCTTGGTTAAGGCTAGGTGTTGTTTTCCAGTCAGGGTTTCTTCGTACAGATGAATTAAAAAATCTCCGAACTTGGTTGGCAGACGAGCGCTGGCCATACGCTTGACCAGTCTTTCTCGGGACCTGCGGTATTCGATTAGGTCTTGGATGGTGACGATGCTGAGTTTATGCTTTCTGGAAAAACGCATTAATTGAGGCGTTCTCGCCATGGATCCATCTTGATTTAAAATTTCGCAAATGACTCCGGCGGGTTTAAGACCGGCTAGGCGCGCTAAATCGACTGCGGCCTCGGTATGTCCGGCTCTGACCAAGACCCCGCCGTCTTTGGAACGAAGAGGAAAGATATGTCCTGGACGAATTAAATCTTCGGGTTTTGTTTTGGGCGAAATCAGGGCTTGAATTGTTTTGGCTCGGTCCAAAGTGGAAATTCCAGTCGTTGTTCCTTGGCGAACATCCACGGAAACCGAAAACGCGGTGTCCCGCCCCGGTTCCCGAGTCCAGGAAGAGGCGTGGACCATGGGGTGTAAATTCAGTTCGTCCAAGCGTTCGTTAGTCATCGGAACGCAAATAAGACCGCGTCCGTGTTTGGCCATAAAATTAACGGCGGCTTCGCTACATTTTTCCGCCGCTATAACGAGATCGCCTTCGTTTTCCCGTTTAGGATCATCAATGACGATGATGATTTTTCCCTTGCGGATGTCTTTGATCGCATCCTCAATGGTATTGAATTTCAAAGGGAAGCCCTCCCCAATTTTATGCTCGACAAGTAATGAGCGGCATATCGAGCCAGAAGATCAGCTTCCAGATTAACGAAATCGCCTTCTTTTAATTTGCCGAGATTCGTGTGCTTGAGAGTGTAGGGAATAATAGCTGCCTCAAAATATCTTTTTCCAACAGAAGCCACCGTTAAACTCACTCCGTCAACGGCGACGGACCCTTTATGGGCAATGAGGCCGATAAGATTCTTGGGAATTTCAATGCGGATATTCACAAAACCCTTGGGCAGATTTCTTTTTTCTAAAACGCGCGCGGTGGCATCGACATGGCCTGAAACTAAATGTCCGCCGATGATATCGGACATTTTTAGAGCGCGCTCCAAATTGACGGTTTGGCCGGGTTTGAGTCTTCCTAAAGTGGTGAGTTTTAAGGTTTCCGGGCTTAAATCAAAGAGGAGGATATTTTTTTTGATTGGCCTTAACGCGGTGAGGCAGGTTCCGTTGACCGCGACGCTGTCTCCGGGTTTAGTTCCGGGCAAAGCGGCAAAAACCCAGAGAGAGTTTCCGCTCGCTTTTTTAACTTGGCCTTCTTTTTCAATGATCCCAGAAAACATCCTATGCCTTTCCCTTATGGTTTTAGACGGCATTGTCCCTACCTTAGAAAGGAAAGGGACTATGAGATTCTACCATGGATGAGAAAGTCTTTTCCAATTTTTTCAAATTCTGGGTTTTTAAGGCATGGGGCAAGGTTTGGATTATGAGTTCCGGATAAAAATTTCGGCGCGAAAAAGAGATAAGCTTCATCAGCGAGATTTTCTTTAAGAAAAGAAGCCACGACTGTGGGCCCTCCCTCGACCAACAAGGTTCCGATTCCCTGTTCCGCGAGTTTTTTTAAGGCGCGTTTTAAATTGATTTTTCCATTTTTTGATGGAACCTGAAAAGTTTCTACTCTAGGAATTTTTTGATTTGAGGAGGTGAGAATCAATGTTCGCGATTGCTCATCCAAGACCTTGGAGTTTTTTGGAATCTTAAGGTCGGTGTCTAAAACAATGCGTGTGGGATTTTGTCCATGTTGATGAGAGGTCAGGCTCGGATTATCCTTAAGGACCGTTTCAACTCCCACTAAGATGGCGTCAAAGCGGGTTCTGAGTTGGTGAACGCGTTGGCGCGCCGATATCCCGGTAATCCACTTTGATTTTCCCCCTAATGCGAAGGCTTTCCCATCAAGGCTTAAAGCGAGTTTTAAAACCACATAGGGGCGTTTAAACTGATGTCTCCAAAAAAAACCACGGTTTATTTCTTGACTTTCTTCCTTTAAAAGTTCGGTTTTAACTTTAATTCCATTTGCCTTGAACAGTCTAATCCCACGGTTGGATATTTTAGGATTTGGATCGGAACTTGCGATAAAGACTTTATTGATCTTCGCGGCAATTAAGGCTTCTGCGCAGGAAGGAGTTTTTTTTCCATAAAACGAAACACAAGGTTCAAGCGTGACATAAGCCGTTGCCCCACGCGCACGCGAGCCGGCTTTTTTAAGAGCCAAGGCTTCCGCGTGGGGAGCGCCAAATTTTTGATGCCAGGCTTGCGCGATAATTTTTCCGTTTTTTACCAAGACGCAGCCGACTCGGGGGTTGGGGCGGGTTTTTTCTCCACCGCGTTGGGCGAGTTGTAAGGCTCTTCGCATAAAAAAGACGTCTGCTTCTCTTTGTTCTTTCATAAGAGGGATAGGATATTATAGTGTTTCTATAGATGAAACGATTCCAAATTCCACTGGCTTGTGCCGCGCTTACGCTGGCGTTTCTTTTTCAGTTTAGGACATTTTTGTGGAGCGGTTTTCCACCCTCCTGGAATTCAATGCTGGCGACCGGGGCCAGCCTTGATTATCTTCACTTAATTCCAATTCAGATGCGGACGCTCAATCCCTCATTTTATTCGCGCGATTACATGGTGACTCGCGTCATGCCTCTCTACCCGTGGTTTTGGCGCGAGATGACGGCTCGTTTTAGTTTGCGTCTCTTTCATAACGCGATTATAGGTAATTGGCTCATCTCTTGTTTGACTTTTTTGGTGGCGGCTTTAGGAATGAGCCTTCTGGCTTATGAGGTTTCCGGAAATTTACTTTCCATGGGACTTGCGGTTTTATTTCTCTTATCCGGCGGGACCGATCCGGCGGGCCAATATTTTCTTGCGCTCGGAAATTTTGCCGTTCCTCATGAACAGGCCTTGTCTCTTTTTCCATGGATTCTTTATTTTCTCATCCGGAGAGTCAAAAATCCTTCCACGCCTCCGTTGGAAATGGGGCTTTTAGCCTTGGCGGCCAATATTCACGCTCCCACGGCGATTGACATGAGTTTAGCCCTTGTTTCCGCTTATTTTTTTGTTCCCGAAATTCGTCCCCCAAAAAATAGAATATCGTTTCTGGCCGTTTTCCTTTCTGTGATTTTTATATTTGTAGGGGCCTTGCCGTCTTTGTTGTTTTTGAGAAGGTGGCATCTCCCTAGCGCGAATTTTTTCGGCTGGGCTTTTCCGCCTATTTATCCCGCGAATGGCTGGCCCATTTTCCGTTTCCGGGCTATCATTATCTTCTTTTTTCTTTTACGTTATCCCGCGATTGTTTTCGCCTTTTGGCTCATGGCACGGCCGTGGCGGAGTATTAAAAATAAAAAAAGCCAGGTTCTTCTAAGCGCGAGTTTTCCATTAAGTTCGCTGATTCTAGGACGATTTTTTATTTTAATGCTTCCCTTTTCCCCTACTTTAATCATGGCCGAATTTAGATCCTTCATGCCGGCCATTCTCCCGGTAATTCCTCTCGCGTCCGAATTTTGGCGTCCCATGGAAGAGAGAAAGAAAAATATTTTAATTCTTGCCTTAGGGATTTTTATTTTCCTCCATTCTTTCCCTCATTCAGCTTGGAGCGCCCCTTTGGAACCGGAGCGATTGTGGGAATATGAAACGGATCTGTCGCGGAAAACCCGAGAGATAACTCCTCGCGATGCCTTGATTCTCGTTCCCGATGGGCTTTTCTTTTTTCGTTTGAAATCCGCTCGTTCTGTTTTCGGGGATTCTCGCGCTCTTGAAATGCTTATCGCCTTTAACGATAAAGTTGAAAAATTTTATTGGCCGCTTCATGAAAATCTCAATGCCGCTTATCTCCGGAAGGATTTAAAAACGCTGCTTGGCATTTCTCATATCTTGAATGCCAATTACGCGGTTTTTCCGTCAAATTGGGATCCCTGCCCCGACAATGCGGCGTCCTGCAAAATCCTCTATAAAAATCCGGAACTTTCCCTTGTTCAATTGTTTCCAAAAAAATGATTCCTCAATCTGAGCGGGTAAGGAGCGGCTTTCCGGTTTCAATAGACCAATGGCTGGAGTCTTTTCCGTGGGCGCCTGTCGCGGTGATTTTCATCCTCCCGTTTTTAATTCATCTTCCCCTGTTTCTTTTGGGGCTTAGCCCTAATCCCCTATGGTTTAATTCGGGCCTAGCGATTGGATATTCTTCCCACCCGCTTCCGGGCGTGCCGTACTTGGATCCGCATGCCGGGTATACCACTCAGGCCCTAGGGAGGCTCGCGGCCCTGGATTGGTTGCGCGGATCAATTCCCTGGTGGAATCCCTATTCCGGCGTGGGAATGCCTTTGGCCGGCGGTCCGGCCTCCGCCGCTTTTTTTTGGCCGTTTTTGTTTCTACTCTTATTTAGAAACGGTATTTTATGTTTGAAAATATCCCTTCAAATCGTTTCAGGGCTCGCTTCCTATGGATTACTGCGAAAATTGCGTCTTGGTCAATTCGCGGCCCTTGCCGGAGCGATGGCTTATTCATTGAACGGAACTTTTTCCTGGTTCTCTTACGTGCTCATCCACCCCATCCCATTCTTGCCTCTTTTTCTCTACGGAATCGAGATCGCTTTTGCGGAAGAGGGAAAAAACGCGGGAGTTTTTTGGATTGGGCTTGCCCTGGCATGGTCTCTTTTCGCGGGCTTCCCGGAAACCGCTTATATTGACGGCCTATTGGCTCTTTTGTGGGCGATTCTTCGCCTCAGGATGTCGGAGCGTCCGCTGGTTTTTGCCGGACGCGTTATTGGCGGCGGAGTTTTAGGGCTTTTGCTTGCCGCTCCGCTTTTAATCTCTTTTGGCGATTACCTTCAAAATTCCGACGTGTTCCGTCTTCATTTTTTTGGACGCGTTTCTCTCCCTTTTGCCGGCGCCGCGACTCTTTTTTTGCCTTATGTATTCGGCCCTACCGCGGTTAGCTTCGGAAACAGAACCGTCGCGCGCATATGGGACAACGTGGGCGGCTATGCCGGCGTTTCGCTGGTTTTTTTAGCTCTGTTTGCGATTCCCTATTCGAGAGGCAAGCGAGAAAAAGGTCTGAGGATTTTGCTTGTCTCATGGGTTCTGCTTTGTTGGGCTCGAAGTTTTGGGTTCTCGCCCATTCTATCTTTGATGTCTCATATTCCTTTTCTCTCGCAATCGGAATTTTACCGCTATTCGCCGCCTTCTTGGGAATTAGCTCTCGCCATCCTCGCGGCGCTGGCTATCGATGATTTAAAAAATGACCAGTCGAATATTTTTTTACCGCTTTCCGTTTCCTCGGCGCTAATTTTTTTTGCCGCCGCCTTGGCTTGGTCTTGGCATAATTTTGGAAGGTGGGGAGGGTTTTTTAAAAGCTTCTTTTTTTTATCCAATGCCTGGGCGGTAGGCGAACTTGGTATTTTTACCGCGTCTTGGGTATTCCTTAGAGGGGAATATCGCAGAATCGTCTTCTTTTGCCTCCTAATACTGGAGTCTTGCGTATTTTTCATCGTTCCCCAGCTAAGCGCGGTTCATCCTCGGCGTCTTGATTGGCCCGCGATTCATTTTTTGAAAACTCATATCGGGCTTTCTCGTTTTTATACCTTTTATCCGATTCAGCCCAACTATGGATCCTATTTTAAAATAGCTGAACTTAATTACAATGGCGTTCCCGCTCCGGGTAATTGGGATGAATTCATAAATAAAAACCTTTTTCCGCTCCTATACAAGTCCCGTAATGCGGTTTATCTTCCGGATTGGCCTCCCTATGGGAGAAGCGCGGGGAGAGATTATTTGATTAAATTTTTGGAGAATTACGAAAAAGTCGGAGTTCGTTATGTCGTCACGCGCCCAGAAGGACTTTCTCTCTTCTCCTCTGCGTTTGCGATTGGGAAGGTGACTGAGCCTTTGGCTCTTTTTGCGGGACAGTCGGCAAGGGTTGTAGTGACCGCTCCGCCTTACCCTGGTGGGAAAAATCAGATATCATCCATCGGTATTTTTGAGGGAAATTATGGAAATACCGCGGATGGAAAAATGAAAGTGCGCCTTTGCGCTCAGGGAGCTTGTTCCTCGGGGGAGGTCTCACTTATTGGGAGTAAGGACGACTCTTTTCTTTACGTGCCGCTGTCTCCTCCTCTCCGGGTGCATCCGGGGGTTTCGATGTCCTTGGATATCTCCAATGAGGGCGGAAAAACCCCCTTTGCCATCTGGACGGGTTCGTTGCCCCCGGGCCAAAACCAAGTTCTGTTTGGACCTCGAGGAAAAATTTCCGCAATGGGCGCGCGCTTGGTTTTGCGTTATGTCGGAAGGCTTAAGAAAATTCGCGAGGTTTATTCTGATTCTCTGGTAAAAATTTGGGAATTGCCCAATTCGCGCCCTTACTACTCGGTGGTTGGAGGTCCGTGTCAATTGAGCCGTTTGCGTTGGAATTTTGCGTTCGCCGACTGCGCCGCTTCCGCGAAATTAATTCGCCGAGAACTTTTTATGCCCGGGTGGAAGGCTCAAATCAACGGCTCTCCATTGAGGATTGGTTCCTATGATGAAATTTTTCAATCCATTGACCTTAAAACGGGAAGTAATTCCGTGCGCTGGAGCTTTTCGCCTCCTTATTCCGGTTGGGGCTGGGTTCTCTTTCTTTTGGGGTTTGTGGGGCTTGCATGCGTCGCGGTAATTCCGCGAGCCGCTTGTTCCAAGAGAAAATCGCCATGAGCGCGGGGCGGAGCATTTTTGGAGTTCTTCTCATTTTCCTCATTTCAGCCTTTTGGTCATGGGTTTCCCTTCAAAATCCGCGCGAGGATTTTATCTATTTGTACGCGGGAAGCGGGGTTTTCGCCCATGGCCAAAACCCCTATGATCCCTTGGCGTTTCAAAACGCGCTCTCTTCTTTTTTGGGCCGCGCAAACCCCTATCCCTCGCGCTTTTACGCCTCCGCCCTTCCTCCGTGGGATTTCGTTCTGCTGCGGTTTTTACCGGCTTTCTCGTATCGAACGGCTTTTTATATTTGGTCTTTGATTATTTTTCTTTCGTTGACCGCAGCCATTCTTGCCTTGCTTGATTTGGCGGAGTTTTCTCTCGAAGAAAGGCGGTCTTGGTTGGCTATATTGGCTTTTTCCTCTTTGCCGGGGTTGGTTCATGGAGTTTTTTACCATCGCTTGGCCATTTTTACTTTCGCCGCGTTTGTCTGGGGCCTCCTTTGGTGGAAAAAAGGGCGCGAACACTTGGCCGCGTTTGCCTGGGGGTTTTTAGCCCTTTTGCCGCAATGGTTTTTGTGCGTGTTTCTTTTTCTTCTCATTAATCGAAAATGGCGCGCGTCCGCCATCAGTCTTTGGCTGGTGATGGCGGGCTTTTTTTCTCTCTTGATAGGGTGGGGCGCTTGGGCCCAGTGGCAAGATTTCGCCTTAAGCCTTTTTCATTATGGAACCCGGTTTGTTTTTTTCGACGATCAGAGTCTGGTCGTCGAAATTTATAAAAGCCTTCACTTTTTTTCTTTTTTGCGCGCGGCGGCTTTTGCCTCTCTCTTTGAGCCTTCGCGATTCCTTGAATTTTTCAGAAAAATTAGCTGGGTTTTAAGCGGGCTTCTTGTGGCGTGGATTTCCTATCGTCCGGGCCCCGTTGAAAAACGCTTGGCGTTGATTTTATCCGTCGCGCTTTTGGGCTCTCTTTATTCTCATTGCGGGGATCAAATTTGGATATTGCCGTTGTTTATTGTAATTTTAAAGGGAATTTCCTCGCGGAAAACGGTCTTTTGGTTTTTGCTGACTTTTCTGTCGGTTAATCTTCTGATGATTCCCGATTACCGGGCTTTGTCTTCCCTTTTTTGGTTTTGGTCCGGCTATTGGAGCGTGGGCTATTTGACGGTTTTGGGGATTTTCTGGATTTTGAATACGAGAAATTGGTCCAGCGGTTCCGAGCTCAAGGTATAAGGTAAAAACCCAAAGACGCTGGAGTAAAAGCCCGCCCCATTGGGAATCGCCGATGAACCCATCAGCCGAAACGGAAAAGGCGTTTGAATGGTGATTGCGTCCAGCGGCGCGAGAGCGCGGGGCCAGGGAATCATCAAATTAGTGTTGATAGACGGAGTGATGAAAATATCTCCCGCTTTTATTTCCCGCGGCGGCCAATTTTCTTCCGCGGCGCCGGCTTTTTCCAGGTAATATTGAAAGCCCCAGTGACCGCTAAACCATACCTTGTGTCCGGCGTTGATGTAGCGGGTTTTGACCCACTCCGCAAATTTCTTTTGCGAGGAAGCGTAGGCGAAATCGACTTCCCTCAAGGTCAAGCTCAGGGAGAGGGTGAATAAAAAAGAGGCAATCATCAAAACTTTGAGGGTTTTCCCCTCCAGGCGCGATTCCATTTGTTCCGCCATGCCTAGGATGAGAGGCGGAAGGATGAAGATGAAAAGTCGTGCCGCGATGCTCCAATAAAGAGCGGCTTGAAGAAGACTGGCGGCGAAAAACCAGCTCATCCAGAGAGTCCAGCCTTTGAGAGCGCGGGCCGAAAATAATTCCCAGATGGAAATGAGCGCCAGATAGGAAAAACCAATTCCCAGCCCTCGTTGAAACATGGGAATAAAGGATTGGGGCGCGTCGAAAAAGGGCAGAAAAAAAAGCGCCGCCCCCGCGAGGCATAAAATTTGCGCTTTAATATTTTTTCTAAGAGAGAAGAGCGGCCATAAAGTTGCCGCGATTCCCAGCCCTCCGGTGAAGGAAAGAAAGGATCTGACCCTATATAAAGGAAGGAGTGCGGTATTGGGGGTTGCAAAAACGCTTGCAATGGCGGTGAGGGCGGCGCGATTGGTCAGGCGGTCATAGAGAAAATAAAGGAGGAGTCCGGAGACGGAGATTAAAAAATAAGAGGTTATTTTTCGGAAAGACGTTTTATAATTCAGTGAATAGGCCAATGCTGGAAAAAGAAGGAAAAGGGCCGCATATTTGGAGAGAAGCGCGAAGTTTAAGGCGATGGCTGAGGCCCAATACCAATTTTCGTTTTGGTCCTCAAAGGCGCGAGCTAGGGCGTAGAGGCATAAAAAAGAAAATACGGCCATGAGTTTTTCCGGCATTAAATGGGGCAGGTTGATGAGAGTGGCGGGCGAGGCGAGGACAATGAGTGTCGGCCAAAGAGGGCGTTTTAAAAAGCGGGAGGCGATTAGATAAAGAAAAAGCGCGCTGATTAAATCAAGGGGAATGAGGAACGCGCGCAGAAGCCAAAGTTTCCCTTTTGAGAAGCTGAGAGCCAAAGCGAGAAGATAGTGAAAGAGAGGAGGCGTGTTGTTGATTTTGGCGTATAAAACGGTTTGTCCGTACCAATTAAAGGAAAAGTTAAAGGGATGGAAGGGGTCTTTTAGCAGATGAGAGGCGACGGCGAGGAAAAAGGGTTCGTCCATGTGCAGGGCCTCTTTGAGGCCGGACAGGGCGATAAGAAAAGAAAAAAGCAAGACGGCGGCGATTTCGATTTTAAAGTTTCGTTTTTCTTCCACTCTTGAATTTAATCATATTGAGATTCCGTCTTGACAAATAAATTAGTTAATGGTTCAATAGTTCTATATTAAACTAATATTTATGCCAACCCACTTTAAAGGAAGCTTAAAAACCATCCGTTCTCTCAATGCCTTTATCAATCTCATGCGCGCCTCGGAGTCGGTGATTGGGAGACTTCAAAAACGCTTGAGCGCCGAAGGGCTGACCGCGAGTCAATTCGGCGCTCTTGAAACCCTTCTTCATCTGGGGCCTTTGTGTCAAACGGAGTTGGGAAAGAAACTTCTAAAAACTGACGGCAATGTCACGATGGTCGTTAATCATTTGGAAAAACGCGGTTTGGTGAAGCGAGTGCGGGCGGGAGAGGATCGCCGGTTTGTCAGCGTTCATTTGACGCCTAAGGGGCGAGCTTTAATTCAAACGATTTTCCCCCGCCATGCCGGGGCCATTCAGGAAGAAATGTCGGTTTTGTCGGTATCCGAACAGGAAAAATTAAGGAATCTGTGCCGGAAATTAGGCAGAAAAAATAAAATGATAAAAAAGGAGATAATAAAATGAAGAAATACTTGGCGCTGGCTTTAGTCGGCGCTTTGGCCTATCCCGCCGCGGCGGCGACGTATCAAATAGACCCGGTGCACACGACGATTAGTTTCAGCGTCAAACACATGGTCATCAGCCGGGTTCAAGGACGCTTCGATAAATTCTCGGGAACCGTCGATTACGTTCCGGGAAAACCGAAGCTGTGGAAAACGGAGGCGCATATCGACGCGGCTTCCATCGACACCCGCATTCAAATGCGCGATAATGACGTGCGCTCGTCTAATTTCTTGGACGTCAAGAAATATCCCGAGATTGTCTTTAAAAGCGTCAAAGTCGAGGGCGTTAAAGGGAAGACCGCCGACTTGTTGGGAAACCTGACGATTCACGGCGTCACCAAACCCGTCGTCTTGAAAATGAAAATTGGCGGAGTCGTCAAGGATCCGTGGGGAAATCAGCGTTTGGGAGCGGTCGCGACAACTAGCATTAACCGCAAGGACTTCGGCCTGATGTATAACAAGGTCTTGGAAAGCGGCGGTCTTTTAGTTGGAAATAGAATCAAAATTAAGCTGGATGTCGAGGCGATTATCGCGCCCAAAGCGAAAAAATAAAAAGGAGACCTTCCATGAGCGAACCTAAAGTGGCGCAAAAAGCGCCGTACGTGAAAGATGAAAAACCGGGCAAATACGCTTGGTGCGCGTGCGGACATTCAAAAAATCAGCCCTACTGCGACGGCAGTCATTCTAAAATGAACACCGGAATGACTCCGATTATCGTCGAGTTGACCGAGGCCAAGAAAGTGGCGTGGTGCGGATGCAAGCATTCAAAAAACAAGCCCTATTGCGATGGCGCTCACAAAAACCTTCCTTAAGCTGAAATAAATTAAGGAAAGATAAGTCGGGAATTGGGGACTGTCCTCAATTCCCGTTCTTATTTTCCCTGAACGTGATATAATAATAAGAATAATCGATGAACAACCGCCCTTGGACCGTTGATGACTCCGCCTCGATTTACAATCTCAAAGGATGGGGCCTTAAATATTTTGGAATCACTCCGGAAGGACGCTTAGCCGTTCACCCCCGCTTTGATGTCGAGCATCCTATTGAAATTCGCAAGATCATTGATGATGTTTTGAGCCGCGGACTGCGCCTGCCGGTTCTTTTTCGCTTTCAAGATATCCTCCGCCATCGCGTCGAGCTTTTAAACGAGACTTTTAAAAAGGCGGTTTCGGATTTTAAATACAAAGGCCGTTATTACGGCGTTTATCCCATTAAAGTCAATCAGTTGCGGGAAGTCGTCGAGGAAATTCTGGATGCGGGCGCTCCCTATCAGTTCGGCCTTGAGGCCGGAAGCCTTGGGGAATTGGTCGCGGTTTTGGCGATGAATAATTCGGAAGGCTTGACCATTCTCAACGGTTATAAAGACGAGACCATGATGCGTTTGGCCATGATCGGAACCAAGATCGGTAAAAAAGTCATCGTCGTCATTGAAAAGCCCGGGGAACTCGCGCTTCTCATCAAGGCCGCCAAGGACCTCAATGTGGTTCCGACAATCGGGATTCGCGTTCGCCTTCAAACCGAAGGAAGTGGAAAGTGGAAGTATTCGAGCGGGCACTCCGCGAAATTCGGCTTGACCACCTCCGAAATTTTGGAAGCCGTTTCCGAGCTTAAATCCGCCGGGCTTGTTTCCTCCGCTAAACTTTTGCATTTTCATATCGGCTCTCAAATCACCAACATTCAGACGATTAAAGACGCGGTCAAAGAAGCCTCGCGCGTCTACGCCAAGCTTCGCAAGATGGGCGTTGAGATGGAATATCTCGACTGTGGCGGCGGCTTGGGGGTCGATTACGACGGTTCCCATTCCTCGGTCGACAGTTCCGTCAACTATAATTTAAGAGAATACGCGCGAGCTTTGGTCATGACCATTCAGGAAGTTTGTCGGCAAGAGAAGGTTCCCGAGCCTAACATCGTAACCGAATCAGGGCGTTCCCTGGTCGCTCATCACTCGATGCTGGCCGTCAATGTCTTTGGGTTCATCGAGGGCGGATCACGGCCCGCTGAGTTTCTTCCGACCGAGGACGAGCACGAAATCGTCAAGTCTTTGCGTTCCCTGTTTGCCGATCTGAGCCCTAGGACGGTTGTCGAGAGTTACCATCAAGCCGTTCAGAAGCGCGATGAGGCGTTTTCCTTGTTTAATTTGGGATACTTGGGCCTTGAGGACCGGGCCAAGGCGGAAACTCTTTTTTGGAGTCTTTGCCGGGAAATCGGAGGCGTGTTGGCCAAAATTAAAGACGTTCCCGATGACATTCTTGAAATGTCAAAGGCCTTGCGCGATCAGTATTTGTGTAATTTTTCTATTTTTCAATCCCTGCCGGACAGTTGGGCCATAGGACAGCTTTTCCCCATCATGCCCTTGGAGCGCTTAAACGAGGAGCCGACCCACCGGGCGGCATTGGTGGATATCACTTGCGATTCAGACGGAAAAATTTCTCAATTCGCGTGTCACCGGAAAGCGGGAGGAACTCTCCCTCTTCATCCGATTCAACCGGGAGATCCTTACTATTTGGGCGTTTTCCTGATGGGCGCTTATCAGGCGACGATGGGAGATATTCATAATTTGTTTGGCCGGGTTAGCGAGGTTCATGTTTTTGAAGATCCTACGGAACCGTCTGGGTATTATATCGAGGAAATGATTCAAGGCCAAAATGTTCGAGATGTTCTTCAGAGTATTCAATACAGCGATTTTGAGCTCATTAAAATGCTCAAATCCGCCATTGATAGCCGGGTTCGCTCAGGCGCGATTAAGCCTCGCGAAGGCGTCGATTTGCTCGATGAGTATGAAGCGGCGATGAAAAAATATACCTACATCGATTATGGAAACGCCCCGAAGACTTGGTCTCGGCGCGCGACGGACTTAATTCCAAAATCTAATTTTGTTGAGACTTAAAGCTTGAAACCGCAACGCGGGCTTTATCTGCATATTCCGTTTTGTTCCATTAAGTGTTTTTATTGTGATTTTACGGCGTTTTCCGGGCAAAAGAAAACCATTTCCCGCTATTTGTCGGCCTTAGACCAAGAGGCCTCTTTTTTTCCGGAATTTAACCCGGAGACTCTCTACATCGGAGGCGGAACCCCTTCAGAGCTTTCAGCAGAAGAATTACAAACACTTTTTAAAATTATTCACTCCCGCTTTCCTAGAGCTGATTTTAAAGAAGCGACCTTTGAGGCTAATCCCGAAAGCCTCGATATGGATAAGATTAAAATATTAAAAGAATCGGGAGTTAACCGCCTTAGCCTTGGGCTTCAAACTCTTGACGACCATTTGCTTAAATTAATCGGACGCCGACATTCCTCTGAAGATTTTTTCGATGTTTTTTCAAGCGTAAGAAAAGCGGGCGGGTTTTCGATTTCCGTTGATTTAATGTACGGCCTTCCCAATCAGAGTCTTAAAACTCATCTTGAAACTTTGAAACGGGTTCTTGATCTGTCTCCGGAGCATATTTCTCTTTACGGCCTTCAAGTCGAGGATTGGACTTTATTCTCGAAAAGAGACGTCAAAGTCGATGAGAATCTCGCGCGGGAGATGTTCGAGCGCTCGATTGAAATCCTGAAAGAGGCGGGTTTTATTCATTACGAAATATCGAATTTCGCGCGTTTGGGCTCGGAATCTTTGCATAATAAGATCTACTGGAGAAACGGGGAATATCTGGGCCTCGGCTGCGGAGCGGCTTCTTATTTGAATGGAACGCGCTCGATAAACGAGGATCGGCTTATTTCTTACTGCGTGAAGGTGGAATCAGGACAAATTCCGTTGTCTTCATCGGAGAAACTGGAAGGAGTGGCGAGCTTGGGCGAAAAGGCTTTTTTAGGACTGCGGATGATTGAAGGGTATGTCCCTTCCGAGGAATCTCTTAGGGTGTTTAATTCCCAATGGAATTCCTTGATGGGCCGCGGCCTCATTGAAAGGCGCGAAAACGTTTTTAGATTGACCAAGGAAGGCGTCTTCGTCGCCAATCAAGTTTTTATGGAATTTGTTCCCCCCTTTGATCGAATACAACCAAGCGAGGCCCTTTCATGAAAACATTCGTTTTAGATACCAACGTCATTTTGCATGATCCGCTCGCTCCGTTTTCTTTTGCGGGTTCGCGGGTGGTAATTCCGCTTGGCGTTATCGAAGAGCTTGATTCTTTTAAACGCTCCAATGATGAGCGCGGGCGTTCCGCGCGATTGGTCGCTAGAAAACTTGACGAACTTCGCCAAAAAGGACGTCTTTCCGACTGGGTTGATTTAGAAAATGGCGGGAAGCTTAAAGTCGAACTCAAAACCGTCGCGAATCTCCCAAAAGAGCTTCCCATTCAGCACAAAGATAACGCCATTTTAGGCTCCGCTCTTTATCTCAGCAAGGTCGAGGAACACGTCGTCTTCATTTCCAAGGACATCAACCTCCGAATCAAGGCGGATGCCTTAGGCCTTGAGACGGAAGATTATGAGAAGCAAAAAGTAGACGTCTCCGAGCTTTATTCCGGCTGGAGAGAAGAACCTGTTGAACCCGCGGTCATCGACAGGTTTTATAAAGAAAAGAGAATACCGGCTTCCGATTTAAAAATCGAGGCGGCGCCTAATGAGTTTATTCTTCTTAGAGCTTCTCAATCGCAAACAGCTTTGACGAGATTCGATAAGAAAACAGGAAATCTCTTGCCCCTTGCCCATGCCGACTCGGTGCCGTGGGGAATTAAACCCTTAAACGTCGAACAGCGTTTCGCGCTTGAGCTGTTGCTTAACAAGGATATCCAGTTGGTGACCTTGGTGGGACTGGCGGGATCGGGAAAAACCTTGCTGGCTTTGGCGACGGCCTTGCAACAAAGCCTTGAGGAGAAATATTATCGCCGCATTTTTGTCGGCCGCCCGATCGTGGCGGTCGGGCACGACATCGGATTTTTGCCCGGAACGAAGGAAGAGAAGCTGACCAACTGGATGGGAGCCATCTACGATAATTTAAGCTACCTTTTGGAGCGCCCGCACGGCTCTCTTGAGACTTCCGACATGGATATCCAAATGCTGATGGAAGAAGGGATGCTTGAAATCGAGGCCGTGACCTATTTAAGAGGCCGTACGCTTCCGAACCTTTTTATTATTATCGACGACGCCCAGAACCTGACTCCTCATGAAATGAAGACGATTATTTCACGCGCGGGGCAAGGCGCGAAAATAGTTTTGACCGGGGACCCTTATCAAATAGATAATTATTATTTGGATTCGGCTTCCAACGGCTTGACCTATTTGGTCGAACGTTTTAAGGGACAAGGGCTTTATGGCCACGTGACTTTTACCAAGAGCGAAAGAAGTCTTTTGGCGGCTCTCGCTTCCGATTTATTGTGAGGTGCTCAAATGGAAAAAACAGCTAAAATTCTTTTGGTGGATGATGACGACCTTTTACGCGAAGCGGTTGGAGCCGCGCTTCGCTGGGCCGGCATGGAGGTTGAGGCTTTTGAGATCCCTGGAGAGAATTTTGTTGAGAAAGCCGAAGCGGTTGACCCCGATATTATTTTACTAGACCTCTACATTAGGGATTTCAGCGGCTTAGATATTTGTCGGAAGCTAAAACAAAATCTAAAGACTAAGGATATTCCGGTTATCTTGTTTACTTCTTCAACTGAAAAAATCGATCGTTTAGCCGGGGTTGACGCAGGCGCGGTTGAATATGTGGTTAAGCCTATTGATGTCAACATTTTACTCGCTAAAATTAAATCACATTTAAAAAAATGAATGAAACGACCGAAATAAAAACCTGGGACAAAGCCTATAGTCCCAAGGATGTTGAGGCTCGCTGGGTGAACCATTGGGCTCAATCGGGGATTTTCAATTCTCATCCTGATTTAAATCAAGAACCGTATTCCCTGGTCATTCCCCCTCCGAATGTAACGGGAGCGCTTCATGTTGGGCATGCGCTCAATAATACCATTCAAGATTTTCTGGCCCGCTTAAAGAGAATGTCAGGAAAAGATCTCTGCTGGGTTCCTGGAACCGATCACGGCGGCATCGCGACTCAAACCGTAATGGAAAAAATTTTAAAGGCTGAAAACACTTCTCGCGTTAGAATTGGAAGGGAGGCTTTTACCCAGCGCATGGAAGATTGGACGCTTCATTGTAAAGAGACGATTTTGGGGCAACTCAAGAAACTCGGATGTTCGCTTGATTTTAGCCGTGAGTCCTTTACGATGGATGAAAAACGAAAAGCGGCCGTTTTTGAGGCGTTTAAAAAATTGTGGGATGACGGGCTTCTTTACCGCGGGGAGCGGTTGGTCAACTGGTGCGTGAGATGCGGAACGGCTTTATCCGACATAGAAGTTGAGCATGAGGAAAGAAAGGGAAATCTCTGGCATATCCGCTACCCGGAGGCTTCCGGCGGACCGGGGTTGGTTGTGGCCACCACCCGGCCTGAAACCATGCTGGGAGATGTCGCGGTCGCCGTTTACCCCGAGGACAAGCGCTATCGGTCTTTAATTGGAAAAAAACTTCGCTTGCCGCTTGTGAACCGAGAAATTCCGGTGATTGAAGATGGTTTTGTCGAGTCTTCTTTTGGAACGGGAGCCGTCAAGGTCACTCCCGCTCATGATCCCAATGACTTTGAAATGGGTCTTCGGCATCAACTTCCCCGCATCAAGGTCATTTCCCCTTCCGGAAAAATCACTGAAGAAGGCGGCCTTTATGCCGGATTGTCCAGAGAAGATGCGCGCAAAAAAATTATTCAAGACTTGGAATTCCAAGGCTTTTTGGAAAAGACGGAAACCCATCCGCACGCGGTCGGAATTTGTTATCGTTGTCAGGAAATTATTGAACCGCTTCTTTCCTGGCAGTGGTTTGTTAAAACCAAGGACTTGGCCGCCGGGGCTTTGAAGACTTTGGAGAATAACCAATTTAAAATTTATCCGGCCTCCTGGAAAGAGCCTTATAGGAACTGGCTCCTCGATATTCGCGATTGGTGCGTCTCCCGCCAAATTTGGTGGGGACATGAAATTCCCGTTTGGTACTGTCTTAAATGCAACGCGATTTCAAAAGACTCATCTTTCCATCAAATTCCTAATCTTAGGGGAGTGGTCTCTCGCGAAAAGCCAAAGGCTTGTTCTGTTTGCGGTCATTTGGAATTGATTCAAGACCCCGACGTTTTAGACACCTGGTTTTCCTCGGCCCTTTGGCCTTTCTCCGTTTTTGGCTGGCCGGAAAAAAATCAGGATCTCCAGCGTTATTACCCAACTCAAATTCTCGTCACGGGATACGAAATTATCTATCTGTGGGTCGCTCGTATGCAGATGATGGGTCTCTATTTAACCGGGAAGGTCCCCTTTTCCGAAGCGTTTATCCACGGCATCATTCGCGATAAAAAGGGAAAAAAAATGTCGAAGTCTCTCGGAAACGTTATCGATCCGATCGAGATGATGGACAAATATGGAACCGACGCTCTTCGCTTTTCCTTAATTTCCCAAGCCCGTCCCGGAAAAGACATCTTATTTTCGGAAGATTCGCTGATTGCCGGACGAAATTTTACCAATAAACTCTGGAATACCGCGCGCTTTGCCTTGATGAATGCGGTCGCCCCTGAAGAGTTAGGGACAGTCCCTAACTTCCAATTAGAGGCGGCGGATGTTTGGATCTTGTCTGAATACCAAAAGATGATTCTTTCCGTTCAAGAAGAAATTGAAATTTATAATCTCGCCAACGCGACGGAGAAAATGTATGAGTTTTTGTGGGATGAGTTTTGCGATTGGTATGTAGAAATAGCAAAACTCCGCCTTCAAGGCGCCGATCTAAGAGCCAAAAAAACGGCGTTTCGCGTTTTAATAACCGTTTTAAATGGCGTCGTTAAAATGCTTCATCCCTTGATGCCTTTTGTCACGGAAGAAATTTATTCGGTCCTAAAAACTTGGGATACCGAACCCGCGGATTTTTTGATGAATTCCCGTTTTCCAAATGTCCCGGAAATTAAAATTACGGAAGAAACCCAAAAAGGAATGAGCGCTTTAATTGAAGCGGTTAAGTCTTTAAGGTCCTTGCGCGCGCAGCTGGGCATCTCTCCAGGGCTTAAGATTCCCGTCATTTGTCAAAGCGAAGACGCCGCAGAGACAAACTTCTTAAAAGAGAATCTTCTTTATTTAGCGGCGTTAGCCGGGGGAAGAGAGATTTCTTTCTTAAGTTCTAAGCGAGAATCTCTGCCCACCAAGGCGGCTTCCACGGTGACTCCGCACTTTACCTTCTATGTTCCGCTTGAAGGCTTGATTGATTTTAAGAAAGAATCTGAACGCTTAAAAAAAGAGCTTGGAAAAGTTGAAAACGATTTGGGCAAATTATCGCAGAAGCTCTCTGATCCCAATTATCTTTCAAAAGCGGCTATGGAAGAGGTCTCTGAAACGCGGTTTCTCCAGGATACGGCGCTCTCTAAAAAAGCGCGCCTTGAAGAATTGATTAAGGTTCTCGCTTGAAAAAATTTTTTTCGATTTTAATGGCGTGGTTTTTTTTAGGGGCGGCATTTCCTACTGTTTTGCCGGCTCAAAACGTCGCCACAAGCACCTCAACGAAAAAATCAAAATCTAATCACAAATTGGCCCTTAAACGTCCTAAGAAAGAAAATAAAAAAGGAAGTTTAAAGAAAAAAAAGAAAAAATATAAGGCATCCGTAGAGGTTTTCATTCCTAAGGATTCGGTCCATTGGAAGCCCATTCAAGTTTTTAAAGAGAAAAAGAAAAACTTTAAATCCGCCTTCTTTGTGCGCCAGATTCAAAATGTAGTTGAGAAAATTAAAAACAAAAAGACTAAAAAAGTGACGCTTAAAAAAGCCTTAAAGGGCGAGGAGTCTTCCGCCAAAGTCTTTTCCGCATTTTACGGAAATTCCTCGAATGGAGAATTTATTGTTTCTCTATTTCCTAAATCCTTGAAAGATTTGCGCAAACATTTGGAGTTAAGATTTTTTATTTCGAAAACTCGTTTGACTAAGGTTCAGCCGGTCATTGTTTCAATCTTAGACCGAAGTCAAAAGGAAAAGTTTTTAAATTCTCATCAATTAGAAGATCAAAAAATTGGCTTTAGCGAAAATTTCGCGAGTTCTGGAAAGGTTTTTATCTCTCACCTCAATATCCGCCGTGGGAAGAAAACGCTTAATTCGGCCAGGCTTGAGATGGCGGCTTTTGGCGAAAACGCTATTTTGGGCGATGTCAGCGCCGAGTTTTCCGTGCGCGGACTACCTTATCCCCCTCCCCAGAGTTAGACAGTCCCTATCAAACCGCTGAATGGGCATAGTTTTTCATTTTTTCTTCCACGAGGCGCAAATCTTGAGCTGTCAATTCCCAAATAGGTTTCCCCGCCAAGGATTTTTCCATTTGAAAGAAAAGATCGTCATCGATAAAAGGGCGAACTTTTTTGCTTTGATATTCAGCTTCCTTTTCTTGGTAAAGGCCCAAGAAAGTTTTATCCCGAAAGAAAGCCTCGCGGTTGGATGTAATTTTCTCAAGGAGTTCGGCGGAGGGGTTTCTCTGGACAAACTCAAAAAAGATTCCGCTGGACGGCATTCCGGGGAGCTTCCACTCGCCGCTAAAGACCTGAATTAAATCTTCTTCCGCGTCTTTGAGAATAGGCGTAATGAAATTGACCCCGCGCTCAAGCGCGTATTTGTGAAAGGCCATTAAATCCGGCGTTCTCAGAGCAATATGCTGCCAATGAGCGGATCCTCCTCGGTTTTTAAGCATTTCCCGGACGTGAGACGGCTGGGATTCGGGTTCGGAGGGCTGAACGACAGCTATGATGGATTGATCGAGTCCTGGCTTTCCCTCATAACGTCCAAGCCGGGCGGCAAAGGTCATTGATTTTTCCTGGTTCTCGCCAGGCCATTTTCGGCGTTTATTGTAGATGATGTCTTCATCCCCAAGACCAAAGATAATTCTAAAAAGAGCGTATGTGACGGGATAAAAACGCGGTTCGACGAGAAAAGTCATGTGGTCAACGACAAAGTTCATGAACGGTTTTTTCATAGCAATGCCCTCTCTTTATTTAGGCCGAATGAGCTCAAAGGCGTCTTTTGTTTTCGCATACCAGTTTCCCGCCATACGTCCGACGGCCTTTAAATCCTGATGTCGAATATCCCCATTATTCCATATTTTTTCATCGACGTGAAACATGACAACTTGGCCGATGACAAGATTTCCACCCAAGGGGCCTTCGCTTAAAGTCACAATTTGAAGCAATTCGCATTCCATTTGAACGGGGGATTCTTTCACGCGGGGCGGTTTAATTTTTAGAGATGGAATCGGGGTCAGCCCCGCTTTCTCAAACTCGCTGACCCCGTAAGGATAGGTTTCAGAAGTTGCGTTCATTTTTTCCGCATTGTCTTCGTTGGCGATATTGACGACGAATTGGCCGGTTTCCTTGATATTGAGAAGAGTGTCCTTGGGCTTTCCGTTTCGATCATTGACGGGAGCAAAGCAAACGCTCATGGGGTTGGCCGCGACGGCGTTAAAGAAGCTAAAGGGCGCGAGATTGGTTTGACCCGCTTTGTTCATGCTTGAAACCCACGCGATGGGGCGCGGAATAACGGTTGCAACCAAAAGATGATACCGTTCCCGGACGTTGAGTGTTTCGATATCTATGGAGGGCATGGAGTTAGGGACAGTCCCCTTCCGCTTTGGCCCAACTCAGCGGATATTGGGAGTCGCAATATTTAAGGGCTTCTTTTGTGGGCTGAAGAGATTCAAAAAATGTATCCAACATGACGGCTAGATAATCCGACAGTGTGCCGCGAGATTTAAAGGACTTTTTTGCGGCGTCTCCATGCGGGCTATGCGGAAGACCCGAGGGATGAAAGGTGATGGAACCGGGTTCAACGATTCCTTTCCGGGCCCCGTAGCTTGTGTTTGAAAAGAACATCATTTCATCGGAGTCAACATTATAATGCGCATAGGGCGCGGGCACGTCCTTGGGGTTCCATCCCTCGATTTGAGCGCGGAAAGTGCAGATTGAAAATCCGCTATGGGGCGCGTTTCCCGCTTGAAAGGTTTGCCGAACCGGCGGGGCGGTGTGAATTTCGCGCGCGATGGAATGATGATCGGATGAGTCAAAGGTAAAGGGGTAAAGCGCGCCTTCCCAGCCGATGAGATCAAAGGGGTGATGCCCCAAGACAATCTTTGTCATTTTCCCGTCGTCATGTTTAGAGAGGATGTTAAACTTCCCCGAGATGTCCAGAGGCTCTTTGAGCTGGGGAATGCCAATTTCAGTCTCAATGACCGGAGACATCAAAGTGGCTTGTCCCTCGGAGTTAAGGTAATGCGGGGCAAAGCGAATAGGGTAGAGAGATTCAATGATTAGAAAGAAGGCGCGTTTACTTGAAAGGCGGAATTGATAGGTCGTTCCCTTGGGAATGACGAGATATTTTTTTTCTTGAAATTTGAGCTCGCCGTATTCGCTGGCCAAAATTCCGTTTCCTTCTTGTACGAAAAGACATTCGTGCCTTTCCGCGTTTCGAAAAAAATCATTTTCAGGAGAAGAATTCGTTGGTTTGGAAACTGAAATCACGGCGCTTGGACCTTTGAGAAGACAATGCCTTGAACGCTCGAAAACCCCTTGAGAGGGTATTTTTCCGGTCAAAAGATGATAGGGGCTGAGCGGCGCGTCCTTAAGAACGGGACTACTGAGGTTTAATGGCAGGAGTTTAGGGCTTTCTATTTGAATCGTCGGGTAGCGACGCAAGTGCATCTTCCGGGAGAAAGCTCCGGAAAAACCGTAGGTGCCGTGGATTTCTTCCAAAGACAGAATATTTTTTCGCCCGTAAAATTCAGTGTGTGGGGTTTTAGGGACGTCTCCGCGCTTAACGATCAAGGACATTTGCTTTTCTCGGGTATTTAAGCTGTCTTTGTTCTTTGGATGTTCCGACCTTATTAATGAGTTTTCCCAGACCTTCGACTTCAAGTTCGATCAAGTCTCCCGGCTTAACCCAGCGGTCCAAATCAAGTCCGCAACCGCGGTAATAGGTTCCTGATCCCAGAATATCTCCGGGATAAATTGTTTCTTCTTGGGAGATATGAGAAATCATGGTCTCAAAACTCCAGTACCTTCCGCCGGAATTTCCCGCGCTCCATTTTTCGCCGTTGATGGAAACAGACATCGCGAGATTATTTGGGTCTTTGATTTCATCGGGCGTCGCCAGATAAGGCCCAAGGCCAGTCGCGAAATCTTTTCCTTTGGCGGGGCCCATGCGGCAAACCATCTCGTTTTTTTGAATGTCGCGGGCGGAGAAATCATTTAATATTGAATATCCGGCGATATATTCGCCTGCTTTTTCAACCGGAATATTGCGCCCCTTTTTTTTAATAACGCAGGCGATTTCAAGTTCAAAATCAAAACGCCGGGTATAACTGGGCCAGGGGATAACTGCTTTATGCCCATAAATTTCGCGGTGATTTCCTTTGTAATAAATCGGTTGGTTATACCAGGCCTCGCTTAAGGGCTCGTTCCGGCGTTCAGAAGCCTTAAGAGCGTGATCCTCAAAGGCGAAGAAATCTCTCAAAGCTCCAGGGTGAGGGATGGGCGGAAGATAGCGAATTTCTTCTTCCAAGTAGTCAATTTTTTCCCCACGACTTCCAAGAGGCGTTTTTTGGGGAAAGTTTTTAGATAAAAAATCGAGGGTCTCCCGCGCGGCCGAAAAAGACTCGTTTCCCATATCTAAAAAAGCGATTATTTCCGGCGGAGCAAAGACCTCGGCAAGTCTTTCAGGATTAGATTTTCCTTCCGCTTCGAATCGAAGTCTTGTGGCGAGGCTGATGTCGATAACATGAGCGCCGGATAAAACGCCGAGGCGTTCTTTGGGTCCTAGCGGCGTTGAAATCTCAAAACTTAACAGCTTCATGATCAGAGTTAGGGACAGTCCCTAATTATTTTGTAAAATCAAAAAGTCGGGCCGTTAGCTCAGCGGTAGAGCGCTGTCCTCACACGACAGATGTCAGAGGTTCAAATCCTCTACGGCCCAATTTTTTAACCTTTTGATTTTTTGACGAAATCGCGGATTAATTCTGCTGCCGCGTCTTTCCCGCCTAATCCGAAAGCGATTGCCGCTGCCAGGCCTATTGAGGCCAAAAGAATTTCAATTGCGACCGTTAAGAGTTCCATTTTAAACCCCAACTGTTGGAGGGCGGTCATTGCCGTGAAAATAAGAACAAAGGTATAGGTAATTTCAGCAATAAACGCGCTTCCTGAAATTCCATTTGATTTCGCTGCGTTCTCGACGACAGTTGAGAGAAAACGCGCGAAAAAAAGACCGCCAAACAGAATCAGAATCGCGGCCACAAGGGTCGGCAGAAAAAGCGCGAATTTTTCAAGGAGACTTGACACCACCGTCATATTGACCGCATTGGCCGCAGAAATAATGAAGATAAACAAAACAAACCAATAGATCAGAAACGAGGCCACGTAGGTGGGGGATTTTCCAAAGCCCAGATGCGAAAAGACCTCGTTGAGGCCGATTCGGCTGGTATATTCATCCAGATGGGCGCGCTCAAAGAGCTTGTCAACCACTGTGCGCAAGGCTCTGGCCACGAACATCCCAATAATCAATAACACAATCGCCGCCGCGAGTTGCGGCAGATGCGACGCAAAACGTGTCAGCGCGTCGCTTAATGGATCGAGAATCAAGCTGGTATAGGCATTCATGGTTTTATCTTAGAGAAGTTTAAGGGCTTTGTCAATCAAAATATCCATCTAAAATTAAAAGATGGGCTTTTTCGATTTCAGGGGATAAAGAGCGCTCTTTGGGCATGGTGTCTAATTGAGCGTTGAGCCGCTTGAGTAAATCGCGAACTCCTTTTCCGGGCTTGAGGGGCTTGTGAGACTCAACGGCGCAGGCCGCGCAGAGCATTTCAATGGCGACAATGCGGGAAACGTTTTGAACGACGCGCTTAAGTTTAAGAGCCGCGTTCATCCCCATGCTGACAAAATCTTCCTGATTGGCTGAAGTGGGAATGGAGTCTGAAGAAGAGGGATGAGCGAGAGTCTTATTTTCGGAAGCCAAGGCCGCCGCCGCGACTTGGGCGATCATCCAACCGGACTCAAGTCCAGGTCTTTGAGCTAAGAAGGGTTTTAAACGCGGGGCCTGACCTAAAATGAGTTGAAAGATTCTTCGCTCGGACATGTTTCCAAGCGAAGTCAGCGCCAAACTGGCAAAGTCAAAGGCAAGGCTTAAAGCTTGACCATGAAAATTGCCGGCTGAGATAATTTCTCCATCGGGAAAAACCAGGGGGTTGTCCGTCACGCTCGCCATTTCGCGCTCGACGGTTTTTCTGGCGAATTCAAGCGCGTCTAAAACCGCGCCGTGAACCTGCGGAAGACAACGAAGGCTATAAGGGTCTTGAACACGCGGATCATTGGCGCGATGAGATTCTCTTAAGGGGCTGTCTTTAAGAATTTGGGTCAGCGTTCGCCCGGTCTCGATTTGGCCCGGATGGGGTTTAAGTCTTTGAATTCTATCTTCAAAGGGAACCGGGCTTCCCGTTAAGGCTTCAAGGCTGAGGGCCGCCGTTTTTTGGGCTGTCTCAAAAACTCGATAGGCCAAGGATAAGGCCAGCCCTCCAACCGCTTGCATGGCTTGCGTTCCATTAATGAGCGAAAGACCTTCTTTCGCTTCCAGCTGAATGGGAGAAAGACCAATCGTGCGCAAAATTTTTCGGCTTGGCATAAGCTTTCCATTTAAAAAAGCCTTTCCCTCTCCCAAAAGAAGAAGCGCCATGTGCGCTTGCGGCGCCAAATCTCCGCTGGCGCCAACAGAGCCTTGAGAAGGAATCAACGGAGAAGCCGGGGAATTAAAAATCCGAATCATGTGTTCGACAAGATTCATTCTGACCCCTGAGTAACCCCGGGAAAGTTCATTAAGCCGTAAAAACAAAATGGCCCGAGCTTCTTTTTCGCTTAAAATTTCCCCCACCCCGCAGGCATGGCTGAGAACGAGATTTTTTTGAAGTTCGAGTAGGTTTTCTTTGGGGATTTTCTGAGAGGCGAGACTCCCAAAACCGGTATTAATTCCGTAGACCGGTTTTTGACCGGCTGCAATCTTTTCGACTATCGCGCGCGATCTTTTGATTTTGTTTACGCTCAAAGAGTCTAAGACGGCCCGAGCGGAGCCGTCCAATAGCCTCAAATCAAAAAGAGAAAGTTTTTTGGGGAGCTTAAATTCTTTCAATGGCGACGGCAACGGATTCTCCCCCTCCCAGACAAATGGCCGCAATGCCGCGTTTTCCTTGCCGCGCTTTGAGAGCGTGTAAGAGGGTGACCAAAATTCGCGCTCCGCTGGCCCCCAAGGGATGTCCTAAAGCGACAGCTCCGCCGTTGACATTGATTTTTTCCGGATTAAGACCTACCAGTTTCTGAACGGCTAAAGCCACTACGCTAAAGGCTTCGTTGACTTCGAAAATATCGACAGATTCTTTTGCCCAGCCCGTTTTCTTAAGGAGTTTTTCAATCGCTCCGGCGGGGGCGGTGGTAAACCATTTAGGCTCTTGGGAAAAAGTGGTCCATCCCGCGATGCGGGCCAAGGGTTTTTTTCCGGCGGCCCCTTTCGCGCTCGATAAAACCAAAGCTGCGGCGCCGTCATTGAGTTTTGAAGCGTTGGCCGCGGTAATGGTGCCACCGGATTTAAAGGCGGGTTTAAGACGCGCGATTTTTTCCGGTTTTCCTCGCCCTGGTTCTTCATCCAAGGCGATTCCGTCAATGGCGAAAATTTCCTCCGTAAAAGCGCCGCTTTGCTGGGCTTTAAGAGCCCTTGCGTAACTTTCAGCGGCGTGGGCGTCCTGCATCTCACGGCTGATGGCGTGGGTTTCCGCGCATAACTCTCCGCATTCTCCCATATGCCAATTGGAATAGGGATCAATGAGACCGTCTTTTAAAATAGAATCAATCAAAACTCCGTTTCCATAGCGATAACCGCCTCTAGCTTTTTCAAGCATGAACGGAGATTGGGACATGGATTCCATTCCCCCCGCCGCAGCGTAGTCTTCTTCGCCCAGGGCGATGGATTGAGAAGCCATCATGACTGCCTTAAGGCCCGAACCGCAAACTTTATTGACCGTAGTCGCTCCAACCGAGATGGGAAATTGGGCCGCCATCATTGCTTGCCTGGCTGGCGCTTGACCCACTCCTCCGGACAACACATTTCCCATGATGACTTCGCTTAGAGCTTCAGGGGAAATTCCGGCTCTTTTGACGGCCTCGGCTAAAATTTTCCCGCCTAATTGCGGCGCGCTGTAGGCGGCAAGAGAACCGTTAAGAGAACCAATTGGCGTTCTTGCGGCCGAGAGAATGAAAACTTCTTCCATACAAATGCCTCCTTTAAATAATTAGGGACTGTCCCTTTCCTTAGAACCTTAAGGTCGGGACAGTGCCGCCCTTAAGAATTATGAAGAAGAGGCACAGTCCCTATCTATTGATAATACAAGATTCTGGAGAGAAAACCGCAAAGCCCGGCGAGAGGAGCACCAATGAAGAAGCTGGTCCAGGAAAACTCATTTTGTTTCTTAAACCGGAGTGAAGTCATGATTCCAATCCACGCCAAGACTAAAACGGAGCATAAATGAATGGGCGCGAGAAAACAGAGGGCCAGTCCCAGGCGTTCAGCCATGAGCGCGTATTTCTTGAAAGTTCCTGGAAAAGGCTTGCCAAAAATGTCTTGCTCGATAAAATAAATCAGAATGGCGCTGAAATGGGTTGCGAGGACAAAAAGGCATCCCAAGACGGGCCATTTCTCGGGGATAAGCCCTTGGGAAGGGTTGGAAAAGGCCAAAAGAGGCGCTACCGCAAAAATAAGCGCGATGTGAATGACTTGATCCCAAAGAAAGTAAAGCGTATTGTCGGGCGTATGGTATTTAAAAATAGTAAAAACCCGCCATTCATCCTCAATCCAATGAACTAAGAAGAGGATGAGGATGCAGGCCCATCCATTCAAACTAAAACTTTTCCATTCAATCCAAGGACGGGAGAGATAGGGATAGGTCAAAAGCGCATAGAGAACGGGGTGCATGGCGCAATGAAACAACATCCCAAAAATATTTTTTCTTTTCCAACGATTGACGGCGTTGGTTTGGAGCGTAAAATCCGCCAGTAAATGCCCGAATAATAAGCGCCAGAATATAATCATGCAGGGTTTATTTAGAGGTCAGATGAATAATTCCATCCCATGGAGTGCTCTCTTGGGCTTTTTTACAAGCGGAGAGATAAAATGAGGCGGTTCCGTCATTGGGAATAATTTTAAGGAAAGTTTCAAAAAGATGGATGGCATTGACGTATTCCTTGTTTCGTACGTCTTGAAGCGCTTGATTGTAAATCGGAAGGGCTGTTTTCCAGGAGCGGGAAAGCGCTCCTTTTCGAGCCAGAATCTGATAAGTCTTGATGGGGGTTTCTTTCCCAAGAACGCGGATAATCCCGATTTCCCGAGCCTCTATTTCCGCTTTGGCTTCGGCGTAAACGGCTTCGCTGATCATGGTCTGCGATTTAAAAAACTTATTGGCCCCTTCAAGGCGAGAGGCTAAATTAACTTCATCTCCGATCACGGTATATTGAAGTTTATGTTCGCTTCCAGTAAGGCCCACGGTGACAATGCCGGAATTGATTCCAATTCTCACTTGAGGTGGATGTGGGATGCTTGAAGGCAGATTTTTGTTGAGTTCTAAAACGGCGTCTTGAAGGGATAACGCCGCAAGGCAGGCCTTCATGCGATGGGATTTTACTTCTAATGGAGCGTTCCAAAAAGCCATGATGGAGTCTCCAATATATTTATCAACGACCCCGCCGTAATCGTAAATGACTTGGCTCAAACGCGAGAGATAGAGATTGAGAAACTTGATGAGTTCTTCCGGCGACATTTTTTCTGAGATGCTGGTAAAATGGGCGATGTCCAAAAAAAGAACCGTCATGTCTTTTTTTTCTCCCCCCAGTTTAATTTTGTCAGGGTTTTTGGCGAGGTCCTCAACCACTTCGGGAGAGACAAATTGAGTAAATAAGTTCTTGATGAATTTTTTCTCCCGCCCCTCGGTCAAGGCTTGATGGATAGTTTCGCCGACAAAAGACGTCAAAAGAGCGGCAGAGGGTAGGACGAATTCCACGCGAACTCCTTTCAAAAATTGCCATTCGCAAAAACAAAGCCAGGCCAAGAAAACCCCAAAAACCGAAAACGTTTCCCACTGCGTCGGCGCGCGTCTCAGAAAAAAGGGAAGCCAGATAAACAAAAGTATGATGAATATCTGATAAAAAGGCGAAAAGGGGCGCATCCAGTTGCGATGAAGAAGATTGTCCAGAATGTTAGCGTGATATTCGACTCCGGGACTGGCATCGCTAAAGGGCGAGGGATAATGATCGAAAGCGGAAAGGGCGGTTGAGCCGACAAGAACTAAGGCTCCTTTTAAAGCATCTTTCTCTTTTTGCGGAAGGTTTTTGCTTAAAATCTTGGCGATGGAAAAAACGGGATAAGAGAACAGCACGTCTTGATCGTTGGCATAAGTAGGCGGCCTAAAATTAATGTAGAAATGCGCGTCGGTTGGGCCGAGGCCGGTGGTCTTTTCAAAGAGTTGCCCTGTAAAATAGGCGAGCGTCGGAACCGAGAGAGCTTCTCCCATCGAATTTGTTTTTGGGTTTTTAAAAGAAGACTGAAAAATTTGAAATTCTCGGATATGCCCATCAGGATCTATGCAATTTCCCACATTGACATACCCAAGTCTTTTTGCGGCTTGATAGAGCGGGCGCGTGGGCAAAACGAAATGTTCGGAACTGTTTTGATCATAAGCATAGGCGAGAACGCTTTTATTAAATTTCCCTAGAGCGCGCGCTAAATCAGAATCTCCTTTTCGGGGGTCCGCGAAAAGGACGTCGAAGGCCACGGTCTTGACTTTTAACTCGTGAAGACGATCTAAGAGCTTCGCATAAATTATTCTAGGAAGCGGGTATCCGTATTGATGAAGGGTGGGATCATCAATGGCCGCGATGATGATGCGAGGGTCTCCGTGCTTTAGGTGATTTCTATTGACGCGAAAAAGAAAATCCTGCCAAGAGTTTTCCAGATTATTAAAGACATCGTTGGCTTGGAGTTCAAATATGGCTGGCCGATAAAGAAAGATAAAAAGAAAACTTAAGGCCAGCGAAAAGAAAAGGCCGAAGAGGCGTCTCATTTTTTGCGCGATTGAGGAGGCGTGGGTCTTATTCCAAGGCGTCCCTTGATTTGGGCTTCGGCAAAACCAATGAGGCTAATCGTCGCGGGATCTTTTTCTTTTTTAGAAAGTTTTTCAAGCGCAAGGAGAGCTTTTTTCCCTCCGGTCATTCCTAAAACCGTGACGGCTTCTTGCCTGAGAAAGGAGTTTTTTTGGCTCAATCCCTTGAGCGCGACGCTTTTTCCCTTAAAATTTCCCAGTTTTGAAAGAGAGCGGGCCGCATCAAGACTGACGGAAAAATTCGAATCCTTAAGCGCTTTGAGGAGGGGCGAGATGGCGGTCTTGCCTCCGGTTGAACCAAGCGCGATGACGGCGGCCTCTCGAACTTGGATGTTGGGGTCGGTCGTTAAAGCGGCAAGGGCGGATGAGGCTTTTGGAGATTGAATTTGCCCCAGGGCCGCAGCGGCGGTCTCTCGGATATTAGCGTTTGAACTTTTAAGCGTGTTAATGAGGGCCGGTAATGCAGCCTGGGCGTGGAGACTGCCCAAGGTTTTAATTGCCGCATAGCGAACGCTTCGATGAGAATCGGAAATAGCGGAAATTAAGGTGGGGATGGCCGCCGGATCGGCCAGATAAGCCAAGGCGACGGCGGCGTTTTGCCTGACTTGGGAAGCTTGGGAGGTGGCTAAAAGTTGCGCGATTTTTGGAGCTACGGCCTTAACCCTTAAAAGACCCAAGGCGTGAATGGCGGCGGCGCAGACCGCCGGGTTTTTATCGGAAAGGGCTTGGGTCAGAGGCGCGATGGAGGCAGGATTACGGTTTTGAGCTAAAACTTGAACTGCCGCCAAACGAACCGAGGGAATCGGGCTTTTGATGTCGTCAAGGGCCGTGAGATAAGGATCTTGCGGAAGTTTTGGATGCGGCGCCGTGGCTCCTTGATAAGGGGCAGTGTTCGAATTATTCGTTCCGGATGAGGCGGCTGAAAAAGCCGCGACCGGCAAGACTAGGATGGTGCAGAGAATAGCCCACAATTCTTTCATTTTTGATCTCCCTTTCATTCCGTCCGTAATAAATCTATCTCGATTCTACGATTTTTAGCGCGTCCTTCCGGCGTTTTGTTGTCGGCGATGGGGTGATATTGGCCGTAGCCGATGGCGGACAAACGTTGAGGCGCGATGCCTTGTTTCTCAAAAAAAACGAGAACTGAGTAGGCGCGCGCCATTGAAAGTTCCCAATTGGATTTATAGCGTCCGCCGTTAATAGGAACGTTATCGGTATGCCCTTCAATTTGAATCGGGTTGTCCAAGGTTTTAAGTTGTTGGGCGACGGCGGCTAAAATTTTTTCCGATCGCGGGGCTAAGCTTGCTCGGCCGGAGTCAAAAAGAACCGCGCTGGCTAAGATGAGTCGAATTTTTTTATCCCAGGTTTCTATTTTCGCGTATTTTGACAAATCCTTTTTATCAAGAGCTTGTTTAAGTTGGGTGACCATGGACTCTTCTTTTTCGCGCTTAATCAGGCGATCATAATCCACGGAGCTTCCCTTCCCGCCAAAGACCTTCTGAATTTTAATGAGGGATTCCTGATACTTAACGTTTTCCGTAGTTTTCCCTCCGGATTTTGAAAGCGTGAAAGAAAACATGATGAGAAAGAAAATCATGAGATAACTCATGAAATCCCCATAGGTAATGGCCCATTGGGCGGATTTCGCAAGCTGATTTTCGAGGTCTTCGTGCCTTGAGCGTCTCATAATTAATAATTAGGGACAGTCCCCAATTCATTCATAGATAAGATTTCAGTTTCCGCGAGATAATGACGGCGGGCGTTCGCTGGAGGATTTCAAAGACGCCTTCCAAAATCATGGTCTTGGCCTGCGTTTCTCTCCAGTAGCGAATTCTTAGTTTACCGGCTATCGGCACGCAAAAAACGTTTGCGGTCGCGATGCCATAAAAAGCGGTCGTAATGGCGACCGCCATGGCGGAACCCACTTGTGCGGGGTTGGCGATTTGGCGCAGAACCTCGACAATTCCAATTAAGGTTCCCAAAAGTCCGAACATCGGCGCCAAAATTCCGGCGGTTCTAAAAACGTTGACCGCTTCGTTCTGTAAATCGGAATTTTGAATGATCTCATTTTCCAGCACCTGTCGGAGGGTTTCAGGGTTGTTATATTCAACCGCGATTTGAGCGGCGTAAGCGAGATACCCGGCGGCCACTGTTTTATTGACATTGTTAAAGGCGTTAATTCCCCGGGATTGAACCTCTTGTGCTAGTGTCATGATGGCGTCCACAAGAGCGATCCGGTCGACATAAGGATCGGCCGAAATTAAATCGGTCACAGACGATCCGGTTCTGAGCAAAATATCCAGTGGGGTGTTGATCATGAGGGCGCAAAAAGTTCCCCCAAGCACGATTCCAATTCCATGCCAGTTGATGAAAACCGCCGGAAGCCCTCCAGTGGCAAGGCCAATCGCAGTTAAAATTAGAATAGCCCCTAGACCGATGATCGATGTTAGTTCCATGTTGCTTATTATATAGGAAAGAAAAGAGAATTCCAAATACTAATAGGGACTATCCCTTTATTTGGGCGAGTTGGAAACGCTGGCATCGAGAATGGAGAGTATTTTCTGAAAGTCTTTATCGAGAGCGCGTAATTCTTCTGTTGTGTTTTTCGCTTGGGAATGCCTAAATTCTAATAGGCTTAGAGCGGCGCTTATTTTTTCGAGTTTTTCCGCGGTTTCCGTGTTGACTCGTTCCACGGTTTGTTTTAGGTGGCGTAATCCTTCTGCTAGAGCGCTCGCTTGCCCTAACTCTGTCGAAAAAAAAGAATTGATATTTTTCTCAATCTCGTTTATCCTTTGCTCCATGCCGCGATTTTCTTTTTCGCGGTTTTCATTTTCTTTCCTGAGATCAACAAGAGACGCTAAAACCGGAGTTGTTTTTAGCTCGATCTGTTCCATAAAACTTTTTAGGAGGGATTTAAACTCATTTTCCGATTGTTGGGTATCCGGAATTTTAATAGAGGATTGTTTTTCCTCCAATTCTTCGATTCGGCGTCGGCAATAAGCCAGATTTTCCTTCATTTGCCGGTCCGATTCTTCAAGCCGGCGCTGGGACGCTAAATTTTGAAGAAGAGATTCCGTCTCGCGCCGGGCGGCTTCTTGGGATTTCTCGCGCTCTCTGAGAGCGACCTCCGCCTGAATGGCGCGTTCCTGCATTTGTTGCAATTTTTGCTCCAGGGCTTCAATACGGTTAAGATGAGGGTCTGAATTGGGGACTGTCCCCATCTCCTGGATTTTTTGTTCTAACTTTTCGATTTTTGACTCCACGGCTTTCAAAGTCTCATCTGATGGAGGAGGCGCTTGCGAAGGTGGCGGCGTGGGCGTTGGTGTTTGTGCGGCGGGGGTGGGAGAGGGTGAAGGGTTTTGCGAAGTCGGAGGCGCGGCGGGAGTTTCTTCCGGAATTTCTTCCAGCGCCCTTAAGGAGGAAAAGATGGAACCTTTCGGACTTTCAGCCATACCCATAGGATAGAACAAAAATGGTATTGAATCATGAAGAAATGACGAAGTAAATAGAGACTGTTATTATTTTGTCACGAGCCCTTACTACTTTCCGCGCCTTTTTCTTCTTCAACTGGAGATTCATGAATTTGAAGTCCCAATTGCGGCGCAATGGTTTTGATTCTTTGTTCCCGGATGAGTTCTGAGACGCTTTGACCGATTTTATCTTGCGCCGTTTCTGTTTGTTCTGTTGTGGGAGAAGCCGCTTCAATCATCTCGCTGAGAACCCCCCAGGCTTTTTCTGAGACATTTTGTTTGATGGCTTCAACGACGACTTGGGGACCCTCATGGAGACCGGCGCTCCATTCTTGATAAGTGACCAAGGACAAGAGATACGACCATTCTTGTTGGGTTAGTTTTGAGAGATCCTCGATGAAAAAGACTCGTTTTCTGAGTTCCTCGGCGAGGTTTTGGTTTTGAGAGCGAACGGCTTCCAGCATTTCATGACGCCTTTTTTGGCTGGCGGCCGACATCAGTTCCGCGAGATAATGCACTCCTCCGACCGCGCCGGAAAGACGCCGTTCTAACTCTTCCTTTAAGTTGACGATAATTTCCGGATCGATAAAGCGCGGGCGGGCGAGTTGACTGACGACCGCGCTCGCCAGTTCCGGCGGGAGGGCGTCGATGAGCCTTTTTGAAACATCCGGAGTCAAGCGCGAGGCAACAATGGCGACATTTTCAGGTGGTTCGGGGAGAAGCATTTGAGCCAGGGTTTCTACTTGGTCCATTCGCACGTCAAACATGACCGGTTCGTTTTTGTTTTCAGGGGCGTTTTCTCCCGATTTCTGATCCCCAATCATGAGCGTATTATGTCCTAAAACTCCGCCCGGTCCATTTCCCCCCTCGCCATCAAGCCCCTTCATTTCCATTGAGATTTGCTGGGATTGTGCGTTGGCCATCATGCGCATGGCGTTGGCGATTTTGATAAATCCGACGGCGATGACGATGAGCGCCATAAAAAAGAGAAATCCGGTTAAAATATATTTAAGAAGCATACCGGCAGTTTCCGGAGAGTACCAAACGGTTTTCCAGATCGGAGAAAACTCGGTGTGGACCACGGTCAGAGAATCTCCTCGTTTAGGATTGAGACTGAGAAGATCGGCCGTAATTTTGCCGATTTCGGCGCTCCGGTTTCCCTTGACGGAATTATCCAAAATGAGAGTGACGTCTAATCTTTTGATAAATTCGGCGGGGAAGGAATCTTCTTTTTTATAGCCCTTGATGGATGGCGGCGGCGTGGGAAGAGCCGGGCCGCCGGAATCAAGCGGCACTCCCGGTAGCAACTCTTCGGGTTGCGCCGTTTTACTGGGTTCTTGCCAAAGATACGGAAGCCCCGAGGTTTTTGTCGTCGTGATGCTGGCGCCTTCGGTTTGAAAGCTTTCGGTTTTTGTGAAATTGAGGGTCGCGTTGATGATGACTTTGGCTCGATTGGGCCCCAAGATATTGAGAAGGACTCCGTCCACCTTGGTTTCCAATGATTTTTCGAATTTTGATTTTTCAAGGAAGGGAACAGTTTGAGCCTGAGTTTTTTTCGGCGCCAAAGAGAGCGCTAAAAACCCGATTAAAGCGAGCGCAAGACGCATGGGGCTGGAGCGGATGGGGCGCTTGGCTTTAAGAGGAATGCGAACCCAAAAAGTAGAACCGTGTCCGAGACCACGGCTGTCGACTCCGATTTCTCCCCCGTGGGACTGAACAATTTCTTGGGCGATGGCCAGTCCCAATCCCCAGCCGCCCTTGCGGGCTTTTTCATCTTTGATGTGTTTTGACTGGTAGAACTTTTCAAAAATTTTCCGCCGTTCGGTCGGGTGAATCCCGGGGCCGTTGTCTTGGACTGAAATCATGGCCATTCCCGCCGCGACTTCGGCCCGGAGTTCGACGCGTCCTCCAGAAGGGGTAAATTTAACGGCATTTCCCAAAAGATTCGTCAAAACGCGCCAAATGCGGTAGCGGTCGGCGGTGATGATAATTCCGGGCGGAGGTTCTCGAACAGAAAGAATGACGCCTTTGTTGGAGGCTCCCGGGGTCAAAGTGGCCCCTACTTCCTGGATGAGTCCGGCCAGATCAAAGGGCGCCATTTCCATTTTAAATTTTCCCGCTTCGATGACGGCGAGATCGGTGAGATCTCCCATCAGATGGTTGATTTGCCGGGTCGCGGTCAAAATCATTTTTGACAAAACCTGCTCTTTGGGTCCTAGATTTTTGTTGCGAGACAAAATGTCGCTGTAACCGGTAATAGCGGTGAGTGGATTTCGAATATCATGAACCGCCATTGATAAGAATTTCATTTTGAGGTTGTTGAGCCGGGCAAGTTCTTCGTTATTCATTTGAAGGCGCATGGACAGAGCTTCCAATTCCTGGGCTCTTTTTCCAAGTTGGCTTTTGGCCATGGCAATTTGAGTCATGAAACGCGTAAACATAAGGCTGTTTCCTCTTTGTTTTGCGAAATAACGATTGGATTGCGAGAATTCCATCACCCGGCTGACGATAAACATTAGGGCTCCCAGGATGATAAAAAGACTGGGAATAAAAACGATCATTAAGATGTCCATGATAACCTCCAGCAACGGCGAGCAACGGCAAGAAACGGAAAGCAACGGCAAGTAACGGAAAGCAACAGAAAGGAACGAAGAGCAAGGTAAGGCCTTTTTCTGTTTCTTTCATTTTCTTTCCGTAACTTTCTTTTACTTTCCGTTTCTTTCATTTGATATACATCTCCATAAATTTCTTTAAATTTTCGTTCTTGGGATCAAGCTCTAAAGCTTTCTGATAGGCTTTTTTGGCTTCATCCTTATGTCCCCAGGCAAAATAAGCGCTACCCAGCCGCGTCCAGGCAGAAGGCTCTTTCGGGTTTACCACGATGGCCTGTTGGCAATTTTTAACCGCATTGGCAAAACGCTTTTGATAAATAGCATGAAGAGCAGTCTCCATTTTTTTGGAAACATAATCTGGTGGAGGCAATAAATCCCCTTCCGAAACCTTCATATTCGTAAGATAAGCCATCGTCTTGACAAAGTCAATATAGGGCATGGATTTATGAGCGGTTCCGGCTGCCACGGACGCCCAAATCATGGCGTCTCCGTCGCGTCCGTTTAAATAAGAAAAAACCGATTTTTGGGCGAGTATGGCCGGTTGATCTTTTGCAAGGAGAGTTTTGACCTCATCCGGACGGTTTTTGAGATCTAGGCTGCCATTAAAAGCTTGAAGAAGTTTGAGTTTTTCTTTCCATGTCTGAGGAATCTGAGCGGGAGAGACTCCCATCGCTTCTTCAAGCGCGAATTGCGCGCTGAGATAATTGCGGAGACTTAATTCTTTTTTTGCGGCATCCAGATAACTATTAGTGTAAGCTTCAAGAGGCTTTTCTTTCTTCTTTCCCGCGAATCGGTAATTAAGCGAGAATCTCTCCCCCATTCCAAAAATTGGATCGTTGACCATCGCGACATCGGCTTCCAGAGATTGATAATAGATTCCGGCGCCGAAGGTGAGGCCTTGGGGGATATATCCGGCTCGTATGGCGAACATCCATATTCGATATTCCGCGCCGATTCCGTAATCGCCATCATCGCCGTAATCCGCGGAAATGAGAAGATTATTGATGGGAGTGACGGCGAGCCCTGCGCGTAAAACCGTGGGTAGCCGGTCAAAGGTATTTTGCGCTCCGTTAAAACCGTTTTGGAGGACCAAACCCGCGGTCACCATATTGTCCAAAAAGGGGCCGTACTGGGCTCCCAAATTCGCTCCATAGAGCATGTCGGAAGAACTACCGCCCAAGCTTCGGCTGAGCCCCTGAAAAGAGCCTCCCAAGGATAAGTTCGGAATGACGACATTCCTTAGGCCAAATCCCGCTCCGTATCCGGTTTCTTGAAAACCAAAGCTTCCGGTGAGATTATTTTGAGAGTCTCTTTGCTCGGCCCCTCCCACTCCCATATTGAGGGCTTCAACGCCCCAAGCTCCCGGCATTTTTGAGAAATTTTGGGCGTAGGATAAATCTTCATAGGCCGCGCCGCCAATAAGACTGGCCTGCATGGCGCTGACATCGGGGCCATTGAGAAGACCGAGGCCCGCCGGGTTGTAATAAAGGGAAGACGCTCCACCGGCAATGGCGGTGTAGGCGTTGCCCATGCCCATGGCCCTGGCATCCGCGCCGAATTGAAATATCTCGTTGGGAGAACCCGCATAGAAGCTCGCGGCCGATGCCGATATGGAGGAGAGAAGTAGAAATAAGAAAAAAGGGACTGTCCCTTTTTTGTTTAGAATCAATGAAAAAAGGGACTGTCCCTTTTTTTGAGGGAACTTTTTTCTCGTTTTTGACGTATGAGAGGTAGGAGATAATTCGGATAAGGGGAGACTCTGATATGTCAAGATGCGGGAGACATTTGATTGAAGGAGGGTTTTACCACTTGATGGCGCGCGGGAATAATCGTCAAGCCGTGTTCCATGAAACAGCCGATTATGAGAGATTTTTGGACATTCTGCGGTGGAGCAAGGTGAAAAATCCTTTTCGGATCCATCATTATGTTCTGATGCCCAACCATATTCATCTCTTGGTCCAGGTTCAAAAGCCGGAAGACCTGAGCAAGGCGATGCAAAAGCTTTTACAGGGGTATTCCGATTATTTCCGAGAGAAAAATTCCTCGGTGGGGCATCTCTGGCAGGGGCGCTATAAAAGCGTTTTATTGCCGACGGACCGAAGTCTTCTTCTTTGCGGCCGCTATATCGAGTTAAATCCCGTGCGCGCGGCCATCGCGCGGAAACCGGAAGATTATTCTTGGTCCAGTTATCGCTTTTATTTGGGAGAAAAGGGACAGTCCCCTTTTTTGGAAGAGAGCCCCGCTTATTTGTCTTTGGCTGACTTTTCCCAAAAGAGAGTGGAGATTTACAAATATATCGTGGATGATGGATGTGAGCTGGAGACAAGAAAGAAAATGGGGCTGGATTCTCATGTGGGGCGGCCGAAAAAGGGACTGTCCCTTTTTTTTTCATGTCAGTGATTGACCCCGATCTTGTATTGGACGCTCATGCCGTTGGCTTTAAGGACGGCAATGTAAATTCCCTTCGATACTTTGCGGCCCCCGGAATCCGTCCCATCCCAGGTGACGGTGTTGACTCCGGCTTCTCCCCCCGTGCCTCCACCGGAATAAGAGAAACTTTTGACGAGACTTCCAAAGACGCTGTAGATTTGAATCGAGACGCTTCCCGGCGCGTCCAAGGTATAGACGATGGTGGCCACGCCGGAATTAGAATTAAAGGGATTGGGATAGGAGGAAACGTTGGATATTCCCGCCGTCGATTGCGTCCCAAAAAGCACGCGAATGGTGTCGGAAGGCGCGCTTTGTACCCCCGCGCCGTTGACTGAACTGACGCGGAACATCAGAGTTCCTTGCGGCGGGCTATTGAACAAGAACGGCGAAGCGGAAATAAAATTCGCCGACAAGACGGAATGCGGGCTGGCGGAGTTAGGGACAGTCCCCATCTCCAGGGCGGAGACCGCTCCGGTTTTCGCGTTATACCAGGTCGGATGTTCGACATCGGAATATTCAAGCAGGTATCCCGCGAGTCCCGAGGGCCCCGCGCTGCCGGGATTCCAGGTGAGATAAATCGAGCTGACTCCGACATTAGCCGTCAAACTACTCGGCGGCATGGGCGTAATCAAATCGACCAGGAACCCGGGGCTGGTTCCCGGCGGACTGGTAAAACCGTAGTTGGACGTCGCTTCGACAGATACGTAATAGGTCGCGCCGTTACTGAGCAGAAGATTGACCGCGGTAAAGCTGGAAGCGGCGAAAGGGATATTGGTGTAGGGCGCAATATCGGTTCCCCCGGGCGTCGTTCCTACGGCATAGGCCGCGCTTGAAATAGACCCGACGGCGACGGTCGAATACCAGATAAATCCGATGGAGTCAAAGGAACTGGAAAAATCTCCATTGGGGAATGTGACGACGGGCGTGATCGGAGTTTTTATGTTTAAGACCGGCGCCAGGGCCGAATTAAAAGGAAGGCTCGATCCCGAAACCGTATCTGGAGGCAAAACCTTAAAGTTAGAATTTCCAGAGAGAGAAATTCCAATGGTATCTCCGGGTGTGGCGTTCGGATCGATTTGAAGCGTGACGAAATAGTCCGAACCTCCGGGATTGACCAGCTGAGCGGTGGAAAAAGAAATGTTAGCCGTTCCGGAAACAAACGGCGCGCTTCCGACCAAGACGTCCGAGGAATCAAACACCCCGTTTTGATCGGCGTCGTAATAAACATTGACGGAATCAACTCCCGAATCCGGCAAGGTCCCGCTTCTTTGGACGGCAATCGTCGTCCAGGTCACCGAACTGTGCTGGGTGATCAGACTGAGTTCCGTCGCCGGCGCGTTTTGGCCTTGAACGACGCCGGCGGGGTTGATAAGGTTGGTCGGAAATACGCTCAAGACATCCGGAGACTTGGTGATGGGAATAATGCCGGAATCAGCCGGGAAAGTGGTCGTTGAGGGAACGACGAAATTGGGAGAATTAATCGAAATATTGGCCTGGGTCGCGATGCCGATTCCAAAATCGTTATTGATATAGTTGGCCCCGGTTGAGACGTCCACCGCGACCAAAAGAGTGATGGAAATGGTGCTGATGGTAATTCCAGATGAAAAAGGGATGATGCCGGTTCCCGATATAAAAGGATATGAGAGCGCCGATAAAAGAGGATCTTTGGTGGTATTTAGAATTCCGTTTCCCACTAGATCTTGATAGACCTCAACGCGCGAGATGTCGGAAGACGCCGCCGTTCCCAAGGAATTAAAGGTCAAAGCTCCCAAAAGAACCGAGTATTGAGTGGTATCCATCGTCAAATTGAGCATTTGTTGATTGGTCGCGCCTTGCAAGAGATCGCTGGGGGCGACGTTTTGAGCGCCGACAAAAAGCCCCGCGGTCGTTGGAACCACGGGGGAAGTGGCCGAATTAATCGAGAAATTGCCGACAATCGTCGTTCCGGGATTGGTGTCTGAGATATCCAGATTACTGGTAATGCGTCCGCCCAACGTGTCTCCCTGCGTGGCCGTGGGGCTGATATCATAGGTGACGTAATAGACGTAGGTCGTTCCGGCCGACAAGGTTTGAAGCGGAAAGTTTAGCTGCGCGTTTCCGTTGACGAAGCTTCCGGAACTCAACTGAAGGAAAGTGGCTGGGTTAAAAGCCTCGGGCGGATTGGGGTCCTGCCAAATCCTTACGGCTGAAATATCCGAATCGTGCCCGAGCCCCAGGCGCGTGATATCCATTCCATCAAAGGCAGTTTCCCCTGTTGAGACAGTGAAACTCGCCTTTAACACCGCGTATTCCTGCCCCTGCAAAAGAGACGGCGGAATCTGGCTTGCGCCCTGGACGTTCAAGGTGTTGACGTATTCGATAGTTAGTAGGGAAGACGCGGCGGGGTTGCTTGTAAAGGTGGTCGTATCCAAGACGTCGATGAGCTCGACATTGGACGGGGTGGAAATGGAAACTCCCAGCGTGTCTCCCAAAGGCGCGTTCGGAGACAAGCTGATGAGGACAAAATAATAAATGGGAGAAGTCGTCACGGTTTCGGAGGCGATGGTGGTCGTGAAGGCGACGGTCGAAACTCCGTTTAAAAAGGCGTCCGAACCGCTGGTGACGAGTTCGTCGTTATTAGCATAGACTCCGGTGCCGTTTGAGTCGCGGTAAATGGAGATGGCGCTGATGTCATTAGAGGCGCCCGTGCCCAAAAGATTAAAGACGATTTTGGAAAGAGTGCTTGTTCCGGTATTGGTATAAGCTTTTAAGGCGAGCATCTCGATATTGGCGGTTCCCGGCGGGTCATCCGAGGGCGCCTTGCTTGTGGGTGTGATGTAGAGATAATTAGGGCCGTCGACGACGGTCGCGGTGCTGGAAATCAAGGGATAAATCGTCGTCTGGGCCGCGCTCATCGCGTATCCGCCGTTGAAGGTAAATGAGGCGGTCGAGGTAATTTCCGCTTGGAGACCGTCTCCAACCAAGGCCCCGGCGGCCGCGGTATAGACCACGAAATAGGTCTTGGTCGAGGTCGTGATGCTCTCGGGATTAGTCATCGTCAAATTAACTACGCCTCCGGAAAAAACCGCGTTTTGAGTGATTTGGGTATCCGAGGGCGAGAAAATTCCGGTCCCTAGGGAATCGCGGTAGATGGCGACGTTTTGAACATCCGAGTCCGTTCCGCTTCCCAGGCGTTCAACCGTCAGACCGGTCCAGGGCGCCGTTCCGGCGAGACTGTTTAAAGTCAATCGGATAAAAGCGACGGAGGTGTTTTGCGGAATTCCCAAGGGCGCGACATCGGCGGTTGAGACCAAGACGTCGGTTGAATGAGTGTCGACGATGATGGCATAAGGCCCGGCTGTAGTGAAATTACCGGCCTGATCCGAAAACGTAAATTCAATTTGATTGCTGGCGCCGCAGGGAGAAATTCCGGCGCAGACGATGCTGTTGGTTGAGGCGGCGAGATTGAGCCCGTAGGCCGTGAAAGTTTGGGTCGAGGTTTGGCCGATTAAGCCCGTGAAAGCGAGGGCGGAAAAGGGATCTGAAATCCAGACAGCGCCGGCGTTGGTGGAATATCTGACGGAATAATCCGTGGAGTTGAATGCGGAAAACCCGCTCCCGATGTCGGTGATGTTGAGCTGAGCCGTCACCCCGTTTTGGAGAACGGTGACCTGAGTTTCTGGAACGAGTCCACCAAGACTGTTGAGCGTCGCGAAACTTCCGTTGACAGCTGTCGGACTTGAAAAATCGGTGGTAAAATTGAAGGTCTCGGACCAGGGGCTGGTCCCCCCAAAGCCGTCCACGGTTCTCACGCGCCAATAATAGGTCGTCAAATTCGCGAACGTGTAAGTCGAGATATAAGCGCCGTTGTCGGTGGCGAGCCCGGTATTGACCGGCGGAATGGGTGTTGAGATATTGACGAAAGTCGTCGCGAAAGTGGGATCGTTGTTTGAGACTTCAAGTTGGTAAAAGGAAGGAGGCAAGAGCCCCGAGACGACGGTCGTGCTTGGCCCTATCCAGCTGAAATTCGTCTGATAGTTGAGATAGGCGCCGTTTGAGGGATAGGAAGGCGTTGAGATTGCCGGAGCGACGGTGGTATCGACTAAAATTGCGTAGGGGCCGCTTTCCAAAACATTTCCCGCCAAATCTGAGGCGGTGAATATGATTTGATCAGTCGCCCCGCAAGGAGAAACCCCGCCGCAGGTCACGGTACTTGTGGATTGAACGAGATTGAGGCCGGTAGCCGAGAGTTTCTCTGCGGCGTTGGTCCCATCGGAGCCGGCCAAGGTCGCGGCGACGGGGGTGATTTGATAGATTGAACCATTGACACTGCCGGCATAGAGTTGCCCGTTAAAGTCGGATAGAGCCCCGAAATTGGCATCTGTTGAAGTCGCATAAACTAAATTCCAATTGACTCCATCTGGGCTTTCATAGATAGATCCAATAGATGTCGGATGATCTCCAA
>DAHXMM010000001.1:0-6362 GCA_027371715.1 Elusimicrobiota bacterium | reverse complement strand
GAAGTGAATTTCAATTTCGTGTGGGATTCTAAGAAAGCCAGAAAAAATAAGCTGAAACATGGCGTTTCTTTTGAAGAAGCCCTTTCTGTATTTGCGGATCCTTTGGCAAAAATTTTCGGTGATGAAGAACACTCCGCCGTTGAACGGCGCGAAATTATTATTGGACATTCGGAACAACGGCGGTTGTTGTTGGTTAGTTTTATGGATAAGGAAAATTCTGTTCGTATTATCAGCGCAAGAAAAGCGACCCGCCAGGAGAGAGAAGATTATGAAGAAAATGTTGCCTGAAAGAAAGAAATCTGAGCGTCAAGAGATGCGAAGCGAGTATCATTTCAACTATCGAAAAGCCCGCGATAACCGCTTCGTGCGGCAGGGCCACGGCAAAACCGTGGCCGTGATTTTGGATCCGGATGTGGCCTCTGTCTTTCACACCTCGAAATCAGTCAATACTTTGTTGCGCTCTGTCTTGGCGGCATGGCCTCATTAATGGACCATCTTTTCGGAGGCGTATTTTCAGGACGCAAGGTTTTAGTCACGGGGCATACGGGCTTTAAGGGGTCTTGGCTTTCCTTCTGGCTCACGGAATTAGGCGCGAAAGTGACGGGCTATGCTTTGACGTCCGCGACAACCCCCAATTTATTTACTCAATTGGGATTATCCCGGTTGATGGATTCAAGAATCGGGGATATTCGCGATTTAGAGAATTTAAAGAAAGTGGTGCGAGAGGCAAGGCCGGAAATCGTTTTTCACTTGGCGGCCCAGCCCTTGGTGCGATATTCGTATGAAGAGCCGATTGAGACTTTTTCAGTGAACGTTCTTGGGACCGCGAATCTTTTGGAGGCCACGCGCGAAAGCGATTCCGTGCGCGTTTGCCAAGTCATTACCACCGATAAATGTTATGAAAACCGCGAAACCGATTATGCCTATCGGGAAGAGGACCGCTTGGGCGGCAGAGATCCCTACAGCGCCTCTAAAGCCTGCGCGGAAATGGTGGTTGCGTCCTACCGCGATTCATTTTTCTCCGCTGAGACTTCCGAGATTTCCCTCAGTTCGGCGCGCGCTGGAAACGTAATCGGCGGGGGCGATTGGGCGAAGGACCGTTTGATTCCCGATTGCATCCGGGCCTTGACCGAAGGGCGCGCGGCTGAAATTAGGAATCCGCGCTCGGTTAGGCCCTGGCAACATGTTTTAGAACCGCTGTCGGGATACTTGCGTTTGGCTGAAATGCAGTGGAGAAATCCCGGCTCATTTAGCGAGGCCTGGAATTTTGGCCCGGAGGCAGGGGAGGTGAAATCTGTTCGGGATGTCGTTGAAATAGCGGCGCGCCTTTGGCCTGGCGGCGCATGGACCGCTTTAAAAGCCGACTCCGCGGCTCCTCATGAAGCTCGGCTTTTGCAGTTAGACAACGGGAAAGCCAAAAAACGCTTGGGTTGGCGGCCGGTCTATCAAACGCAAGAGGCGGTTGAGAAAACCATCATTTGGTATCTTGCGTCTCGCGATCCAGGTTTTAATTTTATTGATTTTACGCGCGGGCAAATTAAGGATTATGTTTCTTTAGCGTGCAAAGCGGGTCTTTCCTGGGCCGTCGAGTCGGAAAATCTTAAATCCGTTAAAAGCGTTTCATGAAAACAGAAAATTCTACCTTGAAATCTCAGGCTACCTTGCAGGAAGAGGAATTACGGGAAGAAGTGTTTAAGGCCGTTCGGCGGTTTTATGAGTTTAAACATGCGCCGAAGCCCTTTGAGCCCGGAGTCAGTTCGATTCCCGTGTCTGGAAAAATTTTTGACGAAAGAGATATGACCTCTTTGGCCGATTCCTGTCTTGATTTTTGGCTGACCACGGGGCGTTTCGCCGAGGGTTTTGAAAAAAAACTGGCTAAGAAGATCGGGGTCAGAAGCGCGACCTTGGTTAATTCCGGCTCTTCCGCTAATCTTTTGGCTGTTTCAGCCTTGACCGCCCCCGCCTTGGGCGAAAAGCGTTTAAAACCTGGAGATGAGGTGATTACGGTCGCCGCGTCTTTTCCCACGACGGTCAACCCGATGATTCAAAACCTGCTCGTTCCGGTTTTCTTGGACGTCGAACTGGGAACTTATGATGTTAAAACTGATTTGCTGGAAAAAGCCTTGTCTTCCAAAACGAAAGCCGTTATGTTCGCTCATACCTTGGGGAATCCCTTTAATTTAGACGTTGTTAAATCGTTCGCGGATAAACACAATCTGTGGCTAATTGAAGATTCCTGCGACGCTCTCGGTTCAACTTATAAGGGAAAAATGGTCGGCGGTTTCGGCGATTTGGCGACGTATTCATTTTACCCCGCCCACCATATTACCATGGGAGAAGGCGGTGCGGTGGCAACCCACAACCCGCGCCTTATTACGCAGCTTGAATCTTTTCGCGATTGGGGGCGGGATTGTTGGTGCGCGCCGGGAAAAGACAACACCTGCGGCAAGCGTTTTGACTGGCAATTAGGGGATTTGCCTTGCGGTTACGATCACAAATACACCTATTCCAATATCGGATACAACCTCAAGGCCACCGATATGCAGGCGGCGGTGGGTTTGTCTCAACTGGATAAATTGGACAGCTTCATCCAAGCCCGAAAACGCAATTTCAAGCTTCTGAAAGAGGGTCTGTCTCGGTGGCAAGAGTTCTTGATTCTTCCGGAAGCGACCCCAAATTCCGACCCGGCTTGGTTTGGTTTCCCAATCACCGTGCGTGAAAACGCCCCCTTTAAGCGCGAGAAGCTCACGCGCTTTTTAGAAGACCATAAAATCGCGACAAGGCTTTTGTTCGCGGGCAATCTTTTGCGGCAGCCTTATTTTAAAAATGTCGAACACCGTGTGGTGGGAGATTTGACGAATACCGACCGCATCATGAACGGAACTTTCTGGATCGGGGTTTATCCGGGGATTAATGAAGAGATGACGACCTACATGGCCGAAAGATTTGAGGAGTTCTTTCAAAGTGTCTAACCCTATTCTTTATGTGATTGCGGGGCCCAATGGAGCCGGGAAAACCACGTTCGCCGGGGAATTCTTGCCCAAATTCGCTGATTGTCGAGAATTTATCAACGCGGATCTTATTGCCGCCGGACTTTCGCCTTTTTCACCGTCCTCCGTGGTCGTAGCGGCTGGACGAATATTGCTTCATAGAATGAATGAGCTTTCTCGCTATCGCCATACTTTCGCCCTTGAGACGACTCTCTCCGGCAGGAGTTATCTCTCTTTTTTTCAGCGCTTAAAAAAGACGGGATATAGAATCGAACTTTTCTATTTATGGATTCCGAATGCCGATTTCGCGGTGCGAAGAGTGAAAGATAGGGTCAAACAGGGCGGCCATTCCGTTCCAGAGGCGGATGTGCGCCGGAGGTTTAACCGGGGGCTTAGGAACCTGTTTTTCGATTATCTCCATTTGCTGGATGTCGTGAGCGTGTTTGATAATTCCAAGGAAAAGCCCGCTCTTATCGCCAATTACAAAGAAGGAGATTTTGAAATTGTTGATGAGGTTTTATTCCAAGAAATCAGAAGAAACGCGGAGGCGTCATCGTGAAAAAGAAGAAGAATCATAAACCGACGACCATGACTTTAAAAGCATTGAAGGCTCTCCAAAATGCGGCGGCCAGAGTAGCCAAAGAGCATCGCCGCTTGGGACTTCCGCTCATCGTGGCCGATAAAAAAGCCGTTAAAGTGGCGTCTCGCTAAAACAATGAATGACGCTTTCTGGATTGGGGTTTATCCGGGGATTAACAAGGCCATGACCTCTTATATAATCGCGCAATTTGAGACGTTCTTTAAGGAACTTTGAAAGAAAAAGCCATTCTTGTGACTGGAGGGACAGGCTTTTTAGGAAGCCATCTTGTTCGCCATCTTGTAACTAAAACAAACGACCGCGTTTTGGTCGTCAAGAGGTCTTTCTCATCTACAGTCCGCCTTGAATCAATTCGCTCTAAATTACGCTTTTTTGATGCTGATAAAGAAAACCTGGGCTCGATGTTTGAGGAATATGACATAGACCTAGTGATTCATTGTGCCACCAATTATGGGCGGAAATCCGAACTTCCATCTGAAATAGCCGAGGCAAATACTATTTTTCCACTTAGGATTTTGGAATTGGTATCTCAGAATGGCACGAAGACGTTTATTAACTGTGACACGATCTTAGAGAGAAACGTAAGTCCTTATGCTCTTGCCAAGAAACAATTTTCGGAATGGTTGCAAAATTTTTCTTCAAAGTTGACCTGTGTGGATGTCGTTTTACAGCACTTTTTTGGCACGGATGACGACCCTTCCAAATTTATTTCCCATGTGACTCGCGAAATTATCCGCGGCGCGGATTTTATTAAATTAACAAAGGGCGATCAGAAACGGGATTTTATTTACATTGATGATGTGGTGAAAGCCATGGACTTTGTAATTAAGTTCACTCGCTCTTGTTACCGGGAATACCTAAAATATGAAGTAGGAAGCGGGAAAGAGGTGTCAGTGCGTGAGTTTGTAGAACTAATCAAGCGTTTGACTGGAAACGACAGGACGCGGCTTGATTTTGGAGCTCTTCCATACCGAGATCATGAAGCCATGAGATCGGTGGCGGATATTCGCGCGATTTCAGCGCTCGGATGGGAACCGAAGATAACCTTGGAGGAAGGACTTATGCGAATGATTCATTCCGTTCGTACGGAAAAGGCAAGTTCATGAAACTCTTGATTACGGGTGGATGCGGTTTTCTGGGATCGAACTTGGCAAAGACGGCTTTGGATAAGGGATATGAGTTGGCGGTGCTTGACAACTTGAGCCGCGTGGGTAGCCGGCAAAACCTTGAATGGCTTAAAACTTGCGGTTCTTTTAAATTTGTTGAGGGCGATACGCGCTCTCAAAGTATGGTAGAAGCGCTCGTTTCGGAATTTCGTCCGGAAGCTGTTTTTCATTTGGCCGGGCAGGTGGCGATGACAACTTCGCTGGCCGATCCGCGTTCTGATTTTGATACCAATGTAGTTGGAGGAATGAATATTTTGGACGCGGTTAGACGCAAGGCCCCAAATGCGGTGGTGATTTATTCTTCGACCAATAAGGTTTATGGCGATTTGGGGCACATTGATTTTTATGAAGAAGACACCCGCTATATCGCCCGAGGATATGAACGGGGTTTTGATGAGAGCCTGCCCTTGAATTTTCAGTCTCCCTATGGCTGTTCCAAGGGTGCGATGGACCAATACATGCTTGATTTTCACCGTATGTTCGGAGTCAACACCATTGTTTTTCGCCATTCCTCAATTTATGGGGGACGGCAGTTTAGCACCTTTGATCAAGGATGGATTGGTTGGTTTGTTTCCCAAGCTCTTCTTGTCGCTAAAAAAAACGAGGTGCCTTTTCCAATTTCGATCGCAGGGACTGGGAAACAGGTGCGGGACGTTCTTTTTGCTTCCGATATCGTCAACTGCTATTTTCAAGCGCTCAAAAATAGCACAAGAGCCGTAGGGCAGGCTTTTAACATCGGCGGTGGAATGGAAAACAGCCTTTCAATCCTAGAGTTATTTAAGATACTCGAGAACGCTTTGAACGTTCAATTGAGCGTTCAAACCAGTCCTTGGCGCTTAAGCGATCAAAAAGTATTCGTTGCAGATAACTCAAAAGCTGGGCGCCTTTTCGGATGGAAACCTCAAATAACGGCAAAAGAAGGCGTCAGTAAAATGATTGAGTGGATGAGGATAGTGGATTCTAATGCTCAGTCTTAGCGTTGTTTTGCCATCCTACTTAGAAGAGGAAAATCTTAGAATTCTTTTGCCGCGCCTTAAAAAAGTTTTGAAGGCGGAAAATGAGGCGGCTGAGATTATTATCATTGACACGCAAAAGCCCATGGACCAAACCGCTTCTGTATGTGCCGAACAAGGGGCGCGTTATGTCAATCGAATGGGTGGCAACTCTTATGGGGACGCGATTCGAACGGCATTGCGTGAGGCGCGTGGATACTGGATTTTGGTGATGGATGCTGATGGTTCTCACGCTCCCGAGTTTATTCCGAACTTGCTTAAGGAAAGGCCTCATGCCGATGTGATTATCGCCTCTCGTTATATGGCGGGAGGTCTTTCCGAAAACTCTTGGCTTTTGCGTTCTATGAGTTATATTCTTAATCTTTCATACGCGGTTATTTTAGGCCTTTCCTGTCAAGATATTTCCAACAGCTTTAAGCTTTACCGTGGAGATATGTTGAGAGAACTGACTCTGCGTTGTAGTAACTTTGATGTTGTTGAGGAAATTTTGTTTAAGCTGTATAAAAAAACCCCAAGTTTAAGAATTGTAGAAGTTCCGTTTGTGTTTAAAAAACGAATGTTTGGAGAAACTAAGCGAGATTTGTTGAGCTTTATG
>DAHXMM010000030.1:0-19909 GCA_027371715.1 Elusimicrobiota bacterium | reverse complement strand
CCGATATTCTCAAAAACATCCCGGCGAATCAGCATCGCCGCTCCCATGGCAAAGCGCATTCCGTAAGCGTAGGCCGTCATGGCCTGGGGGAGAAAATAGGCGTTGATGGACAAAGCCTCCATGGCGGGCCAAAACTTTTGGCTTTGAGCCCCTTGGTAAAAGGAGGTGACGAGGCCAATTTGGGGGTTTAAGAGTGGTTCCACCATTTGCTTTAAGAAATCCTTTCGGACTCTTACGTCGGAATCGGTGATCATCAGAAATTCGTGTTTGATGAAAGGTTGAGCGGCGGAGACGTTGTTGATTTTGGGGTTGAGCCCCAGAGGGGGATTGTCTCCGGAAAATACGATCTGAATGTCTAAATCCGGAAATTTGGTTTTTATTTTCTCGGCGATGGGAGTCGCGGAATCATCGGGAGAGGCGACTGTCAAGATAATCTGGAACTCGGGATAGTCCATGGTGCAGAAACTGTTCAGGTTTTCAAAAAGCCCTGTTTCCGCGTCTTTGAGCGGTTTGAGAATAGTGACCGGGGGGTAAACTTTGCTTTCGAATTTGCGTTTCTTGATAACCCCCGGCGCTCGAAGAGCGGTCAAGAGGGAAAAGGCTATTGAAAAAAGGGCGATGCCGTCAATGGTAAAGGCTAAAACCCCATGAACGGCGCCCGGTCCGAAAATCATGGCGGATTAGACGGACGCCATGTCTTTGGCGGGAGACGCCGTTTGAGCGGTTTTTCGATTGCGCAGGTATTGGAAAAACTCTTTCCCTTCCCGCAGGCGGCGGCGGCGCTCATTGGGGTCTTTAAGCATTCCGGCGAGTATCCTCAAAATGGGCTTGGGGCGCGCGTAAAAGCGGGAATAGAAACGAAGTACCGCTTGCTCGATTTCAGCGCTTGAAAGATGCGGGTAGTGAAGGGTGCAGGCTTGAGTGCCGTCGGAGCGGGACAGGGCGCTTTCGTCATACCATTTGTTGGCCATGGCTTGGCGATAGAGTTCGGTCCCTGGGTATGGAGCCGAGAGGGAAACTTGAATCGTCTTAACATCGAGTTCGCAGGCGTATTTCATCGTTTCCTCGATAGTTTCCTTGGTCTCTCCCGGAAGGCCGAGAATAAAGCAACCATGGATATCAATTCCCAATTTGCGGCAATTTTTCGTGAACTCTTTCGCGATATCGGTCCGGACGCCTTTTTTGATATTGTTAAGAATTTGCTGGTTCCCCGATTCATAGCCGACCAAAAGAAGTCTTAACCCATTTTCGCGGAATATCTTCAAATATTCATAAGGGATGTTGGCTCTTGAATTACAGGCCCAGGTTATTCCGAGTTTTTTAAGCCCCTTGGCGATTTCAACGGCGCGAGATAAGTTGGCGGTAAAGGTGTCATCGTCAAAAAAGAAATCCTTGACTTGAGGAAACATTTCTTTGGCGCGCGCCATCTCCGCGAGAACGCTGCGGGCGGAACGCACGCGGTAAAGATGTCCGCTGACGGTTTGCGGCCAAAGACAAAAACTGCAACGCGCCGGGCAACCGCGTCCGGTATAAAGAGACAAATAAGGATGGCGGAGGTATCCGTTGAAATAATTTTCGATCGTCAAATCTCTTTTATAGACGTCAATGACCGAGGGAAGTTCATCCATGTTTTCGATGAGCGGCCGGTCGTTATTATGCGCGATGGCCCCATTTTTTCGATAGCTCATTCCCAAAACGCTTTCCCAGGGTTTTCCTTGGGCGATTTCGAGAATGGTGTAATCGAATTCCTCGCGAGCGACAAAATCGAGATGCGGAGCGGCTTCCAAGGATTCTTGCGGCAAAACCGCGACATGGGCGCCGACAAAACCAATCAGCATTTGAGGATAAGCGTCTTTAAGAACTTTGGCGACCTTGACGTCGCTGTCAAAAGAAGGGGTCGAGGTGTGGATAACGCAGAGTTCAAAGCCCTTCGCCCTTTGAGTAACTTCAGCCAAGCTCAAATCATCGGCCGGAGCGTCGATGAGTTTCGAGTTCGGAATCATCGCCGCCGGTTGGGCCAGCCAAGTCGGATACCAAAACGACTTTACTTCCCGGGTGGTTTGGTAGCGGGATCCCGCTCCCCCGTCAAAACCTTCAAAAGAAGGAGGGTTTAAAAAGAGCGTTCTCATTGTATCCATTGGAATATACCTCTTGTTTTAGGCGACGGCCGGAATTAGTTTGAGAGCCGCCGTTTCAAGTGAGAAAAGAAGGGCGGTAAAGAATAAATCGCCGAGAGCTGAATTTCTTAAAAAGGGAAGAGCGGCCGTATAACACATAATGAGGCCGGAGGCGTTATGGGCATAAAGACCGGAGCTTATCCAGACCCCAAAATTAGTCAGAACAAAAAAGAGGAGGGAACTTCCCAAACAAGCGGCGACAACCGTCCTCGCATTGCGGCGATTCTTAAGCAGTAGCCCTAGGGCTGAGACCAAGATAAAAGAGACGTAGACAAAAGGCATTGTGGCGTGAAAGCCCAAAAATAAATCGCTGAGAAAAAGCGCGCCCAATGGGACGGTCAAAGCCAAAGCCGGAGTCAAATAAGCTCCGCCTAAAAGAGCGATGGCTGTTATCGGCGTGATGTTGGCGGGGTGCGGTAAAAGACGCGCGACGGCTCCTAATAAAATAACGCTGAGAGTAACAGAGATTGTTTTCTTGTGGTTCATACTGTTTATTATACCAAATTAATTAACTTCTCATTAGAAGGAAGCTTCCCTCAAATAAAAGAATGGAAAATGCGGCCAGCGCGATTTGAGACACCGGATCAGGGGTGACGAGAATGGGAAAGATAAAGCAAGCCAGGTAAATTTGCCGCCAGTATCCTCTCAGAACTGACTTTTTAAGAACTCCGGCGTGGTTGAGGGCGTAGAGAATAAGCGGAAATTGAAATAGAAGACCGCAACCGAGCATCAGGTGAACGACAAAACTCAAATAGTGCGCAAGGCCGATTAAGGGCTTGATTCGGGCTGTGCGATAAGACAATAAAAATTTAAGCGCGGCGGGAACGGCGACAAAGAAGGCCAAGGCTGAGCCGATGAGAAAAAGGATATAGGAAATAGGAAGCATGGTCCAAATTCGTTTTTTCCAAGCCTCCGAAAGAGCCGGAGCCGCGAAAAGATAAGCCTGTCCTAAAATTAGAGGCAGGGTGAGAATGAGTCCCGCAAAAGTAGCGACTTCGAGCCGGGTAAAAAAAGCCTCCGTTGGGCCCATAAATACGAGATACCCCACGGGTCTTGCCAAAAAAGAGAGAATGGGGCCGGAAAAATAAAATCCAATCGCGATGCCGATGGAAAGAATGGCGACGGAAACAGTGACCCGTTTTCTGAGTTCGTCTAGGTGAGACAGAAACGGCATCGGCGCGTCTTTCTGAAGGGGGGCTTCAAGGATTTCTGCGCTCATTTGACCGAAAAGACCACTTCTTCCTTGCCTTCAAACCAAGGTAGGCGCACGATCTCAATTCCCAGGCTTTGCACCAGGCGTTCTGTTTCTTCATCCGGCAGTTTCTGATCGTATCCTAACGCGAGAATATCCGGTTTTTCTTTGCGGAGAGATTCGGCAAAGCTATTTTCTTCGCCCACTCGCACGGAATTGGCGATTTTGAGGTCTTTGAGCCACTTGAGCCTCATTTGAGCCGGGACCGCATAGGGTTTTTTATTGTGGCTGTCGCTGGATAAAATCACGACCAGCTCATCGCCCAGGTTTTTCGCTTCCATGAGCATTTTGAGATGGGCTTTGTGGATGCGGTTAAAGCAACCGGCGGTGAAGACTTTCCGTTTGGAGTTCAAGGCTTAAAGTTTAGGAAGAGCGTCCGGGGTCTTGGTCGTTTCTGATTTTTGATCTTCTTCCAAGCCTTCCTTAAGGCCTTGCTTGAACATATTGACGGCGCGTCCGCATTGTTTGGCGAATTCCGGGATTTTGTTGGGGCCAAACAAAATGAGCGCTACGATTAAAACGACTAGAATTTCTCCAAAAGAAAGATCCATGGTTTTCCTCCAAGAGATAGGGACTGTCCCTATCTCTTTTATAATATCATATCACGAAATGAAGCGTTTGAGCCTATATTTTTGGTCCGGAGCCGTAGCGGCGTTTTTCTTGTGCGCTTGCTCGAATAAAAAAATAGCGGGCGGAAACGGGCGCGCCTATTACCAAGCTTTAAATTGCCAGGTTTGCCATCGAATTGGGACGGAGGGTGGAGCTCAGAAAGGCCCGGACCTTTCTTTTGTTGGTTTTCGCAAAAGCGCCCAGTGGCTGAATCTTTGGCTTAAAAATCCCCAGGCTTGGAATCCAAAAACGCCGATGCCGAATTTTCATCTCTCTTCTTCCGCTCGAAAATCTTTGGTCGAATACTTATCAAGCCTTAAAGGTCAGGTTTGGGGCGGACATCGTCCGTGGAATACCCCGGAAATTCGCCGCGATCCCATTTTGCGCGGGCACATGATTTATATTGGGGCCGGATGCGTGACTTGTCATGGGATTAAAGGCATGGGCGGATATCCGGATAATAACGTGGTTGGAGGGCTCATCCCGCCGCTTAACCAAGTGTCGCAATCATTCACTAAAAAGGAACTGGTTCAAAAAATAAAGTTTGGAGCAATTCCACAAAAAGCCGATCCCAATGGGCCCGAGCCGCTTCTTCAAATGCCCGCCTGGGGAGAGGTCTTAAGCGACGGCGAAATTTCTGCGGTTGCCGATTATTTGCTTTCGCTGAAAGGCCGTAAATCTTCCGCGGGAAATTGGTAGGATAGGGCGTCATGGCGATTGCGAGTTTGCGCGGGCGAGTGATTGACTCCGAAAACGAGCGCTTGGTCGTCGAGGTTTCGGGAGTGGGCTATGAGGTTTTCGTTTCTCGGAGCGTTTTAGAGCGGGCGTCTTCAATGCAAAACCAGGAGACTGTGTTTCAAATCGTTTCAGTTTCCGGAATGTATGGCGGCGGAGAAACCCTTTACGGATTTTTAACCAAGGAAGAAAAAGAGGCGTTTCTTCTTTTTAAGGATAATATTCCAGGAACCGGAGCCAAGAAGGCTTTGGAATACATGGAAAAGGCGGCAAAATCTTTCCCTGACTTTCGGCGCGCGATTATTGAAAAAGACGCCAAGGTCTTGGCCGGAATTTTTGGCTTTACGTCCAAAACCGCGGACAAATTAATTGCTGGGCTTAAGGATAAAATGGGGCAGGCGTCTTGGTCCGGTCCTGAAAAAATGAAGCATTTTCAAATACCGGCGGACGCCTCTTTATCGCGGGCCTTAAGCGCTTTATCCGCTTTGGGCTATAAAAATATGGAGGCGCGAACGGCTTTGCAAGCCGTTATGGACGAAAACGGGGCGGCCAATCTCGCCGCGGAAGAAATTGTTCGCCTAGCGCTTAAGAAACTCTAATGGATGATTTAGCCGACTCGATTTTGACTCCTGAAACTTCTGCGGGGGAAGAAGTTTTTGATAAGGCCCTTCGCCCCAAAACCCTGGATGAGTTTATCGGCCAAGAAAAGCTGAAGGCAAACTTGCGCGTTTTTATCGAGGCCGCGCGCAAGAGAAAAGAGCCCTTGGACCATTGTTTGTTTTATTCTCCGCCGGGGTTGGGAAAGACGACTTTATCCTATATTTTGGCGCGGGAGATGGGCGTTAATTTGAGGACTTCTTCCGGGCCTATCCTGGAGCGCGCCGGGGACTTGGCCGCTCTTTTGACCGACTTAAGCGAAGGAGACATCTTTTTTATCGATGAAATTCACCGCTTAAACGCGATTGTGGAAGAGGCTTTGTATCCGGTGATGGAGGACTTCACCTTTTTTGTCTCGACCGGCAAAGGCCCTTCCGCTTCAACTTTGAAATTGGCGGTTCCGCGTTTTACCTTGGTGGGGGCGACGACGCGGGCGGGGCTTTTGACCGGGCCTTTGAGAGATCGCTTCGGTATCGTCGGAAATCTCGGTTTTTACGATAACGGAGAACTCGAAAAAATAGTTCTTAGAAGCGCGGGCATTTTAAAGGTTCGCATGTCTGATGACGGAGCTTCTGAGATTGCCAGTCGTTGCCGTCAAACGCCAAGAATCGCCAACCGCCTCTTGCGCCGCATTCGAGATTTTGCCGATATCAAAGGCCGCGGCTTCATTGACGGCCCCATCGCTCGTTATGCCTTGGATGCCCTTGAAGTAGATGTTGCCGGTTTAGACGCGATTGACAGACGGCTTCTTTTTGCCCTCATTGAAAAATTTTCCGGTGGCCCGGTCGGACTTGAAAACTTGGCCATTGCCATTGGGGAAGAGTTGGATACATTAACCGATGTCATTGAGCCTTTTCTGATTCAATCTGGTTTTATGTCCCGCACGCCTAGAGGAAGAGTCGCCTCTCAAAAAGCGTATCGGCATTTAAATTTTCCCGTTCCCTCAACGCAGCCAGATGGCGGACTTTTCTAAAAAATTTTTCAAAATTAGCTCCTTGGTTTTAATTCCGGTTTTGCTTGTCCATTTAAACGTTTGGGCTCATGAACGAGATATTCGCGTGGGCATCGTTCCTCAAGCGGATTCCTTCGTTTTTGTCCCGCGTGGCCATTTCCAAACAGTGGATTTTTTGGGGCGTCAAAAAGACCTCATTGATGGGAAGGTTTATATGGTTAAACCCTCGGCGAAACTTTTGTCGTTGGGCTCTTGGACCTTGCCGGCCAGGGCGTGGATCCGGAGTCGCGACCCCGACGCCGCTTTATGGATTGGGGGTAGGCGTTATCCGGGGAGCTTCCTTGTCCTTTTAAATTCCAATAAGACGGTCACTGGAGTTGAAATTCTAGGAATGGAAACTTATTTGTTGGGCGTGGTCGGACACGAAATGGACGCCTCTTGGCCGCTTGAGGCATTAAAGGCTCAAGCGGTGATGGCCCGGACCTTCGCTTATTTTCAGCTTGAAAAATATCACGCTCATGGCTACGATCTCGGCGATGATGCGGGATCTCAAATGTACGGAGGCGTCAACCATACTCCGAAAAATATTATTCTGGCGGTTCGTGAAACCAAGGGAGAGGTTTTAGGGTATAAAGGGAAGCTATTAAGCGTTTATTATCATTCTTGTTGCGGCGGGCACACTGCGGATGCGGGATGGGTGTGGGGTTTTAAACGCACGCCCAAACCCTTAAGAGGCGTTTCGGATCCTTACTGTAAAATTTCTCCTTATTACCGTTGGAAGGCATTTTTTAGAACTGATGAAATCAAGGCGGCTCTTGAGAATCGCCATCTGATAGGCGGAGCGCTTAAGTTTTTCCGGCTCGGCTCTGAAAAATATGACTATATAAAAAGTTTTAAGGCGCAAATTGGAAACACCGCGCTGGTTGTTGACGCGAATCGTTTTCGTTTAGCTTTGGGGGCTTCCAGCCTGAAAAGCGTGCGGATTTTTAGGATGAGAAAAGAAGACAATGGTATGGAATTTGAGGGAGGCGGTTCCGGGCACGGGGTGGGCTTGTGCCAGTGGGGGGCGCGCGGGCAGGCCATGCTTGGCCGAAACTATGAAAAGATACTTAAATTTTATTTTCCAGGGTCGGTTCTTTCTGTCGTCGAGTAAAAGCGGTCTTTTTAAGTTTTAGGGCCGTAGCCTCTTGAATCTTTGTTCTAGTTCTGTTAATCTGTTGGAGGCGCTGTTTGGCCAATGGTTTCAAGAGAAATTGGAGAACGATCATGAACTATCATTTGAAACGAATTAATCCGTACTGGCATAATCACCCCATGATTCCCACGGGAGTCATGGTGGGAGTCATTTGCGCGGCTATGGGTTTTGTCGCGCAACGAGCGGCCATTGAAATCATTGGGGTCGGCATAGCGGGCTTGTCTCTCTTTGTGGCGGTGAAACCCGTTTTTTCGCTGCTGTTTTCGCTGGTCGGGCTCTTTGGAGGAATCAGTACGTTTTTAATCGCTCCCGGTCTCAACGCCGATAGCTTGACGCCTCTTCTTAAGTTTATCTCCATTCTTCTCTTCACCGCTTTTTATGCGGCGCTGATGGACGCGATGTTGTTACTGGTGGCTGTGATTTATAATTTTCTGGTGGGGCCCGGCGGGCTTTCGGGGTTGCACCTTGAATTATCCGAGGCGGAGGCTGAGGAAGAGACCGAGGGATGAAAATCAGCGCTATTTACGCCTCTCGCGAGCCTAATCGCGCGGCCGTTTTAATCGAAGCGCTTTCGGCCAATCAATTCGCGGTTTCCATCGCTCAAAAATCAAAAGAGGTTTTGGCTCAGCTTCCCAAACAAAATGCCGGTCTTCTCATTGTGGGAGAAAAATTAGCCGATTTAGACGGGGTTGCGATTGTCAAAAATTTAAGGGCGAAGGGGCCGTATAAACAGATGCCGATCGTCGCCGTGGTCGAACATGGAGAAACGCAAACCGCGGCGCCGCAGCGAAGCGCTTATGCCGCCTTTGGGAAAAAACCCGTGGACGCTATTCGCGTTAAATTTTCCGGTGAGGCGGGGGGCAACGGCGCGGCTGTTTCCGGCTCCTCACAGGCTTCTATTCGCCTTGCCTTTTTTAACGCGGGGGCGGATGAGTGTTTGTCCTTGAATTGGGACGCGGCGGAATGCGTGGCGCGCATTAAGGCGCTCCTTCGTCGCACTCAGACGGCGCCTTCCGAAGAAATCATCAAGATGGGGCTGATTGAACTTAATTTAACGAGCTATACCCTTCACATCGGCGGCAAAAAAGTCAATCTGACTTCCAAGGAGCTCGACTTGCTTTATGTGTTTTTAAGCTCATCCAACCGCGTCCTGAGCCGTCCCTACCTCATTGAGCGGGTCTGGGGCTATAATTATTTCGGTTCCCCGCGGACCGTAGATGTTCATGTAAGGCGCTTGCGGGAAAAATTGGGCTCCGCCGCGAAATACGTGACGACCATCCCTTGCGTGGGATACAAATTGATTCCCCCGGGTTCCGAAATGCGGAGGTAATGAAAATGACGAAACAAAATCATGCCAAGCTTTTGGTCATTGACGACGACGCTCATCTGCGCGAAAGTTTGGCCGAGGTTTTGGAATTAGACGGTTTTGAGTGTTCTTTGGCGGGAACAGCGCAGTCCGGGCTTGATTGCGCGGCGAAAGTGAACCCCGATATCGTGATTATGGACATTCAACTTCCGGATTCCTCGGGATTTCAAATTTGTCAGGAGCTCCGCAAACGCTCTAAAACGACGATCTTGATCATGATGACGGGGCGATTCTTGTCATTGGATGAAAAAAAACAAGGTTTTGCCTTGGGGGCGGACGATTACCTGACCAAACCTTTTGATATTGTCGAACTCTCAGCGCGAATTCGGCAAATGCTCACTCGCCGCAAGGGCTAGTTTCGGGCCGCATGCCATCCACCACTCAAAGAGGTAGACTCGCTTACAAGATTCTCCTCTGGTTTTTAATTATTTCCTTGATTCCCATGGGAGTGGCGGGGCTTTACCTTATTAATATTTCTCAGGCGTCCCTTCATCAGCAAATTCTGGGAACGGAAAAATCCTTGGCTCAAAGTTTCGCTGAAACGGTTTATAAATACATCGCGACCTATCGAGACATCTTGGAGGAATCCGCGGCGTTGCCCCAGTTTATTTCTGGAAATAAGGGGATGGAGGACGAATATCTCAAGCATCTCATGAGCCTTCATGTCGCCATTCTTGAACTTTCTGTTTTAGACGCTTCCGGTCATGAAATGATTCGAGAGGGACGGTTTCTAGGCCCCAATCCCCAACTGCGCGATATGGAGTCCGAGGGATTTTTTGATACGGCTTTGGCTAGAGGAGAATTTATCGGAGCCCTTAAAAGATTCCAAGGTATCTATCCGACGGTGACGATTGCGGTTTCCATCGGGACGCCCAAATCTGGGCAGACTCCCGCCGGAGTTTTGGCGGCGAAAATAAGCCTCAATGGGCTTTCTTCCATGTTGTCGATGGAATTTCCACCCTCCAGCGAAACATCAGCCGCTGTCGCCAGTCCGGATGGGTTTTTAATCGCTCACTCCGATCCGGAAAAAGTCTATAAGCCGGATGCGCGCTTAAACAGCGAGATCTTAAAAATTTTGACGACCCAGGTCGCCGATTCCGGCGGCGGAGAAATCTCCCTCTCAAGCGGTCAAGGTTTTTTAAGCGCCTATGCGGATGTCAACGGCCTGGATTGGATCGTTTACGTTCAGGAGTCCATTCAAGCCGCTTATCATACGGCCGCTCGGATGCGCTCTCAAATCTTACGGCTTTTGGTTTGGGTGATTATCGCCATCATCGTTTTATCCTTGGCCGTTTCTCGGCATATCACGCAACCATTAAGGGCTCTTAAGGACGCGGCGCGGAAAGTGGGCATGGGGCAGTTTGAGGATTTTCCCGAGGTTTTGACGACCAATGATGAAATAGGAGATTTGGCGCAGGCGTTTTTGTCCATGAGCGAGTCTTTAAAAGAAAAGACCGGCGAACTTGTGGATACCAAACAAGAGCTTGAACGTTTGAACCGGACTCTTGAAAAACGAGTTGAAGCGCGAACTAGGGAACTGAAAGCGGCGCAAGAAGAACTCATTAAAAAAGAGCGTTTGGCCGCGATAGGGCAAATGGCTTCCGTGGTCGGTCACGAGATACGCAATCCTCTGGCGGTTATCAATAATTCCATCTACTTTATCAAAACCAAGCTGGCTCCTGTTCTGTCTCAAGACCCAAAAGTTTCCAAACACGTCAAAATTATTGAATCCGAGATTCAGCAGGCCAACGGAATTATCAACGAGATATTGACTTATTCAAGACAGCGCGAGCTTCAACCTGAGACCGTCAGGCTTAATGATTGGCTGGAAGAATTACTTTCAGTTTATCCCTTTCCGCCGCATATTGCGCTTCAAAAAATTTTTGTTCCGTCGAACCCGCCGGTTGAAATTGATTTGACCGAGATGCAGCAAGCAGTGAGAAATCTCATCGGAAACGCCATCGAGGTCATGCCGGAAAAGGGAATTTTGGGAGTCAAAACATTCTTGTCTGAGGCCAGTATGGCGGCCATTGAAATCTCAGACACAGGTCCCGGAATTCCACCGGAAACGCTTGAGAAAATATTCGCTCCATTTTTTACCACTAAGGCGCGTGGGACGGGCTTGGGGCTTGCGGTCGTCAAAAAGGTCATCGATCGCCACGGCGGGAAAGTCGAGGTGGCGAGCGTGGTCGGGAGGGGCACGGTTTTCCGCCTCCATATTCCCATTTCACAGAAGGTGGAGGCATGACGTATTTAAAACCGCGCATTTTAATCGTGGATGATGACCCGCATATTCGAGAGTCCTTGTCCGACGTTCTTGAAGATGCAGGTTATGAAGTATTTAAGGCTTCCGGGGAACAAGAGGCTTTGATGGAAGTCAAGGCTCGTTTATTTGACGTCATCTTGATGGACTATAATTTGCCGAACTCAACCGGAATCCAGATTATTAAGAAAATTAGGAAAATCGATTCGAAAAGCCAGGTTTTAATGCTCACGGCGGACCGAACCCAGGAAACTGCGGTCATGGCCCTTCAAGAGGCGGTCGCGGATTTCTTGGTCAAGCCGGTGGACGTAGACCGCCTCAAACACGCGATTTCAAACTCATTGGAAAAGTTGCGCTTGATGCGAGAAAACGAGAGAATCACCCTTGAACTCAAGAAAACCAACGAGGAATTGGAGCACCTGGACCGGATGAAGTCCAAATTTCTTTCCATGGCTTCTCATGACTTATCGAATGCCTTGATGGCCCTTCAGGCGAGTTTTGAGCTTCTCTCTCAAACGATTAACCCATCGGAAGAACAGAGAAAAAGAATGGTCGCGATTTCTTCCAGCATTAGCCAATTAACGCGTTTGACCTCGGATTTGGTTGATTGGGCGGCCATTGAGAACGGAAAATTTAGAATTGAGCGGGAAGCTTTCAACCCCGAGATTCTTTTGCAAGAAGTTTTGCCGGGTTCCCAGGCGCGGGCGGCGGCGCGCGGAATTAAATTCACGGAAAAAATAGAAAAATCCTTGCCTGAAATTTACGCCGATAAGAGGCGTATTTCGCAGGTTCTTAACAATCTGCTTGAAAATGCCATTCGCTACACTCCCAAGGGCGGAGAAATTTTGGTTTATGGCACGACCGTTTTAAACGAGGGCTCGAAATCCGCGGTCCGATTTGGAGTGAAGGATTCCGGAGACGGAATCTCTCCGGTGGAACTGGGTAAAATCTTTCAAAGTTTTTATCAGGGCCCTGACGCTTCAAAAGGCGGGCGTCTCGGCTTAGGGCTGGCCACTTCCAAAGAAATTGTCGAAGCCCATGGCGGAAAAATGGGCGTTGAAAGCGAAGGACTTGGCCGCGGCGCAACTTTCTTTTTTACAATTCCCGTCTCCAAGAATTCATGACTCGCCCCCGAGCCGGATATTTTCTTATTCCGTTTCTTTTTGCTTCTTGTTCAACGGTTCAGGTTCCTATGGCGGTCACCTTCCCTCCGGCTGTTGATTTGTCTCCTTATCGGAGCTTTGCCTTTGGAGACATGAACGGAAATGCGGGACAACGCTTTAAAGATTCTTTGATTTTGGATTTATCGCGCTCGAATAATTTTAATTTTATCAGTCGAGATAGAATGAATGTGCTGGTGGCGGAATATGATTTGGCTAAAACTCAAGATCCTACAAGCGCCAAGGCCGGCCAAATCGCGATGCTTCTTCACGACGCGGCGTTTATTTCCGGAACGATTAACAAAAATTACTATGAATTCATGCGGGAGTCTCCGGATACCTGTCAATGGAATAATCGCGCGCATCCTTGTCCTTTAAGGACGCGCGTGGGGAGGCTTCGCATCGGCGGGCATTTAGCTGTGACGGATGCAAAAACCGGAAGATTGATCCATTCTCAAACTATCGCGAAAGTTTGCCAGGCTCAAACCCAAGCTAAAAATGCTTCTCCGGGGCCTATTGATCGAGGACAATTAACTCAAAATTGTGTGAACGCCGCCGCCCATGATTTGGCGAGTCTCTTTTTGCCCTCTAGGAAAATGTTTTATCCGGATTTTAAAAAAGTAGGGGAGTTGCCTGAAGTCGCCCAGGGAATCACAGATGCAGAAGCCGGGGAAATAGCTCAAGCCGCCAAGGATTTTAATGCGGCGCTTAAAGACCCCAAGGCGATGGATCCTCGTTTCAGCAAAAAATCTTTGTCTGAGATTTATTGGGATGAATCTTTGGCTCAAGAATACTCCTGGCAATTCGGCCCGGCCTTGGATTCCTTGAAAAAATCCTATACCCTCAACCCCTTGCCCAAAACACAAAAAGAAGAAGCTCAACTTTTAGGTTTTGAAGCCGCCCGCAGAAGACTCTTGGACGTAACTCCGTTGATGCTGGCCGTTCAAGGAGGGGTTTTGAATCAGGTTAAGTCCCTTCTTCAAAAAGGGGCGGATCCCAATATCCAGGACGTTTCGGGTAACACCGCTTTGATGGAAGCGGCGCAAAAACAGAATTTACCCATGGTTCGAATTCTCCTTCAATATGGAGCTTGGCCGAGCATTAGGAATAATCAAGGTTTGAGCGCCGCAGATTTGTCAAGAAATCAAAAAATTTCCGTGTTGTTGAGCGAAGGCTTTCCAAAACGCGCCTTTCCCCCGGCTGATAAGGCCGCATCCGTGCCTAAAGTCGTGATTCATTCCGATGTGGATAAAATTCCCTATCATTTTCCGGAAGATCCTTTTAAGATTGCCTTGGTTATCGGCATTGAACATTATGAAAACAATCTCCCTGCGGCGGATTTTGCCGATCATGACGCGGAGGTCATGCGCGAGCATCTCATGGCTTTAGGCTATGCTCCGCGCCATATCCATTGGCTGAAAGACGAAAAAGCCACGCGCGCGGCTTTGGTCAAGAATTTGGAGGGTTGGCTTCCGCAAGTCGTTTCTTCCTCCACCACCGTTTTTGTTTATTTTTCCGGTCATGGAGCCGCCGATCCGGAGACTCATCGAACTTATTTGGTTCCCGCGGACGGAGATCCTGGTTATCTTAAGGAAACGGCCTATCCGCTTTCTCGGCTTTATTTGACTCTTGGGAAATTGTCCGCTAAACAGGTGGTGGTCGCTTTAGACTCATGCTTTTCCGGACGGGGAGCAAGGTCTTTGTCTCCTGCGGGAATGCGCCCCTTGGTGACTGTATCTCCCTCAGCTCCTTCCTCAACAAGAGTCGCCGCAATGACGGCGGCCTCAGGCGCTCAAATTGCCGAGGTTCTCAACTCGGAAGGACATGGGCTCTTTACCTATTATTTTTTAAAGGGGCTTAACGGCCTAGCAAAAAATAAGTCTAACGAGATATCAGTGCAGTCGCTTTATCGCTATTTGCGTCCGGAAGTTGAGGATGCGGCGGGAATGAAAAATCGCACGCAAACGCCCGAACTTTTACCCGGAAGCGTCGCCCATTCAAATCCTATTATCTTAGTTCCATGAACAAAAACCCTCTCCTGCCCGATTTGAATATCCCCAAGGATTTTGATCTTGAGTCTTATCGTTTTTCCTATCCCGAGGAGTTACTGGCCTCAAATCCTCTCGATAAAAGAGATGAGTGTCGCTTATTGATTTTAGATCGCAAGAAAGATGAGATTTTTCATAAGCGCTTCCATGATCTTCCTGATTATCTCTCGTCCGGAGATTGTTTGGCTCTCAATGAAACCAGGGTTTTTTCCTGCCGCTTAGTCGGCAAGAAAAAAAGCGGAGGGAAAGCGGAAATTCTCTTAACGCGGGAAATTAAGCCTGGGCTTTGGGCGGCTTTGGGGTCGGGCTTTAAGAAAGATCAGGAATTAATTTTTGCCGAAAATCTGACAGGCAAAATTGAGGGTTTAAACGAAGACGGAGAATATCTAATCCGGTTTGACCGCGAGGATATTCAGTCTTACATGACTCAAAACGGTTTGCCTCCTCTTCCTCCCTACATTCTCAAAAAAAGAAAATTCCCACCAGAGGCGGAAGCAGGCGCAAATAACGATCAGGAGTCCTATCAAACCGTTTACGCGAAAAACCTGGGTTCTATCGCCGCTCCAACGGCGGGGCTTCATTTTACCCCGGAACTTCTTCGGGAAATTGAGCGAAAGGGAATTTCTATTTGCCGCTTGACCCTTCATGTCGGACGCGGGACCTTTAAACCGATTGTTTCAAGAGATATTCGCAAGCACCCAATGCTTCCGGAATATTACCACGTGGACGCGGAAAACCTGCGAAAACTCAAAGAGACCCAAAAATGCGGCGGGAAAGTTATCGCGGTGGGAACGACAGTGGTGCGAACTCTTGAGACCTTGGCTGCCCAGAAAGAAGAAGAGAACGCTTCCGGCTGGACCAGCCTTTTTGTCTATCCGGGTTATCCTCTCAAAATAGCCTCAGGTCTGATCACCAATTTCCATTTGCCGGAATCAACGCCCTTAATTCTCGCTTCCGCTTTCGTAGGACGCGAAAAATTGCTTAAGATTTACCAGGAGGCTTTTCGTTTGAGCTATCGCCTTTTCTCTTACGGCGATGCGATGCTGATTTTATGAGTTTTAATATTTTAGGCCGTGACGCCAATTCTCGCGCAAGAGCCGGACTTTTAAAAACCGCCCATGGGGATGTCGAGACTCCGGTTTATATGCCGGTCGCGACCCAGGCTTCGGTCAAGGCTTTGTCCCAAGAGGATTTAGATTCTTTGGGTGTCCAGGCGATTCTCTCCAACAGTTATCACCTTTATTTAAGGCCGGGAACCTCGGTGATAAAACAAGCCGGCGGTCTTCACGGTTTCATGAAATATGACGGAATGATTTTGACCGATTCCGGCGGCTTTCAGGTCTTAAGCCAAGCGGATTTAAGAACGGTTGACGATCACGGGGTTTCGTTTAAGTCTCATATCGACGGAAGCGCTCATCGCTTGACCCCGGAAAAAGTAATCGACATTCAATCGGAATTAGGTTCCGATTGTTGGACGGCCTTGGATGTTTGCGCTCCTTATCCCTCGGATGAGGCGCAGACACAACTCGCGCTTGAGCGCACGATCAGGTGGCTTGATTTGTCGGAGAAGGCGTTTCTTCAAAAGAAAGATGCAGGCTCCAAATCTCTTTTTTTCCCGATTCTCCAGGGCGGTTTTTTCGCGCCTTTGCGGTTGCGGGCGGCCGAGCACATGAGCCGTATTCAGACTGACGGAATTTCTCTCGGCGGTTTTTCGGTTGGAGAGCCGAAAGAACTCACGTGGGAGATTTTAGATAAGACCGTTCAAGCTCTTCCCGAGCAGAAACCGCGCTATCTTATGGGGGTGGGAACTCCCGAGGATTTATGGGATGCGGTCTCCTTGGGGGTGGACATGATGGATTGCGTTTGGCCGACCCGGGTCGCCCGAAACGGCCAAGTGATGACTCGGGCGGGGAAATACAACATTTCAAACAGCCTATGCCGGACCAATTTCGCGCCGCTTGAGTCTTCTTGTTCCTGCTTTGTCTGCCGCAGGTACTCCAAGGCTTATCTGTCCCATCTTCACCGCAGCCGCGAACTCTCTGCTCATCGCTTGATTTCCTACCACAACATTCACTTAATGATGGTTTTAGCGCGCGAAATTCGGCAAAGCGTATTGGATGGAAATTTCACTGAAAGAAGAAAAGAGTTTTTTTTCGGCATCAAAAAAGACTCAAAAGACGTTTTAGCGCTGGTCTCTTAAATAGCTATTTTAGCGTTTCAGGTTATTTGAACCTTGTGGTTGGGATGCCGATAGTTGAGAATAATCCGGTTCGGTTCCTATTTTCCATAGGGCTTCGAGATATTCCACCAGCGCCCCAAGATAAGGATCTTTCAAATAAACCGTATTCTCGAAATTGTGCCGGTTTCCGTTAAAGCTCATGTTGGTCGAACCCGTGGCGACGATTCCGCCGTTTTTTCCGTCTCCAATGACGAGTTTGTTATGGAAAAGCCCGGTTTTACCCGCTCCGGAAATAACGCGCACCTCCGCTCCGGCGTCCTTTACTTTTTTCATGTCGGCGATGGAGGCCGGATTATGAGATTGGCGAATGTCGGACAGGACCCGGATGGACAAGCCATTGTTGAGCTTTGAAACCATGGTCGAAACCAAATCCGGCCAAGGGTAAAAGCCGAACATTCCGATCAAGGCGTCTTGTTTGGAGGCATTGATGATTTTAGCCCAGGCTTCTCCGGTGCCTCCATCGGGCGAGAAGGACGCGATGGGGAGAGCCGTTCCGTTGAAGCTTTGTCCAAGGCTTCTGTCTGTGGGAATGGGGCTGTTGATGGCCGGCTCCTCGGGATCAAGATCGTCCGAGTAAGGGCGCGCAACGCTTTTCGCCCAATTAAAGAAGGCTTGATAGAGAGCGATTATCTTCTTGTCATCGATAAAGACTACGTTCTCCCAGTTATTTTGCTGCGAGTGAGTGGAGTAGTTATAGGATCCGGTTTCAAGAATTTGGGAGTTTCCGAGGAAATGCGGAACATTCCAAATTCGGAATTTTGCGTGTTGAATCCCGATGCTTCCCAAGCCCTTAAGCGCGTAAAGTTTGAGGTTCGGGTTTCCGGCGTTGGACTCATCCACTAATTTCTGGAGCTGGGGGCTTCGGGTCCGGTTCCGCTGGCGTGTTTTTTCCGGGAAGAGATTGGAGTAATCCGCGATGATTTCAAATTTTTTTCCTTGTTTTAGGCCCTGGACAATAGAGGCTACGTCTTCATCCAAGGTTTCTTCGTAAAGCATGATCTGGGTTGAGTTGGAGGCATTGTTGCCAGCGGCAAGTATTGCGGGAATATCGTCTCCGGTCCCGTTGGGGACGTTGGGGAACAGCGTTCTCTTTACGTTTTGACCGCCAATTTTTATAAGGTCGTTGTGGGTAGGAATAAAAATATGAGGGAATTGAAATTGTAGATTTGATGAGCGAAGATTAAACTCTTGCGGCGTCATAACTTTTTGAGTTTCCGCGGATTTAAGCCAGAGTGGGCCTTTTCGGGGGGCGTCCATGTTATAGGCGGGGTCGCTTACTAATTTTTCAGCGTTGGAGCCTTGTTCGGGGTTTTTGCCGCTAGCCCAATAAGGTTCAAGCGTTTTTGAGATGTGCTGGGCTTGAACCTGGGCAAGGATTTGAGAAAGATTGTTGATTTCGTTTTCTTGTTTGGAATCGCGGATATAGATTCTGGTCAAGGGCGTCAGAATTTGATCCAATGCCTTGGCTTTTTCAAAGGCCGCTTGAGATAGCGAGGAATGTCCCGCGTCCTGGGTCAAGCCGCCCACATATTTTTGTAGAGATTCTAAAACCCGCGCGGCTGATTTTTTTCTGCCTTTTTCCAGGAGAGCGCTGATTTGAGAGAGAAGAATTTTCTGGCGTTGCGGACTCTTAGAGGACACGAGGGCGTTCAGCCTTCCCTTGATTTGAGCCTTGGCTTTTGAGTTGAGAGCGTTAAGTATTGGCGCTAAAAGCTGTTGTCCTTCCGGGGTCGCGGCATTTTTTAAGACAGAAACCCACTCGGAGGTTTTAGCGTCTTCATTTAAATTAAAAGAGGGGTTTGAAGACCACTGCGAGAAGCCTTGAAGGGATGCGCTTAAGCCTTGATTGGCGCCCATCGTAAATATCGGTTGGGAAAGAAAACCCGTTTCCGCTGGCAGGGCGGAGTTGAGTCCCGCGTAGGCTTGCGTTGCGGATAAGAAGAAGATGAGCGCAAGAAAAGCGCGTGGGGTTGTTTTTTTAGTCCCTTTCCTTAATGATCTTAAGGATGGGACAATGCCGACATTAGAGTTATGAGGAAAGGCATTAGTCATGGTTTTCTCCCTTTGGGCGGTTGGCAATGATGATTTCAGCCCATGCCTTTCCGGTTTCTCTATTATCCGCTTCATATTCATCTTCATGGAAATTGGGTTATTGATGGTCGGTCCCTTGAGAAGTTATCGAAGATACTGGTGTGCGGTGTTTTTGAGGTCTTGCCAGGATGCTGGTCGCCCGTTCTGTTTTGGCTTGCGGTGTCGCTCCGTCCCAATTGATTTGATTGAGAATGTGCGCCAGCCGTACTCCGGCTATTTGTAGCCGGCGATGGGCGATCGGCTGCATTTCAGCCTGATATTCAGGTGGAAGAGTCACGGGGCCGCCCGCTTGATTCTTGGGCAGGCGGTAGTAATCCGGGTAGATTGTGTTTTTTGAGATGTTGAAGCTTTCTCCGATGGCGTTATTAATCGTGGCTTCGACGTCCCCTGAAATCCAGCTTGCGACTTCATTTTGGGGAAGAGTGTCGAGATCAGCCAGGAGTTTTTGAGCCAGTGCGTTCGCGCCTTCGGGAGTTTGACTTTGCCAACCCGTCTTGTCGATCAAATCGTCCCATAATTCGTGAAGGCGCTCAAGTTTCCCTTGGAAGACGACTTGTTCGATGTTGCCGCCTTGGTCATTGTTGTCCTCCGATGTGTGCATCGGCTGGTGTTCATCTCCGACAAGATGAACGAGATACGATAGAGCGATAATCCGACGGTCTTTCCAGAGCGTGACGGTTTGGTCGAAATCCTGTTGCGAGACTCCCATTTGCTGTACGGGGCGCGGGGTTTCAAGGCGGGTGATGGCGAATTTAATTTGGGCCTGGATGCAGTTCTGGACCGAATCCTGCATCATCTGTGCGACGGGGCCCGAGGCGTTTTTCTCACAATCCGGATATTGGTCGAGTTCGCCGTTGGTCGGAGTTTGGCTTAGGGTTGCCTGGACCGGAATATTGATGTAATGCCAAGGGGCGGTTGCCGGGTCTTTGGCAATGGGTTTGGAAAGAAGGCCGCCGAAATCGGTTGGACCGTAGCGCAATGTATCGGGATAATTCGAGATGTCGGCGAGGGACGTTTGGTCTGATCCGAGGACATCGGATATTGCGGCCTTGGTTTCGGGAGTCAAGTGGGCTTGAGCGATGTCTGAAATCGTCATATGGCCTTCCGGGCCCCAACTGAACGCCAAGGCCGGGCCGAAAATAAGAGCGGTCGATATGACGAGTAG
>DAHXMM010000025.1:0-14365 GCA_027371715.1 Elusimicrobiota bacterium | reverse complement strand
GCAACGAGTGTAAAGATTATAATCCGCTTCTCGCGAAATAGCGGAACCCAAGGTGTTGGTAATCGCTAAAACTGGAATATTTTTTGATTTCGCAAGACGAATCGAGGCCAAGGTATCGGCGGTTTCTCCGGATTGACTGACCGCAACGACTAGGTCTCCATCTTCCAGGCGCACGTCGCGGTATCTAAATTCCGATCCAATTTCGACAAAAATGGGAAGACCGACCATTTCTTCCAGCCAAAACTTGGCTACCCGGCAGGCATGATAGGCGGTTCCACAACCAACCATATAAATAGTTTTAACGGATTTAAGATAGCCGCTTTTAAACCCCGCTTCTTTTTCAAGCGCTCCTTCAATTAAGGGGAAAATCCGGCCGCGCAAGGTTTCCTCACAGGCCTCGGGCTGCTCATGAATTTCTTTGAGCATGAAATGGCGGTATCCGCCTTTTTCCGCCATACTTCGATCCCAGGAAATTTGAACCGGTTTTTTTTGAATCGGATTTCCAGAAATATCAAAGAATTCGCAGGAGTCCGCCTTTAAGAGAGCCATCTCCCCATCATTAAGAAAGACCGCCTGACGGGTGTATTCCAAAAAAGCCGGAACATCCGAAGCCAGAAAGTTTTCGCCTTCCCCAAGCCCGATCACCAGAGGAGACGCCGTTTTCGCCGCAATTAAGGACCCCGGAGCATGAGCAGAAATAATGGCCAAGGCATAAGCGCCTTTTAAATCCTTGAGAGTTAAGCGCACCGCTTCAAAAAAGTTTTTCTCGCCGTTTTTCTTGCCGCCATTGGAATATTTTTTCATCAAAACCGCGAAATTTTCTTCGATTAAATGTGCGATAACCTCGGTATCGGTGTCGGAGGCGAAATGATGTCCTTGACCCGTCAAGCGGTCTTTGAGTTCCGAAAAGTTTTCGATAATCCCGTTATGGATGACGACCAAGGACCCCGAGCAATCCGCGTGGGGATGCGCGTTTTCTTCTGAAGGGCGCCCGTGCGTCGCCCAACGGGTATGCCCTAAGGCCGGAGAGCCTTCCAGGGGTTCCTTGCGAAGCAGATTTTTAAGGTTGGCGAGCTTTCCAGAAGCCCTTCGCCGGTCGATTTTTCCGTCAGACACAACCGCGATGCCCGCCGAATCATATCCCCGGTATTCAAGACTCTTAAGCCCCTCTAAAACCAGGGGAACCGCTTCTCTTTCTCCAACATAGCCCGCAATTCCGCACATAGAAATTTCCTTAAGCGACTAAAACCTTCATTTCGCCGACGGCGGACTTAAGCCCCCAGAGAATGGCATGAGCGGCCACCGCCCAACCCACGTTAATTCCAAACAAGCGCGGGATTTGAGATAAAGCCCGCGCGTTTTGGTAATTAATTCCGCACGCCAGCCAAGGTTTTAAGTCTAGTTCGGAAGCGAGATAAACCGCTAATTGCAACTGTTCTAGTTCATCTTTAAGTTTTTTCCCCGCGGATTGGGCGTAATCTAAGGCGCAAATTTCGACAAAATCAGCCCCTAAAGCGCGCACGCGCCTTAGGCTCACCGCCTCAGCCTTAACCGAAACTCCCACTGAAATTTTTCGAGCTTTAAACGCCAAAACCGCTTTTTTAATCGCGGGCAAAGAAGAATCGGAAAGAGCCATCGGCGCGGGCCGCCCGTTAATTCTTGAAACAAAACACACTGAAGAAGGCCTCGCTTTTTCGGCGGCGGAAATCAGATCGGGTTTCGGCTCGATTTTAAGGCAAGTTTTCCCTGAACCATTACATAATTTTAAAATCTCAGCCTCGGATTTTGACCTTAAATGAAGAACTATCTGGTCCGTGCCCGAACGCCTTGAAATCGCGGAAATAGTGGATAAATCCAAAGGGGAGACTGATCTCATTTGAGAGAGGGAACAGAAAAAATCCAAATCAAACCCTAAATTAACTTCGCTTGAAAACGCCGCGTTTTTTCTATTTTTCTTCTTATCCGTGGCCATGAACTTTCTCCCGGGAATTGACGCCCACATCCTTATGATAGGCGAGCGCGATATTTTTCGCGATCTCCCTCACCCAATTTAGCTTCGGTCCCTCAACCATAATTCGTAAAAGCGGCTCCGTTCCGGAATAGCGGATAAAAAGACGCCCGCGCCCTTTAAGGGCCGTTTCCTGTTTTTTTAATTCCTCTTGAAAATGCGGCAAGGATTCAAGAGCAACCTTCGAAGACACTTTAACATTTTCGATGACCTGTGGGAACGGCTTAAAATCCTGAAGCATCCGCGAAAAAGGCTTCTTAGATTCGGCCAGGGCCGCCAAAGTTTCAACCGCAGTCAACATTCCGTCTCCCGTCCTTAAAAAACGTCGAAACACGATATGGCCCGAGGGTTCCCCGCCCAGGCTTAAATCATTTTTTTCAAGAGCCTGGGTCACATGCCGGTCCCCCACTCCCACGCTCAAAGTCGTCATCCCACGCTCGGACAAAAATTTTTCCAAGGCGATGTTCGACATCGTGGTTAAAACCACGCATTGCTTTTTAAGAAGCCCCCATTTCTGCATACGAAGGGCCGCTAACGCCAGAACAAAATCCCCGTCTTTAATGCGGCCTTTTTCATCGCAGAAAACCGCGCGATCCGCATCCCCGTCAAAAGCGATTCCAATATCCGCCTTAAAGGCCGAAACCGCGGTCTTAAGAGGACCCGTTTCCAGAGCCCCGCAACCGCGATTGATATTATAACCATTCGGCGAAACGCCAAGACAATGAACCTTGGCCCCCAAGCTTTCAAAGAGAGGCCGCGCAATTTTATAAGAAGCGCCGTTGGCGGAATCCAAGACCAGTGTGATTTTGGATAAATCCAGGGCCACTGGAAAAACGCTCTTTAAAAAATCGAGATATTCTTTCTCGTAAATTTCTCCATTTTCCAGAACCGGTTTTCCCAGGAATTTCAAAGCGGAGTATTTCTTGACGGCTTTCTCAATTCTTTGCTCCAAGTCCGCGCTGATTTTAAGTCCTCGGGAGTCAAAAAATTTAATGCCGTTAAATTCGGCGGGATTATGAGACGCCGATATCACAATGCCTCCCGCGGCTTTTAAACGCGGAACTAGATAAGAAATCGCGGGAGTGGGAATCACCCCGCAGTCAACCATCCGCATCTTAGACCCAATCCCCACGGCTAAATTTTTGAGAATCATGGGACCCGAAGCGCGAGTATCTCTCCCAATGAGAATTGTAGGCATGCTCCCATTCGGCGAAAATAATTTTTCACGCGGCAATAATTTCGCGGCAATCGCACCCAAAGAACGCAGAAAAGACGGAATGAAAGGATACTCCCCAGGGATACCCCGAATGCCGTCAGTTCCAAACAGCCGTTCCATTAGTTTGAATAAACCCCCAAAGACATTTCGCGCCAAACCTCAAGAGCGCGAACAGTTTCTAAGACATCGTGAACCCGAATCATCGCCGCCTTTTGAAGCGAGGCCCAGCAAGCAACCGCAACAGAACCCGGCAAACGCTCTTCTGGTTTTATATCCGCGCAGATTTTTCCAATAAAGCCCTTTCTTGAAGCGCCGACAACCACCGGGCATATTTTCGAGAATTTATAGAGATGCTTTAAAATATCCAGATTATGATCAAGGTTTTTTCCAAAACCAATACCCGGGTCGACCAAAATCTGTTCGGGCTTTCCTCCGGCTTGAACAAAGAAGTTTTTGCGTTCTTCTAAAAAAGAACAAATTTCCCCTACCACGTCCGTATAAACTGGATTTTCCTGCATCGTTTTCGGGCTTTCTCCGCCCCGGTGCATTAAAATCACGGATTGAAAATGAAGCGCTTCCTTAATCATCTCGCGGTCGAAACGCAGGGCCGAAATGTCGTTGAGAATGGAGGCGCCTAAGAGCCGCGCTTGACGAGCCACTTCCGCTTTTTGCGTGTCAATGGAAATAGGAATGGGAAAATTTTTTAACATCTCCAAAATTGGAAGAACGCGGTCTAATTCTTCTTGAAGAGAAATTGAATCTGAGCCCGGCCTTGTTGATTCTCCGCCCAAATCAATGATGTTTGCGCCTTCCTCCAGTTGTCGAAAAGCGTTGTCCGCGGCAATTTTGGGCGAAAAAGAGCGGCTGTGGGCATAAAAAGAATCCGGGGTCGCGTTGACAATTCCCATAACCAACGGGCGCTTAAGACTTTTAAATTTCTCTAAAACCCCCGGCAAAGCGTTTAAGTTTTGAGCTTGTTTCACGGCAGTCAAAACGCGAGAACCTCTTCAGAAGCCATCAATAAACGATCCACATCCGGAATGTAATAACGTTCCAGGCGAAAAAGCGGCATTCGAATATCCCAGCCACCGACTCTTTTGACCGGAGCTTTAAGATTTGTAAGCGCGCGTTCGGAAATCTCCGCGCTGATTTCCGCCGCCCAGGACCCTGAATTCGGAGCTTCGTGCGCAATCAACGCCCGTCCAGTTTTGGAAACACTCTTAAGAATAGCGTCTAAGTCGAGCGGCGTAAGAGTTCTTAAATCCAGGACCTCAACCGAAGTTCCATTTTGAGACAAGCGCTCAGCAGCCTTAAGACAGGTTCCGACCATTGCCCCCCAGGAAATCATCGTGAGTTCAGAACCTTCCATTCGCACGCGGGCTTTCCCAATCTCAATCTCATAAGGCTCTTCCTTCACCGGCCCGCGAGAAGCGCGGTAAAGAGCCTTGGGCTCAAAGAAAACCACGGGATCGGGATCTCGAATCGCGGCAATTAAAAGACCCTTAGCGTCTTCAGGGGTTGATGGACAAACGACTTTAATTCCCGGCGTATGGCAAAAATAAGCCTCCGGAGATTCCGAGTGATGCTCGGGCGCGTGAATAAGCCCGCCGTGGGGTGAGCGAATGACCAATGGCAACGAGTAGCGTCCGCGGGTCCGGTTTCGAATTCGGCCTAGATGAGAAACGACCTGATCAAAAATAGAAGGAGTAAATCCGTCAAATTGAATCTCGCAAACGGGTCTAAATCCGGCAATGGAAAGCCCCATCGCCGAACCGATGATACCCAACTCCGCCAAAGGAGTGTCAACCACTCTTTCAGAGCCAAAACGCTCAAACAATCCTTCGGTCGCGCGAAAAACGCCGCCATTTTTGCCGACGTCTTCGCCTAGAACAATGACGCGCTCATCTTTTTCCATCTCCTGGCGCAGAGCCTCGTTAATTGCCCCAACTAAATTAAGTTCTCGAGTCCTCACCACCGTCCCCGTCATGGAAAGCGTCCCTCCAAAGGCGGCATCTCAACGATTTCTCCCAAACGCATTTTTCTCTCCAGCAAAGCTTCCAGTTCAGACCTCTGTTCGATTAAAGCTTTGGGCGCATTCGCATAATTGTTGGCGAACATATCCAATGGGTTCGGCTCGGGAAAAGCCTCGTAGGCCTTAATTTCTTCATCCACCAAGGCTTCCGCATTTTTGACGAGTTCTTGATGCCGGGTCTCATCCATCAGTTTCAGCGTTTCCAAATATCGCCTCAAGCGCAAAAGCGGATCGCGTTTGGCCCAAGCCTCCAAATCAGTTTTTGCCCGGTAACGAGACGCGTCATCAGCGGTTGTGTGGTTGGCCATGCGATAGGTCTCAAGCTCAAGAAGAGTCGCGCCTTTCCCCTCTCGTCCGCGAGAAATCGCCTGCTGCATGGCGGAGAAAACCGCCAAAACGTCATTTCCGTCCGCCTGAAGGCCAAATACCCCGTACCCATGGGCTTTTTGCGCAAAGGTCTCGGCCGCACATTGTTTTTGCCTTGAAACCGAAATAGCCCATTGATTATTTTCCACTAAGAAAATAACCGGCAAATTCATCATTCCTGCAAAAGTCAAAGCCTCATGCAAATCGCCTTTAGACGTCGCTCCGTCTCCCAAATACGCCAGCACAACCGCGCCTTTTTTCTCAAGTTTCGCGGCCCAGGCAAGCCCCGCCGCCAGGGTTAAATGTCCGCCGACTGTGATTGAAAACGTCATATCGCGATTTTCTTCCGGAAAAACAGTTCCTCGGTCATCGCCGGCCCAGACTAAAAGCGAATGGCGAAACTTCATTCCACGTCCATAATAAGCCCCGGTTCCACGATAGGTGGGGATCATCCAATCCGAGGGTTTGAGGCAAAAAGCGGGAACCAACTGGCTCACTTCTTGCCCTAAAACCGACGGATATGTCCCTAAGCGACCTTGGCGTTGAAGCTTGATGGCGCGTTCGTCAAAAGCGCGCAACTCAATCATTTTCTGATAAATTTCAAGCAAGGTTTTTCTATCGAGATGGGGGTCTAATTCCGAGTCGAGAGAACCGTCATATCTCAAAATCTCAAGACGCTGGGTTTCCTGACGAACAATCGTCTTAAGAGGCATGGGCTTTTAAACCTTTCATAAACAACTCCCCGGCATGATAAGAACTGCGCACCAAGGGGCCGGAAGCGATTTCGGCAAACCCCATTTCCCGCGCGCGCGCGGCATAAAAATCAAAACGCTCAGGGGTTAGAAATTCGCGCACCGGCACGTTCCGACCCGAAGAGTCCGGCCTCAAATACTGCCCCAAGGTGACCATCGAAACCCCCACAGAACGCAAATCCCGCAAGGACTCAAGAACTTCTTCTTCCATCTCGCCGATTCCAAGAAGAAGGGAAGATTTCGTCGGGATTCCGGGCGAAAGTTCCCGAAAGCAGGAAAGAACATTTAAAGATTGGTCATAGCCGGCTTTTGAATCCCGAACCGCGGGGGTCAATCGTCGCACGGTTTCAAGATTGTGAGCCGCGACGTCGGGCCGTGACTCCAAAACTCGGGAAATGAGGTTTACGTCTCCGCGAAAGTCCTGCATTAAAACCTCGATCTTGGTCTTGGGACAACTTTGACGAATGGCCGTAATACAAGAAGCGATATGAGAGGCCCCTTGATCGGGAAGATCATCGCGGCAGACCGTTGTCAAGACGATATAGTCTAAATTCATCTCTTGAATGGTTTGGGCGAGCTTTTGCGGTTCAAGCGGATCGGGTAGCGGAGGTTTTAAAGCAGAACTGACCGAACAAAAGCGACAGCCGCGAGTACATAATTCTCCCAAGACCATGAAGGTCGCCGTGCCCGCGCCCCAACACTCGGCGATATTCGGACACCGCGCTTCCTCGCAAACGGTATGAAGATTGCGGGAAGAAGAAATTTTTTTAATTCGTTCGTAATTTTCTCCCGCTGGAAGCTTCACACGAAGCCAAGAGGGAAAACGAGAGAGAGAAGCTTCTACCACGGGCATTATTTTTCTCCGGCCAAGAACCGCTCGGCCTCAAGAGCGGCCATACAGCCGGTTCCGGCGGCGGTAACGGCTTGGCGATAGCGGGAATCCATCACGTCTCCAGCGGCAAAAACCCCGGGAATGGATGTTCTCGTTCGGCCATCGGTCACAATGTAGCCATGATCGTCAAGCTTAAGCTGACCGCCCAAAAAATTGACCGTTGGTTTGTGGCCGATGGCGACAAAAAACCCGTGACAGGCAATATCTAATAATTTTTCAGTCTTCAAATTCTTAACACGAACGCCGGATACGTGCCCATTACCCAGAACTTCGGAAATAGCCGAATCCCAAGCAAAAGACAACTTTGGATTTTTAAAAGCCCGCTCCTGCATAATTTTGGAAGCGCGTAATTGATCCCGGCGATGAACGACAACAACCTTACTTGCGAATTTAGAAAGAAACAAAGCCTCTTCCAAAGCCGTGTCTCCCCCACCGACCACGACGACCTCTTTCCCTTTAAAGAAAAACCCATCGCAAGTGGCGCAAGCGCTGACTCCATGTCCTCTTAATTGCCTTTCAGATTCCAGCCCCAGCCATTGAGCGGTGGCGCCGGTAGCGATAATGACAGTTTCAGAGGTAAAGGCTTTTCCTTCCGTTGTTTCAAGCTTAAACGGACGCGAAGACAAATCAATTTTCGAGACATCTTCCGAAATAATGGACACCCCCAAGCGTTCGCATTGCTTTTTCATGCGCTCCATCAATTCCGGCCCCAGAACCGGTTCCGGGAAGCCGGGGAAGTTTTCAACCTCCGAGGTTAACATGAGTTGGCCGCCAGCGGCCATTCCGCCAACAATCAAAGGGTTTAAATCAGCCCGGGCGGAATAAATCGCGGCAGTGTAAGCTGCAGGACCTGATCCAATGACAATAATTTTTCTGGAATCGCTCATAAAAATCATTATATCATTTAGTGCTTATGCCTGGTTTAACACCTTCTGGTTGGCACTGTCTTGTCCTTCAATTTCATAAAGAGAGGGGCTTATGAGTTCTAAAATCGAAATCCTGGGAATTGAATGCGAAAGCCGTCTCGGCGTCACTCTTGAAGAAAGAAAAAAGCCCCAAAAAATCACTCTCGACTTGATTTTAACTCTTGATTTAACCGCCGCCGGCCGCCACGACAGCCTGAAACTGAGCGTCAATTACTTTAAAATCGAAAGGCTCGCCCGGTCGCTAGCCGAAAAAGGAGAACGTCTTTTAATCGAGCGTTTGGCCTGGGAAATCGCTCTTCATATTCTTGATGAAGATCCCCGTCTGGAGACAGTTTCCGTTCGAGTTCATAAACGGCCCGCGGCCATGACCAAAACCCGGGAAGTCGTCGTTGAAATGACGAAAAGCCGCCCGCGCCGAAAGAAATCTAAATAATCCAAACAAAAGCCCCCGGGCCGAAAGGCCCGGGGGCTTGTCTCAAAAAAGGAAGCGTCCCTTTTTATCGATTCATTAATACATGTCTCCGCCGTGAGCGCCGGCGCCCATCATCGGAGCTTCCTTTTTCTCGGGAATGTCCGCGACGAGAACGTCGGTCGTGAGAATGGTTCCAACGATTGAAACCGCGTTCTCAAGCGCCGTCCGGGTCACTTTAAGAGGATCGACGATTCCGGCTTTGAAGAGGTCCACGTATTCTCCGGTCGAGGCGTTGAGGCCCATGCCATTTCCGGAAGAAAGAATCTTTTGAACGACGACCGAACCTTCAAGACCCGAATTCTCGGCGATTTGGCGAATGGGGGCTTGGAGAGCGCGGCGAACGATCATTCCGCCGACGGTCTCATCCTCATTATCGCCTTTGAATTTCTCAAGAGCCTCGGAAGCGTGAAGAAGCGCCACTCCGCCGCCGGCGATCATGCCTTCCTCGACTCCAGCTTTCGTCGCGTTCTTGGCGTCCTCGACCTTGGCTTTTTTCGCCTTCATCTCGGTCTCAGTCGCGGCGCCGACGTTGATGACGGCGACCCCGCCGGAGAGTTTCGCCAACCGCTCTTGCAATTTCTCCCGATCGTAGTCGGAAGTGGTGTCGGCGATCTGCTTGCGGATGGAATCGGCGCGCTTGGTGATCTCGGATTTGTTTCCGGCGCCATTGACAATCGTCGTGTTGTCTTTATCAATCACAACGCGTTTAGCGCGGCCAAGCATATCAAGGCTCGCTTTCTCGAATTTGTGTCCCAATTCCTCGGAGATCACTTCTCCGCCGGTCAACACCGCGATATCCTGCAGCATTTCCTTGCGGCGATCGCCAAAGCCCGGGGCTTTAACCGCGGCGGCTTTAAGCGTTCCGCGAATTTTGTTGACGACCAAGGTCGCCAAGGCTTCGCCTTCGATATCATCGGCAATCAAGAGGAAAGACTTTCCGGTCTGGACAATTTTCTCAAGAAGAGGAAGCATATCGTTCATTGCGGAGATTTTCTTATCCGTAATGATGACATAGGTATCCTCAAGCACGGTCTCCATTCTCTCGGAATCGGTCACGAAATAAGGAGAGACGTATCCGCGGTCAAACTGCATCCCCTCGACCACGTCCAAGGTGGTATCGGCGGATTTCCCCTCTTCGACCGTGATCACGCCCTCATGCCCCACTTTTTCCATCGCTTCGGCGATCAAGCTTCCGATCTGCTTATCGTTAGAGGAGATGGTCGCGACTTGAGCTTTTTCTTCCTTCGTTTTAACCGGCTTCACGGATTTCTTAAGCTCTTTCACGACAACTTCAAGAGCTTTGTGCATCCCGCGCTCAATGGCTTTGGAGTTGGCTCCGGCGGTGATGTTTTTGATGCCTTCCGCGAGCATGGATTGAGAAAGAACAATCGCGGTCGTCGTTCCGTCTCCGGCGATGTCGTTGGTTTTGGTCGCCACTTCTTTTACAAGTTGCGCTCCCATATTCTCAAACGCATCAGGAAGCTCAATTTCTTTGGCGATCGTGACGCCGTCGTCGATCACAGTCGGGGAACCGAACTTTTTATCTAAAACAACCGAGCGACCGCGGGGACCCAAGGTCCCTTTCGTCGCATTGGCGAGTTTATCAACTCCCGCCTTTAAAAAACGGCGCGCTTCTTCCGCAAAGACAATATTTTTAGCCATGATTGATGATTCCTCCAGTTATTTCAGGATTCCGAGAATATCGTCTTGATGCATGATCAGATATTCCTGGTCGTCGAGTTTAATTTCAGATCCGGAGTATTTTCCGTATAGGATCTTATCGCCAGCTTTAACGTCCCTCGGGAGAACCTTGCCGTCTTCCGCGGTTTTCCCTTTTCCGCAGGCGATGATCTCGCCTTCCTGCGGCTTTTCCTTCGCGGTGTCGGGGATAATGAGCCCGCCGCGCTTGGTTTCTTTGGCCTCGATCGGTTTCACTAAAACGCGATCGCCGAGAGGCTGGATTTTTACTTTCGTCAGAGTCGCTTCTGCCATACCTTGTAATCCTCCTAATCTTTGATAGAGCGGTTTTAGCACTCGCTCACCTTCTCTGCTAATTATAGCACAAAGAAAGGCAGAGTTGTCAATCGGAGTCTTTGACTGCTAGCTTTAATCTCGAATACTTTTCTTAAGTTGAAGAAGGGATATAGAGGCAGAATTAGAAGGAGCTTGATTCCGACTTCTGAAAAAAAATCTACCTTTTTTATTATCTCCAGACTCTCCGGAAGAAACAACAGGGTCAATATTTTTTTGAGCGGGGGCGCTATTTTCAACTGAAGGCAAAGGACGTTCTTTGGAATCGTCTGCCTCAGAAATCTTAATAGACGATGCTCCCTTCTGGGCCGACTGAACAGATGGAATTAAGCGCAACTCTTCCTCCAATCTTTTAATGAGCCCGAGAGATTGCGCTAAACTTTTCTCTTTTTCCGCCAAATCCTTAGCTAAGCGATCAACTAACCCATTTCGGATCGCTAAATCTTCAGACAACTCTTTCACATGACCCCTCAGACGCTCGGACTGCGAATGTTCTTTCTCGAATTCGGCTTTGACCAAGGATAAGGCTTCTTCCTTTTCCTTTAAAAGGGCCTCGAGCCGTTCGGAACTTTCCCGAGTCTCCCTATTAAGGCGCGACAAATCTTTCTCCAGCGCCGCAACTTTTTTCTCAAGAGAGGACTTTTCCTCCAACTCTTGCTTTAAATCACGGCTCATCCCCTCAACTTGGTCTTGCAAAGAAGCGAGGAGATCTTTCTCGCGGCGAGCATTTTCAATTTCCGACATCAACTCTTTTACATGAAGGAAAATCTTGGCCTCGGCCGACTCAAGGGCTTCCTTAGGGTTTTCAGCCGCCAAAAGCCCGTTTTGAGCCGACGGCGGAACTGGCGGACGAGAGGTCTGCTTCTTTCCGGCCTGAACAATATCAGAGAACTCTCCGGCGCAGAGCCAATTTTTGTCCTGAATTTCGCCTTCCGCCGAACAAACCAAGGTGGCGGAGGAAAAACCAGAAAGCCGCCATAATTCATCCGCCGAATAAGCCCCGGGAACCTTGCCGTCAATATAAACCCAATATTTCATACCTTCCTCCAAAATAAACGCGCATGAACTTAAAACAAGGGTAATCTATAGAGCGAATTATTTCAAGCACTTTTTTGTTACATGTGAACCCCAAATAGAAATATCAGGTTTCCAACCAGCACAATCCCATGTTTCAGATGCGTTCTATTGACAATGTAGGCTTATCATGATACCATATAGGCATAGTTATGAATACACACAAGACATCACAGTATACAGTTCGCGGCATTCCGCCTTCCATTAATAAAACCTTGAGAAATATAGCGGCCGAACGGGAAATGAGCCTCAACGCCGTTTTGCTTGAAGCCCTGGAGAAAGAAGCGGGAATCGGGCAGACCAAAGAATATCATGATTTGGACTTTCTCATTGGAAGCTGGATTGCGGATTCCGCAACCGATAAAGCTCTCAAGGAACAACGCATCGTTGATCCAAGGGAATGGCGATGAAACTCGCATTGGATACTAACGCCTACCGGGCATTTACTGAGGGACAAGAAAAAACGGTATCCCTCATCCGGAGGGCTGACATCATCGGAATACCGGTCCCAGTCCTAGCTGAATTGCGGTATGGATTTTTAGCGGGAACTCAAGGTCGGCGCAACGAAGCGTTTCTTTTGAAATTTTTGGACTCTGCTAGAGTCAAAATCCTTGTCTGCGATGAACAGACTAGCCACCACTATTCAGAAATTAAACTTCAACTCAAAAAGCAGGGAACCCCCATTCCCATTAACGATGTATGGATCGCCGCGTTGACTCTGCAGCATGCCATGACGCTTTTAACCTACGATAAAGATTTCAAAAACATTCCTCAAATCCCCATCGCTTAAATCTTGCCTCATTGTGCTCGGTTTCGCTCTAAATTAGCCACCACCCCAGACACCAGCCTTTGACGAATGCTACGGACAAAACTTAAAAAACCTTTGTAGAATAAGCGAAGCGGGCCTGTAGTTCAACGGATAGAGCGCGTGGCTTCGAACCGACTTAAACGTCATTCTCGACGTATCTGAAGGTTGTTTATTAACGAGAAATAAGTGCCTGTTGTTGCTTAAGTTTGCCTCATTGTGTTCGGTTTCGCTTTAAATTAGCCACCACCTTAGCCACCGAGGACAATTTAATTCCAGGGAGTTTCTCAGGGGTCAGTGTATTGTTCCGTACATGGTTCAGTCGTTGATTTTCGTTTGAAGAATTTAAAATTCAGGAGTGCGCTATGAAACGCAATGATCTTAAAAATGTTATGAATACGCTCCCAATATGCTTTAGTTGCAATGAACTGGCCTACCTTGCCCTAACGGGGAAAGTGGAAAATCAAGTGCGCGACAAATTGGCCTATCTGATCAATCAGCGGTATAAAGATTGGAGAGTGACTCGTGAGTGGAACAGGGCTGATATTGCTATCTTTAAGAACAAGAGTAAGGAGCCTACGATTATCGAATTAAAGGCGATAATAACATTTGATGCCGTGAAACCAAAAAAAGATCCTGGAAAAGAGTTAAGAAATTCCTTAAATGGGACAAAGGGGCTTAGACCAGACATGAAGCGATGGAAGCAAGGAAAGCGATTGAAACACGGGGTAAAACAAGTATTTGGCATTATGTTGGCCGCACATCCTTCAAAAGAGATTCTTGAAAACCTTGAACGGCTCAAAATTGTTAAATATGCTGATGATATTAAGAAGTTCTGGCCGAAGGAAGAACGCGATAATAAAAAGTGGCTTGAAGATTGTTGTAAAAAGTTGGGTAAATACGATGGTCTATGGGATGTCGGGCGTTATTGGGGCATTGGTATGGAAGTGGCATTTTGGATTTTGCCGAGGAAACATACTCGGAGGCATTATCAAGGGCATGCAATTAGAAGGAAATAAAACAATCTGATTTCCGGGCTAGCTCATCTTGGATATCTCTAATGAGTCAATCAGTTTGACGAGCATCCAAAAGCTTAGCGCATTATTTTTGGTTATGATAATGCCAGTTTGCATAACCAAGTTTTTATAGCCCTTTGGCCAGTATTTGGGCGATAGATCCCGCTTTATCCGTTCTAACGTCATCATAGATTAATACCGTATTGACCGAGCGGTGACGGCTAAATTGCCTAACAGAACGCACGTCCCCGCCAGTTTTATCCAAAGCCTCACTAATAGCGGTATGCCGAATCCCGTGGGGCCTTCCTAGGCGGTATTTCCTAATGAGAAGATAGAGCCCAGTCCCTGTTAGCCGTTTATCCTTACTCTTGGGATTATGGTCAAAGTTAGAGAACAAGGGACCAGGATCATTGCCTCTTATCGATATCCAAACTTCCAAGGCGGCTTTTGTTTCCATCGGCAAGGTCAATTGAACCCTGCCCGAGCGTCCTTTCCCTAGAATGGAGACATTTCCGGCGCTTAAATCCAGGTGTTCTAGATCTAAAGAGACAAGCTCATTTCTCCGTAATCCAAGGTCATAAAGCAGTCTTAGGATCGCCAAATCTCTTTTGGCCTTGGGAATAGAACTTTGAGATAGACTCAATACGACTTTCTTAATTGCAAATATCCCTGGCCCACGCAAATCACGATAAGACTCATTCTTAACATTAGGAATTTCAATTTCCCAGGTAATAATTCCCAAGGTTTTGGCTAATTTAATCAGAGCTCTTAAAGC
>DAHXMM010000031.1:0-80017 GCA_027371715.1 Elusimicrobiota bacterium | reverse complement strand
GATTCAAAGTCCGCTGTGATACCATTTCACCACCTGGGAATAAATTAAGCATGCCGCTTGTCTCTAAGAGTTTCCATTATAACTTTTTTGAGCGCGGTTTCCGCCGTTATGATACTATTACGCTGCGGAATTTTTGACTTCCGCCGCATAGCAGGCCAAAACCTGATCCTCAAGGATTTTTCGGAATTCCGCCGTAATAGGATGCGCGATATCTTTATATGTTCCATCCTCAAGCCTGCGGGACGGCATGCAAAGAATCAGGCCCTTATTGCCGGAAATAATTTTCATATTGCGCACGACAAAACAGCCGTCAAAAGTAACCGTCGCAAAAGCCTTCAGCTTGTCTTCATGACAAAGATGAATGCGAATTTCAGTGATATTCATAATTACTGGCAACTGGTCAGAAACGATTTCCACGGATAAACTTTAAGTTTGTTTAAAATTTTCTCGCCTTCGGCGTAAGACCGGCAAAAGCCGAAAACCGAAGACCCCGAACCAGACATCCGAACGCCTTTGAGTCCCAATTTGCCTAAGATATCCCGCGCGCCGCGCACAATAGGCTCTGCCGATACTTTTGAATCTTCCAAGCGGTTAAAGAGAAGTTCTCCCCATTTCTCGACGGCATCGCCGCGCCTCAACGCTTCTGTCAGTCTATCAAGCTGAGATAATCTTGTCAACACGTCCTTGCGCGCAGGCAAAGACAAGGCTTTGTAAGACTCAGCCGTCGAAATTGAAACCCCGGGAAAAACTAAAATCAGATAAGGAAGAGCCTGCGGTATTTTGACCGCGGTCAAGCGATCCCCGATTCCTTCTCCCAAGGCAAAAGCGTGAGGCTGAATGAAAAAGGGAATATCCGCCCCAAGCCCGCGGGCGAGTTCAAAAACTTTTTTCCGATAAGACGCTCCCCCTGAATCTAAACCCAAAAGTTTTCCTAAGCCCACAAGCGTCCCCGCCGCGTCGGAAGAGCCGCCGCCCAAGCCCGCCCCGATGGGAATTCTCTTTTTAAGAGACAGGCGCACGCCCACCTGGACATCAAAGGCCTTAAAAAAAAGATTTGCCGCGCGCAAGACCAAATTGTCCGGACCGGCGGACAAGGAAGAGGTGGATTCCGAATCCTCAACGAAGAGTTCCGGGCCTTGAAGGCCAGGGGCGAGGCTCAAATCTAAGACGTCATAGACATTAATCTTGCCAAATAGAGTTTTGAGCCGGTGATAACCATCGGGACGCTTGCCTGTGATTTCCAAAAACAAATTAATTTTAGCGGGGCATTGAATGCTCGTTTTCTTAATCATGGGTTAAAACCATCTGGAAACGGCCGGTTAAACTGAACCTTACAATGCGTCAAATCGAGATCAAAAACAAAACCTTTCCCGCGAACTTTGATGAGACCGGGAAAAAGATGGCCTCTCAAATCCTGGAAACTGGAAAGCTGAAGGGTGAGGTGCGGATATAAAGAAGACGTAAACTGATCAGCCGCAACCCCCTCTTTGTTGAGCTTTAAAACCCAATTTTGGGTCCGCACGCTGGCGTGCCCGAATCTTTTGACATACCGCGAAGATGGGTCTAAAAAGGGAGTCCCGGAAAAATAATCGGCGATCATACTTAAGGCCTTTTGCGACGCTTCTCTCGCGTTGGAATAGGGAATGCCCTTAATCGCAATCTTTCCCATCGAAAAAGAGCCGCTGGAGACTTCCATATCAAACAAAGAAGAAAACATCGGCCCCATCACTTCAATGGAAAAGTCTGACGGCGCGTGAAATGAGCAGGAAGCCTGAAATGAAACCGGATGCCCCAAAACCTTAAGACCAAAACGACAAGCCGAGGCGAAACTCGATATATCGTCGTTAAGGAGCGAGAGGTAGCTTAAAAAATACTTCCCTATTTCTTGACGGGACAACTTTTTACCCATTTGTTCCAGTTTTTTCTCCGCCGCATCGCCATGACTGGTAAAAGCCGCCGACATCTTCATCGCCACCCAAGCCGCTTCAGGCTTTTTAAGAGCCGTTTCGATCTCCGACAAATGCGCCCAAATCTCTCTGTCCTCGGGAAATTTCTCCAAGGCGGCAAAGGCCTGGTTGCGGGCCCGATGAAAAAATCCTTCCCGGTAATAAACCCAGCCTAACGAATCTTTATAGGCGCCGTTTTCGGGGCTGAGACTGATCGCTTTTTTAATCAAGGCCTCGGCTTCTTTTAATTTGACGCCTCTTTGCGCCAATTCATAGCCAAGATAGTTCAGGGCATCCGCGTCATTGGGGGATTCTTGCAAAAGAATCTGAAAAGCCTTTTCTGAACCGGAAACGTCGCCCATTTTATCCAGAACGGAACCCAACTCGTAGAGCATATCCTTGTCGGTCGGGTTGGCCTTAAGCCCGGCCTTAAGAATCTCAACTGCGTTCTTATATTGTTTAAGGTCCTCAAGCCCCAACGCCAGGGAGAAAAAAAGCGTGCCGTCTTTAGGCCAGTTTTTCCGGGCTTTTTCCAAAACCGCGACTGCGCCCTTAGTGTCGTTGACACGCGTGTAATCGTAACTCAACTCTAAATTGAGATAAAGGTCTTTAGGCAAAGCGGAGCTTGATTCCAAATAGTGAATCGCCGACAGAAAATCTTTCTTTTTTTCGGCATGAACCGACAGCCAATAATTGGCCTCGGGATCGTGAATATCAATAGCCAAAGCTCGGTTAAAAAAATCGCGAGCCGCCGGCCAACGCCCCTCCAGGGAATAAATCTCCGCGATGTGATCAAGCAACTTAGCGTTTCTCGGCTCAAAGGGGATGACGGTCTTATATTCATGAATCGCCGCGGCCGTCGAATACTCCTCTTCGTAAGCCTGCGCTAAAGCATAGCGAGAAGGCACGGAATCGGAATCCGGATCGGCCCGAATGGAGCGCTTTAAATACTTAATCGCTCGATGCAAATGATTTTGCTTAAACTCGATATCCGCGATTTGAAAATAGGTATCTGAAGAATCATCCGGGTTTAAAAGCGCAAACTGTTTTAAAATTTTTTCCGCCTCATCTAGTGAATGAAGGGCCGTCAAGGCAGCTAGCGCATAGACCGTGTCGGAAGACATCGGATCAATTGAAAGCGATTTTTGAAAAGCCGTCTCGGCTTGAGGCAAATCATTTTGAGCCCACAAAACCCGCCCTAAAAGGCGGTAGCTTTCCGCGCTATTTGAACTGATTGAAATCGCTTTTTCAGCCCAAGCCCGCGCCTGGGCTAAGTTTCCTTCTTCCAGAGCCGCCGAAGTTCCCGCATTGGCTAAAAAAGCGGATTCGGGATCTTGCTTGAGGGCCAAACCGTATTCTTTAAGCGCCCATTGGGGATTATGCCGATATTGCTCCAAAAGCGCGGCAACGTAATGGTCATCGCTTGAACGATTGGGCGTGGCTCTCAAAGGCAAGGAAGGGGCTAAGCAAAGCAGAATCAGAAGGAGAAAAAATTGGAATTTAAATCCAGAGAATCGGTTCCTCACAAAAGTTTATCCATAAGAAGCGCGCTTGAACCGTCATTATAGAATTTAGCTCTTTTCCCCACAATTTGAAAGCCCAACTTTTGATAGAGACTCAAAGCCGAAAGGTTTCGCTCCGAAACCTCCAGACTTGCGCGCGCGCAACCTTTAAGACGCGCGCTGGATAACGCCTGTTCTAAAAGGCCCGCCGCGATGCCTCGTCTTAGATATCGGGGGCCTACGGACACGCTTAAGATTTGAAATTCTTTTTCAGAAACGCGCCCGATCAAATACCCCCCAATATCTTTTGGAAAAGACAATTCCGCAGTTAAAAAAAGAGAATCTGGCCGCGACAATTCTTCTTTCAATTGGGGCTTTGACCAATGCGGGGCAAAGGGCCAATAAGACTCTAAAGAGGAAACTGTTTCGAGATCAGGGGCTTGAGCTAAACGCACCGCCCAATCATTTTTTTCGTTCATAGCCGGCGGTTTTCAAATAAAGCGGCTCAAATTTGGGAATTTGGTTTTTCTCTAAATAAAAAAGGGCGGCTTTGAGAAAATCGGCGGGCATGGGCTCTCTCTCGACAATCTGAAAGGAACAGGATCTAATCTCCGGTATTTTTTTCTCCCAATCTTCCTTGGAACTCCAAGCAGGTGTGGAAACGGCCAGCGGCGCCTTATGGGAACTCTTGCGTTGAAAACTCTGATAATACTTTTCTTCGCGGTAGCCAGGCAACACGGAACAAATTTTTTCCTCTTTCGAGCCAAAAGCCGCCGCCTCAAGACCGGATATCGCCAGCGCCAAAACCCTCGTCTGAGAACTTAAGACCGCGGCAAAAGTCATGCCGATGCGAATACCGGTAAACCTTCCCGGCCCGCTGGAGACAACCACCGTCTTAACATCCGTCAAATGAAGATTCCTCTCGGCTAAAAGCCGGTCAACCGCTTTAAATAAAAGCTCTTCGCCCGCAGCCTCCGCGCCTTTAAACCTGAGCGTTTTGAGTTTATCTTGATGAAACAATCCCGCGCTCAAAAATTCTCCCACCGTATCTAAAATGAGAATAGGCGCTTTCACGGCTTCTATTATAGGAAATGCCGCGGCTGGTAGAGACCTTAAAGCCCCACCAGACCGGCTACCCCATAACCCCCTTGGAGGCCGACACGGCGGGGCTTAAAACCTCGCCAGGGCCTAAAGGCCTATTTTAAAAATAGGTCTTTTTTCCCCTTGCGAAAAAAGCGTTTGTGTGTTATTCTAATTTTACGATGAAGAAATTCACGCGCAGAGAAATCTTAGTCGCGATTATTCTTTCTTCTTTCCCGGGGCTTGTTTCTGGACAAGAAATTTCCACTTCCACCATGGTCCTGGCCTCAGTCCACCATAAGTCCGACGCCCAAGCTAAGTCCTCCCCAAACTCTTCTTGGTTTGGAAGCCTCGGCAGTGGCTTCTCAAAAATTGAACACTGGCTCAACCTCTCTCCCTCTAATCAATACACCGAGTTTGCGGACTGCTCTAAAAAAGGAGCTGGGTATGTTTGGTCTTCGCGCGATAGCGCCTGCATCCAAGCTCCCCCAGGAGCGAAAGTCCGTTGTTTGGGCGACCATGAGTTTTGGAATGGAAAAACCTGCGTTAATAGTCAAGCTATTTTAAAGAGTAAGACTGCGACTCAAAAAGAACGCCACGAGGCCCTTCAATCCCAGAGAGAAGAAGCGACTCAGATTCGACAAAAATGCGCCAACCAATGGGGAGTTTCCCGGACAAATTCCTGCGTCTCCTTGTCTAAAAGACTTGAGAAAAACCCCAATCATTCTCTTTATGTTTACATACCCTGCGCCGTTTTCTTTTTACAACAGCATGATCAGCCTAATTTCGCCTGTAAGCAGGGAGACACTTTTAAACTCGCCAAGTCCATTGGCTTAAAACCGGGCCTCAACCGAAACGTTCAATTTGTTTTTTACGGCCCTGCGGGATACCACCCAAATCAAGCGACAAAAGATTATCTCTGCCGGAAAAAAACTCTGGCAAAAAATCTGGCCAAATCCTGCCTTCCTCTGGGAAAACAAGTCACTTTCAGCGCCGGGGTCGACAGCAAGAACGTCCACGGGCACAAGAAGCTTCATCTCACTATTTATCCGCAGGCCGGAAGCATTGGATATTCCAACGGTTCGCCCTCAACCGTCGAAATCGGCAATCAATATTTGGGGATACCCACCGGAGGAAATGTTTTTGATGTCGTAGTCGCAAAAACCCCCTCAGGAATTGCGCCGAAAAAAAAGTCAAAGACTCCAGGCTCGGTCGCTAAAAATCCGCCGTCTCAAAAAAATCCAGGTTCGGGGACTCCGACCAAACATCAAGGCAATTCTTGTCAGGATCTAAAAGCTCAATTAGCAGGGGCGGAAGCCCAAATTCATGCCTGTCTTCAAACTTTACAAAAAAACTCCTCCATGCAGAAGCTCATTGAGGCTTGCGAAAAAGCGGAGAAAAAAGACGAGGCGGAATGCGCCGCAAACCTCCCCATGTCCTCCTCTCCTACTCTTGTCTCAAAGAGAAAAATAGAAGGCAACCCCGCTCTCACGAAAAAAATTTCATGCACCCAGAATCTCGGGAACTGGCAAGCCCGCGTGTTTGATCTGAGAAAACAAATAGCCGCTGCTCCCCAATGCGCTCCTCCACCGTCGGATAAGAAGTCAAAAGGTTGCCCCGAGGGAGAGGTGTTTAGCGCCGCCAGCGGCGGCGGAACCTGCGTTCCCGGCGGAAATCAAAACAACAACCCCCAGGGAGGCGACATCAACCAAAATCCCGCTTCAAATTGCGGCCAAGCGTCCGCCCCGCCGGCCAACCCCGGAGACAAAACGGATAAGAATTCCACAGCCAAGGCCGATTCCGGAAATAAAACGGCTCCCGTCGATTGCGGCGGCCAAAATCAGGACAAAAAATCTTCCTGGCCGAAACTGCCCTGGAAAGGAATGGGCCTCATCGGCGCCTACGGCGGGCTTCTCGGGGCGCTTTTGCTTGGGCCGATAGGGATGTTTGTCTTTGGCGTGATCGGAGTCGGCGTCGGGTACCTGATCTCGAAATAGATCAGGCTTAATTTAACGTCCGGTTTTTTTATCTTTAAGCGGCTTTAAGTATTCCGGTAAACGTTCGATTTCCGCTTCCATGTTCTTAATCGCCTCCCCCAAAAATCCCAAATGCTTGCGGACCTTGGGATCGAGCGCGTCGTTGTCTATCTTGGCGCGGATAAAATAAAGGGAGTTGTTTAAAACCGCGAGGGGATTTCTAAGCTCGTGAGCGATGGTCGAAGCGACGCGCTCTATTGGGTCTTTCTTTTCTTCCATATCCAAACTCCTTACGGGTTTTTCGGCTTTTTGGGAAACGGGTTAAGCAGGCAACTTCGCCCCTCGCAGGCTTCCCTTAAAAAACTGACATAGTTCCAGGTCAAATCCCGGGCGGAAATCATCGCCCCCGTTTCCTTGTCGATTTGCTCCGACATCGAGCCGTCGGGATTGGCGTAACGGCGCACGGTTTCCAGATAGCGGCGGCCTTCCGCGCGCAATGCGTTTAATATTGAGTCAAAAAGAGGGTTTGTGTTGTCAATTCTTAGGCCAGCACGGAGATTGTCTTTTCCGGCAAAATCCAAACCTTGAAAAAAGGCGAGATTGCGCGCGGTTACTTCTATAAACCCTTGCGCGGCGTAATCCTGGGATGCGCGGAGATAAAACTGGCCAAAGGTATTGGTTGAAATCACCCAGGGGTTTCCCCCAAAATAATGATCCTCGGGATATCTCCCAATCGCGATCCCCGGGGCGTCCGCCTTTTGATTGAGAGGATAAAGGTTTTTAAAAACCTCCGCCATTTGAACGACGGTTGAAAGAACCCGGTCGTCGGTCGCCGAGAAAAATCCGTCTTCAAAAGCCCCCTGCAAAATCGCCAGGATAACGCCGGAATCCATTCCGCTTTTTTTGTAATTGAGGCCCGCGTCCTGATCCAAGGTTTGAACGATAATCCCTTTCTCCTCATCCCAGTGCTTTTCGATTTCCGGCTTTAAAAGCGCCGCCTGTTCCTCGTAAAAATCGGCCGCGCCGGGGTCCTTCATCATGCGGGCCAGCTCCGCTCCAGACAAAAGGGCTTTTCTTTGGAGCATCCGCGTATAAAAATGATGGCCCCGGACTTCCTCCCAAAGGTCGAAACTGGTCTGCCGCCAAAAATGAGACGCATACTCCAAGTCCGCCTTAATGACTGAGGAAGTCGGAAGCTTGCCGTCGTAAAGCTTATGCGCCAATTTCCAATTCCCTTCGGAAATGAGCGCCTTGGCAAAACGAATCAAGGCGATGGCGCGAATGGCCGGGCCGTCATCTTGCGGGCGCCCCCAAGCTCCGTTAAAAGCCGTACCGTCCATATTGAATTTAGGCTCGCCCAGGCCCGACAAAGTGGGAGTCAGCTGATTGGCCCTTGAAAAGCGCGCATAGTTTTTCATCATCCGCAAATAGGCGCGTTTTTTGGAGCGATCGGCTTCGTTTTGATAAAGGGCCGCGACCGCATTCATGGTCAGCCCCGCGTCTCGAACCCAGTGATACCAATAATCCGGATTTTCTCTTGACGGAGAAGCCGCGACCGCGCCCTTGGCCGCCCCCGGGGGCGAAATGTTTTTATTCATCCGTGATAAGGCCACGCGTTCTTCTTGAGAAATCCAGGCGTCTAAATCTTCGTCTTGAGAGTGATCTGCGCGAACGCCGTCAAAATCGATCCGAAGCTTATGCCGCCTTGAGGCGAAAATGCCGGTTTTTGGAGCGGCCAATTTCGCCGGCGCGGATTTTAAAGCGGGCCCCGAGGCTTCTTGATTTAAGTCTTGGTTGAGGGTTTTCTCTTCCGGAGAGGCGGGTTTTTCCGCCCCCTTGATTTCTTTCGCGTTTTCTTGGTCGACGGACGGAAGGCCTTCCTTAACTAGACCCGGGGGCGGCGCGAATTGGAGTTTGGAAAAATCCTCCAAGGACGATAAATTCGCTTGAAAAGAAAGGTCTTGAAGGGCCGGAGAAATTGGCGCGAATTCAACGGAAGCCAGATTTAGATTTTCAGGAGCCATCCTCTCTTCTCCTGAGAAAGCGGAGAGAGGGCTGAGAAGAAGCGTTAAAGCCGTAAGAAGGCATTCTCGTCTCATATCCTCCTAGATATAACATTCCGGCAAGCAAAGAGGATGGGTCCAAAGTCCTAGGCGGTTTCCGGCAAAGGGCCCAAGGGCTTATTGACCGTTTTAATGCCGCGCCCGGTCTTGGGACAAAAACCCGGCGTAATTCCAGGTTAAATTAGGCGCGGAAACCATGCGTCCGGTTTTGCGGTCAATCTGTTCGGACATCGTTCCATCGGGATTAATATAGCGGCGAACCACCGACATGAAACCGTCTCCTTTTTTTTGAAGGGCCGAAATCAAGGCTTGAAACAAAGGATTTGAATTCTGGATGGTTTCTCCCGGTTTTAAAGATGCAAGATACTTTTTCTTCAACGGTAAAGCCTTAAAGAAAGAGAGGTTAAGAGGCGTTAAGACAATGGCGTTTTTTTGGGAGTAATCAGAAGACAGCGTCCAGTAAAATTGGCTAAAGGCTTCGGTGTTTAAAACCCACGGGTTTCCGTTATTGGGATTAAAGACATTCGTTCCGTTATAGCGATCCTCAGGGTATCTCCCAATGGCGATGCCGGGAGTTTTTCTATCGTGATTAATCGGATAAATTTTCCAAAACGCTTTCTCAAGCGCTAAGACAGTCTCTAAAACACGGTCGTCTGTCGGAGCGAAAAACCCGTCATGGGTATTTCCCATAAGGACCCCCAAAATGACGGAAGAATCTAGCCCGCTATTTTTGTAGCGCATATTGGTTTGGTCCACCGTCGGCATAATATAACCCCGTCCCGCGTTCCAATGTTTTTCAATTTCAGCCTCAAGAGATTTCGCTTCGTTTCTATAAAAAAGAGCCCGCGGAGAATCGCCCAATTCTTGGGCCAGGTTAGACCCCTCAAGCAAAGCCTTACGCTCGACCATTTGGGTAAAAAAATGAAAGCCAAAGGACTCTTCCCACAAATCATAACAGGGCTTTTTCCAGTGAGTAGAAACATAATCTAAATCGGCGCCAATCACGGAATTTTGCGGAAATTTTGGGTCATAGAGTTTCACAACTTCTTTTTTTCTTCCCGAGGATTTGAGCAAACGCGCCCAATGAAGAAAAGTAATGGCCCGTAAAGCGGGACTATCGTTTTGAGGCCGCGCCCAGGGCCCGTTAAAGGGAGTTCCATCCATATTGAACTTGGGCTCCCCAAGCCCGGTTTTCGCTTTCGACTTTTGATTAAGGCGTGAAAAAACGGCATAGTTTTTGAGCATTTGATTTTCAATTTGCCTTTCTTCCGGGGTCTCAAAGCCCTCCAAACGGTAAACAATTTCATTCATCGTAATCGCGGCGTCCCGAACCCAGTGATACCAGTAATCCGGATTTTTTTTAGACGGAGAAGCCGCCACCGCTCCCACCGCCCCACCTTTCGGCGAAATATTGGCGAACATTCTTTTCACGGCAATCGTTTTCTCATTCTTAAGCCAGAAAGACAAAGGCTCTCTTTTTTTGGCGAAGGCGGGCGCGGAAACAAAAAGGATCAGCGCGATAAAAACTGATTTTTTTCGATTTATTTTTTTGAGATAAGAAAACGTAGCGAGCGCCATAGAGAAGACTCCTTGAAATATTTCTGGTTGCGCTTCAGCGCGTAATAGAGAAAAGAAAAAGTGGCGGCCGTCAAAACGCCCAAATACGGCCAGGCCGCGAAGACGCCGTGAACGGCCAGGCTTAAGAACACGCCGAGGCCCCCCACTAAGACCGCCCAGCCGCTGCCGACGAACCAGATTTTATTTTTCGTCAAGATCGCCCGGGGAAGCATCAGCAGATTCCCCAGCGCTCCCATGAAAAAGCTGGGCAGCGCGAGACCCCCGACGCCGGCCGGGTTGACGAAGATGCTGTGAATCTGCGCCAGCGGCATGAACATGAAAAGCGCGGTCGCAAGCCACGCCCCGATATCCTTCCAACGGCTGCTCCATTTCTCGGAAAGTTTTCCGCGCGATTCGGCGATCATCAAGCCCAAGCCCGCAAAAGCCGCGACGGAACCCAGAATCAAGGGCAGCCCGAGAGAGACTCCTCCGGCCGCTCCCGCGAACATCACGCTGACCCCCGCCGGAAGAAGGAACATTCCCGCCAGCGTCAGAAATTTCTGCCAGGAGTCCCAAATCGAAACGCCGGCGATTTTCTCGGGAAGCTTCCCCGCCCACTTAAGGGCGTTGACGGCCAAGTGCGTCAAAATCAAGGGCAAGGCCGCGAAATAGACCGCCAAGGGAACGAAGCCCGCCCAGGCGACCTGGCTTAAGACCAAGCTCGCCATCACAACCCCGATCGTCTGGACGACGGACGAGGCCATCTCTTTTTGGCCCGTGTAATACGACATCAAAATCCCGTCGGCGAGAATGCCGGACAAAACGCCCATGAAGGGAATTCCCGATATGGCCGTCAAATGCCCCGCCGAAACGCCGAACAAAGACAGCGCGGATTTCAGAAAAGGATGAACCTGGGCGAGGTTGACGAAATTTTGCCAGAGTTGCGGCAATTGAAGAAGCCCGAAAACTCCCCATGACGCCTTGACGAGATTTTGCGTCGCCAAATCCCAATTTCCCGGGATGGACGCAACCGGAGGTTTCCCCGCGGGCGGTTCCCCGGCAATAGGGAAATGAGAGACGATCCCCAAGCGCGGAACAATCGCTCCAAGCCGCCTATCTGGAAAATCAAGCCCCGATTTCGGCGGCGGCAAGACCTCCTCGACCTCGAAGAGCTGCGTTCCCCCCGCGTCCAGGCCGATATAAAGGCCGTTTTTGAGCAGTTCCGCCCCGCTGCGGCGGTAAACGGTCGGAGTTCCGTCTTTCTGGAGATTCAAAACGTCGCGCAAAATATAATCGCGATCCGCTCTCGGCTTGAAAGCTCCAAAGGCCTCAAGCGTCGGGGAATCCATGTTGAAAAACGCGCCGGATTTTTCCCCGAAATTGGAAACCCCGATGAGCGCCTTTTGAACCCCGTTTTCGGCATAGCCGGAAGACCAAGCGACGAGGGAAGTCCGAGTCTTCGGAGACAAAACCTCCAAGGCCTTTCCGAGCGCGCCTTTATACTTTTCTCCCACGCTCCAAAGGGTTTCCAGGTACTTCTGATTGTCGGGATTTGAATTTTTCCAATTGATGAGGACGGGAATGTCGAAGGGAATGGCTTTTTGAGTGTCGACCGATTTGGAAAGATCTCCGATGAGGTTTTCCGCCTGGCCGACCCCTTGTTCGAGTCCGTTATAGGTGAGAAGCGGGCGGAACAAAAGCGCGGTCAAGGCCGCGGCCTTGAAATAGCGTCCGAATTTATCGACGGGGTTTCCCTCGCCGCCGTCGTGGGTGCCGATAAAATTAAGTTCGCCGGCCCCCCCTTTCTGCCACATGCGGAAACAGACGTTTTTTAAGGCCTCTCTGAGAATATCAACCGAACCCCCGGAGGAAGCCGAGACCATCGCGTCGTAAAGCCCGTATTGCCCGCGGCTCCCGTCGTGGGTGTTCTTATTGTAGACCGCGCTCGAGCCCGCCCGCGACAGAGCGCTGAAATCCGTATAGGCTTCGTCGAAAAGAGCCGCCGAGGGATTTTCTTTTCTCGCGGTTTGGGCCATTTGGGCCATGAATTCCTCGCCGTTCAAATTTTTCCAGCGCGCTTTGAAATCCTCGATGAACCGGGTCAAGGCATCCCGCATCCAGCCCCGGGAAGAGTCTCTTTCATGCTCTAAAATAAAAAGCCACCGGGGAAAATAGCGGGCGTTTAAAATTTCATAGGCCATATCCCGGCGGACGAAATTCAAGCTCCAGGGGCCGAACATCTTGGCGGTCTGATCCAGTTCCCACTGGCGCGTCTCGGGACGACTGTAATCCATTTGGGCCAAATCCGTCCACATATCCCCGCCGTAATCGGTGATTGGATATTGAACGAGAATTTTCTTGGACACGAACTTTCCGTTTTCCGGATAATGGTCTGAGTGAAGAAGATAAAAAGCAGGCTTGCCGTTGCCGTGAAGAGGAACCTGGGCCATGATTTCCTCATCCGACAAGTTCTGGGGCGGCACGACGTGCATGACCCCTTCCGGGAATTCCTTGATAAAATCGCCGTCCAACGAAACATGATTGGGAATGAAATCGACGCCGACTTTAATCCCCATTTTTTGCGCGCGCTCGATCAGATTTTTAAGCCCCTCGTCTCCGCCCAATTCCGGCTTGACATGGTAGCCCTTGATGGAATAGGCCGATCCGCCGCCCGTTCCCCAGCGGTGAATTTCTCCAATCTCGAAAATATCCATCAGCCACAAGGAATCGGCCTTGATTTGATTCCGAATGCGGGAAAGTTCCGTCTCATCCAGAGAATCCATGAAATTTTTTCCGGATTTAAGGCGATTATAGGCGCGCGCGAAAATGAGATAGATGGAGGCTTCTTTCGCCCACAAGGAAGGGTCCAGAAGCTCAAGTTGCGATTGATACTTGGAAACCGTTGAAACCAGCCAATCGTTTAATCGCGCGTTTTTTTGCTGGGGCGGCAACGAGGAGGAATGAATTTTTTCAAGAGACTTCAAGTCCGGGACCGCGAGTCCCATGGGAGACAAAAGGGAATCGAGATAATGGAAATAATCCTCCAGCTGTTCCAGATTTCCCTGGCCCTGTTTTTCCAATTCCAGTTTCGAGTAGAGGAACCCCTCCAGACCCTCGTCCCGAGCCGAGGCCCATTGCCCGGAAGGCAGATGAAACGAAAAAGGGCTTAGGCTTTGACCGGGGAATTTGGGACCGTCGGACAAAACGCCTTTAAGTTCGGAAACGCTGGGCGCGCTTTTGGCGCCGTTTCCATCAAAGTCAATCCGAGGAGAACCGTGGATTGTCCTTAACTGACCCGATTGATGAATCGGAGAAAAATTGGAAACCTCCGGGCGCCCTAGCAAGGTCGTCGGAAGCGGGGAAAGAGGCCCTTCCCGCGCGCGATGTCTCTTTTTTTCACTGCGGCTCAAGCTCCGGCCCGCCGTTATTTTGTCAGGAATCTGCTGATGAATAGTTAGGGACAGTCCCCAACTATTTGAAATTTCCGTTTCCGCGGGAAGAAGAGAACTGCCCGGCTCGGAAAGGGGAATAGCGACTCGAACAGAAGAAACAGGATCAAAACTATTTTTAATCTCAGCGGCCCATGCGGAAGAATCAAAACCGTTTCCAAGAAGAATAAGGCCCACGCACAAAAAAGCGGTCGTCTTTTTAAACATAACAAATCCTACTGCAACAAAATCACTCCTCCAGGCTCAAGAGACAAAGGCGGGTTCTTTCGACCGTTTTGGTCTGAGTTAGCCTTTTTCCCACCTGGGCCTATATAAAACGGAAGAGAAAAACCTGTTTGAGCGATCCAGGCTTGCCCCTTGTCCGGCCCCGCCGCTTCGACCTCTCCGTTGAAAAACCAATTGGCCCAGGAACGATTCAGTTGCGCGCCAAAAATAACGCTGGCATTATTAGCCGCCGGGCCGCTGTTTGCCGCCCCCTCAATAGGGCCCAAATTGCCGCTTAAGTCAACGGCCGTCATTCCCGCGTTGACAAGTCCCGTCACGTAGTTGTATCCCAATCCCACGAAAGGAATCCAAGCCCCGAATTTCTGGCTGACGATGGCGTTGAGCCCGAAGCTGTTGACGTTCCATCCCAAATTGCCCGACACGTTTTCATTGACCGGGGTGTTCGAGCCTCCCACGGTGGGAAGATTCCCGGAAAACGAAGTCGCATATCCGAAACGCCCGAAGACGTGATTATAATTCGCCGCGAAAGTCAGCAGAGGCTCTCCGTCTTCCCCAAAGCAATGCTTCCGCAAGGTGGCTCCAATGGAATTAGACTGCCCGTTTCCGGTCAAGGAATTCGAGAGTCGATAAGACGACGGCGTCGTCATATCGGCAAAGCGAAAGGCAAAATCCGATCGCCAGGGAAGCCCGGCTCTTAAATGCATGGTCAGATTTGGGAACAACACCGAATCGGGGAAGAAATTCTCGACGCCGACCGTCTGAAGAGAGGAATCGAGTTGGGGAAACTGCGCCTTATTAAACGGCATATTTCCAATACCCAGGGATAAATCGGTCTCGATGCGGCGGCTGGTCACTTCCCGGGGAGGGTCGAAGGTTTCTCCGGCGTTAAAGCCAAGGCCGTTGGCCAATTGTCCGCTCATCCAACCCATCATGTTGGTAAAATCAGTATCCAGATTTGGATTGGCGACCGTGCCTGCCTGAACAAATTCCAAAGTCATAAACAATAACCCGAATAAAAAAGCCGCCGCCTTCAGGCGGAAAGCTCCTATTTCTCGAGCAAACAAGTTCCGCGCTTGATAACCCAGTGATAGCTCTCCTTTAATGTGTCGAAAGAACCGAGAGTCATTTGGCGACCAATGACCACTACGGACTTTCTCCTGTTTGACCACTCAAGACGAACTTTGGACGAATGTTTCCGTCTATGTTGATTTTGGTCTAAGGGATTCATAGCATTTTCCCTCCTCTCCTTACATATAACATTCAATGAGGAAGAAAAAATGGGCCAAAGGACCTAGAAAATTTCCGGCAAAAGACCTACTTCCGAAAAGATGAAATTGGCGAAATCAACTCACTGTTTTAAGCCGCGACGGGGGTCTCGCTGATCGAGGAATCCGCTGTTTGAGCCGGATTTGGTTGAGCTTGGGAACGCTCCCTGCTCTTAAAGTCCACGCTGATAAGTTGACTCACGCCCATTTCTTCCATCGTGACACCGTAAATCGCGTCGGCCGCCTCCATCGTGCGTTTGTTATGGCTGGCGATTAAAAACTGCGTCCGGGACTCAAATTCCTTGAGAAGCCCCACGAAGCGCTCGACATTAGCATCGTCTAATGCCGCGTCGGCCTCATCCAACATACAAAAAGGCGACGGACGCACCATGAAGAACGCGAACAAAAGCGCGACCGAGGTCAAAGCCTTTTCCCCACCCGACAAGAGAGACAAACTCTGAAGCTTCTTCCCCGGAGGCTGGGCCATTATTTCAATGCCGGTCTCTAAAATATTTTCCGGATCGCTCAAAACAAGATCGGCTTCGCCCCCCTCAAAAAGAGTCCCATAAAGTTTCTTAAAATGTTCCCTGATTTCATTAAAGGTATTGCGGAAATTTTCTCTGGTCGAATCGTTGATGGTTTGAATCGCGCGCTTTAAATCTTCCCGCGCATGAGAAATGTCTTCAATCTGGGAATTAAGAAAAGATTGCTTCTGGGTCAGATCCTGATATTCCTCTGGGGCCGCCATATTGACGTGGCCAAGATTGTTAATGCGCTTTCTTAAAAATTCTAAACGCTCGGGATTGACTTCCTCCTGAGACTCGTATTTCGATTTTGCCTCTTCATAGGTCAACTGCCATTGATCCCATAAGCGCGACTTGAGGCTATCCTGCGCGCTTTTAGAAGCGCTGGCTTCGACATCCAAAGCATGAAGCTCTTCTTGAACAGCTTCGGCATTCGCCTTGAGAATTTTCAAGGACTCGCCTTTCTGATGAATGTCCAATTCCAGCTGCTGAAGTCTCTCCATCACCGCTTTTAACTCAGACTCGGAAGCGGACAAATCACGGTAGAGGACATCCAACTCCTGCCGGCCCTGGGCGATACTTAAAGCGCATTCTTCCTGTTTGGAAGACAGGGAAGAAATCGCTTCCACCGCACGCGCGATGGACTGACGATGAGATTCTTTTTCCTTTTCAAGGCGTTCGCAAGAACGCTTTAACTGGAAAGCCTGCCCCTCCAACGCCTCAAGCCGGGCTTTTACGGCGCCCTGCTTAGCTTTTTCCTCAACCAGTTTATCTTTGAGGATGGAAAGGGCTTTCAAAGATTCTTCCTGGGACAAACGAGCCGCTTCTTCCGCGCTCCGAAAAGCCCCTAAAGCATTTTCGAGATCTTTGAGCTTATCAGCGGAAACAGACCACTCTTTTAAGCCTTCCACCGCCTCGGTCTCCACGATCAAACTATTTTTTTGCCGCGCGGCTAAAACCGCTTCTTTCTCCGCCACCTGGGCGGCCAAGGATTCCCGGCGCCCCAAATCTTCAGTCATTTTCCGGGACGCGTCGCGAAATTTATTTTCCCATTCGCCAATTGAAGCGGAAACGGTTTGCTTTTGAATGGCCATGTCGGCCAAACTCGTTTTTAAGGATTCCAAATCTCTCCGAAGGCGCTCGATATCCGCCAAGGATAACCCTTCATGAGGAGAAAGAAGGGCGCCGCCAAATACCCAATGATCGCCAAAAACCAAAGGCCCTAGAGCGTAGCTTTCCGCGAAAAGAAAGCGCATCAAAGGCTCATAGCGCGAGTCAAACTTGATTTTAGACAAAAGCGGCATCGCTTCTTCGGGATAACTTCTCTCAGAAACGCCCAAGGGAATGGAGCTAAGAACTAAAAACCGACAGCGCCCACGGTTCGATGCTTTTAAGAAATCAATCGCATTCCGGGCGGCGGAAGAATCCTCGCACACCACCGCATGAAGTCTTTCTCCCAAAATATCCTGAATTTTAACCCGAAGAGACTCCTCCACCTCAAAAAGAGATTGCAAGGTTCCCACGATTCCCGGGAGACCGGCGCGCGCCACCGTCTGGGCCCCCACCCAATAAGCGTCCTGTTCGCCGCGAGCTTCCAAAGCTTTGAGCTGGGCCTGCGTTTCAGCGACTTGAGAATGGAGACGCAAATTTTCCGCATCCAATTCTTTTTCTTTAAGCCGCGCGTTCTCTAGCTCCGCCTGTGTTGTTTCCAAATCCGCTTTTGAGGCTTCTAAAATATTTTCGCACTGTTTAAGTTCTGCGCGCGCCGATTCCAGCGCCGCGAGTAAAGAAGCCGCCGCCTCTAAATCCTTCCCATATTCCCTCAAGGAAGAACGTATCCTCGCTTCTATCCGAGTCAAATCCGACTCGCCTTCAGAGACCTTGCGCGTCTCAACTAGAAGCCGCTCGGAAGCCTCAAGCGTCTTTCGCCCCTTCTCTTCCCATTCCGACTGGGCTTGAGAAACCTGCAAAGACAAACCTTCCATTCTTTCCGTCTCGCCTTCCACTTCCTGATGAACAACCTCAAGCTGCGCTTCTAATTTCTCTAAATCCACGCGCGTCCGATCTAAATCTTCATCTGTCGAGGCTATTTTTTCTTTCAGGGTCATTTCTTCGGTTTGAAGAGACTTCACCCTTTCCGCGGCGGAAGCGGCTTCCCGCTCCCAAGACTGAATTCTTTCTTCAAGGCGCGCCACTTGCGCCTTAATCTCGGAAGATTTTTTGCCCGCTTCCATCGCCTGCGCCTGGGCTTGGGCTTGTTCTAAATTTAAGGCGGAAGTCTCCGCGCCGGCGACGTCAATTTCAACTTTCTTCTGGCCCAGAGATTCTTCCAACGGCTGGCGCTTGAGGCGACCTTCTTCCAGCAGAGATTCAAGCCGAGAAATCTCTTTTAGAATTTGCGAGGCTTCCGCCGCCGACAGCTCTTCCTTATATTTCTGGAATAGATTCGCTTTTTTGGCGTCCGAGTCAAGTTTCTTGACCTGTTCATCCACCAGGGCGCGAGCGTCCATCACGCGCGCCATATCCGCTTCAACGCGCTCAAGTTTTTTAAGGGCTTCTTCTCTTCTCGCGTTATATTTGGCAACGCCAGCCGCTTCTTCAAAGAACGCGCGCCGTTCATCAGGTTTGGCTGAAATCATCATTTCCACGCGCCCCTGATCGATGACGGCATATCCGCCGCTTCCAAGCCCCGTATCTAAAAAGAGATCGCGCACGTCTTTAAGTCGGCATTGGCTTTTATTTAAGAAATAAAGAGATTCCCCCGATCTAAAAAGGCGGCGGGTCACCGTCACTTCAGAAAATGGAATCGGAAGACCTTGAGAGGAATTGTCAAAAGTTAAAGTCACTTCACAAAAAGACAAGGCGGGTTTTCGAGCGGTCCCGGCAAAAATGACATCGGTCATCGCATCCGCCCGCAAGGACTTCCAGGAGCTTTCTCCCAAACACCAGCGAATGGATTCCATGATGTTGGATTTTCCACAGCCATTAGGGCCAATGATTCCATTAATTCCCTGTTGAAGGTCCAAATGGGTTTTTTGGGCGAAAGATTTATACCCAAAAATGTCCACCGTTTTTAAGTGCATATTCTTTTCCTCTGTTTTCTAGCGATTCAGAATCCGCCATATTCTAGCTTTTTTTGACAAGAGAATGACTCATTTATTAAAATTAATCTTGATGAAAACGCTCTCTTTTTGGAACGGCCTCTTTCTCACGCTCAGTTTGAGCCTGATTCTCGCAGCCTGTCATAAAAGCAGCACAAGCTCTTCCAGCAACCCATTGGCAGGGGCTTTAAGCGCTTTTTCTCAAACAGCGCTGCAAAATACTTTTATGATTAATTTAGACCCAAGTGGCCCCTGTATTAACTATATTAGCGGCGGCTTTAGTTCGAGAGGAAGTGGCGCCTGTCTTCCTGAAACTGGCTCTCTTAAACTTGCCTTTTCTAGCGCGCCCGCCAGTTGTGCCATTGACAGTTATTTGTTTGCCAGCACCGTCACTATCGCTGCAGGTAGTAATTTAACTGAATGTGTTTATACGAGCAGTAATACAACGCAAGGCTCTGTCACAATTTCAGGCGCACCTTTCAATGTCTCAGGACCAGGGCTCAATCAGACATGCGCTGTCAACCTTAATCTTTCCTCTGTTAATGGAGTAGCGCAAGACTCTAATCATGTTGCCACTCCCGCAGTCTTTCACGGTTCTGGAACCGGAACTTGCGGTTCTAGCTCCGTCAACATTAGTTTTTAATTTCGCGCAAAAGCCCTTGACAGCCCGTCTCATTTGCGATACGATTTTCGTATGCTGATTCATCTGCTTAAAGACGTCTGGTTCTATATTTCAGCTGGAGGTTTTCTTGCCAGCCTCATCTTATTTGTCTTTCTTCTGGGGCAATATCGCCTCGCGGTTGAAGCCGAAGAGGAAAACACCGAAGATAATGAAGAAGCTTTGGAATCCGTAGAGCCTCAAGAAAAATCACAAGAGCCGATCCAATCGCAAACCGAACGAGAACAATTTGAAATTGCGCCGGAAACTCTAGCCGAAGAATCGGCTCCCACTCTTATCTCGCCTGAACCATTGGAAGCGCCGCTCCCCTCTCCATCGCAAGAGAGCGTCCCTTCTATTCCAATTGCAAAAGAAGAAATGAAAGAAGCCCCTCGTTTGAATGAGGAAATCAAAATTCTCAGCGAAGGGATGAATAAGCTCGCGGAACAAATGAACTCCTTAGAAAAAGTTTTTATCGCAGAATCTCGGAGTAATCTCAAGGCGCTGGAAAAAATCTCCGCCCTTCTTAAAGAACAGACAGAAAAAATGTCCACATTGAGCGCCCCTTCGCTGGTGAAAGAAGAAGAAACTTCCTCTTCTAAAAAAATAAAACTTAAAACTCCCAAAATCGAGGAAACGCTCGTTCTCAAGCCTGAAAATGAATCGAAAGATCAAAAAACGGAAGTTACAGAACCCCAACAATTAGAACTTTCCATCAAAGAAACTCCGGAAATGAAACTCGCGAAAGCCGAAGAAACCTCGCCGAAAACAAACATTGAACCGGCCAAAGAGCCTGCGGAAAAAAACAAAAGCCCCCTTAAAATCAAAGACCCAAAGGATCTGGACGCCATTGATGAGAATACGCTTTCGACTCGGAAGGGCCCCGTCTGGCCCATCTAGTCTTTCTCCTCGCCGTCGCCTTTGCCCCCTTGGCTCACGCGACTTTTTTTTTGCCTTCCAATCCTTTTACCAGTGGCGGAATAGGAACAACCGGAGCGGAATTTCTTCAAATTCCAACCGGATCGAGAGTTCCCGCGATGGGAGGCGTCGCGGCAGCCTCGGTCGAGGGCGCCGACGCTTTATTTTGGAACCCCGCAGGCTTGGCGAGACTCGAACCCGAGGATCCATCAGAAATTGATCTCGGCTATAACAGTCTTCTTCAAACGACTTACGAAGGTTCTGCCTCTTACGCACTTCCACTCTCCAACGGAGGCGTCTTGGGAGCGGGGCTTCTTTATTTCTCGCAAGCCCCTCAAACCGCCTACGACAATATCGGAAACTCCGTCGGCAGTTTTACCCCTTATGACATGGCAATGAATCTCTCCTATGCCCAGCATTGGAAATCGCTTTTAATCGGCGGTGGAGTCAACATCATTCGCTCTCAAATTGACACCGCCGAAGCCGCCGACATCGCGCTAAATTTGGGAGTTCAGGCGCTTCACGTAACCGATATCGGAAACCGACCCGTTGATCTGGGAGCTTCGATCACCAATCTCGGCCCCCCCATCCAGGTTGGGAGCGTCGCTTCCCCATTGCCGACTGAGCTGAGAGGCGGATTTATCTGGCATTTATCCGAAATTCTTAATGCCGGAATGGACCTCGTCGCCGATTCCAACCAAGCCCCGTATCTCAGCGTCGGTTTAGAAAGCGTGTTTAAAGACAATGAGATGAGCGGGGCTCTTCGAATCGGATATAACCAAAGCTACGCGCGCGGAATTAATGGGCTGAGCGGCATCGCGGGAGGCGGCGGCCTCGATATCGGAAAATTTCGGATTGACTACGCCTGGGTTCCCTTTGGGCTTTTGGGCGTGACGAATCGTCTTGATCTGACTCTTAGGTTCTAAAAGCGAAGAAATTTTAAGCGAGTTCTTCCTGCGGACCTTGGATATTTTTAATCGCAAGAGCGATGTAGATTGAAGTCACCGCCAACGAAATCGGAGCGGCTCCGGGCAAGGGACCGGGCATAAAAAGAAAAATCGCCCGAACAATCACCATTAGGGTCTGGGCATAGGCCGCTATGTTAAAGAGGGCATTGTAGGGTAATTGCGCGTTGAGCAAGGAATTCATCATCATCCCCACCAGCGAATAAAACAAAGACGCTAGGACTTTCCAGACTACAAACAAGGTAAAAACCAAAACCAAGATGAAGGGATAAAGAATTTTATCGAGGAAACGGCGGGAGGACTCATAAAAATCCTGGTTGATGACCAAGGGCTTACTCATCGGCTTTTGAGACGAAAAATCAAATACTCGAAGTTCTCCTGGACGACGCATAACGTAAAGGGCGTTTGAAGTTACATAAGCCATGACCTTTTGGCTTTCCAGCATTTGTGGAGTCACCGGATCCACCCGCATCGTGTCAATGGTCAAGGCCACATCAGGATCATCGGGATGGCGCAGGGTGAGTGGCGCGGTCAGATTGGAAGTCATTTTGCCGTTGGATAAGGTCAAGACCGGCATGGATTTTTCAAGCCAGAAGAAGGTCTTGTCAATCTCAGGGCCAACGCGCAATTTAAAGGCAACGGTTGCGATGAGAGAAAATACAAAAGCGACATAGCACAAATACCCGACCGTGCGCGCCCACGACTGCTGGGCCACTTTCTTATAAAACTGAATTGAGGTAACGGCATTAACCGGATCTAATATCATCATGAGAGACATTATACTATACCCTAGGGGTTCGTGACGAAATAAATTAACTCGTCTTAAAGGAAAAGCGATTATGAACCACGTAGCTGAGGATGACGGTAATCGGAAGCAAAACAGCTTGAGCCAAAACCGGGCTCAGGGAAGTTTTGTGAACCAAAAGGGGCAAGGCAAAAAAATTGAAAATAAAAATAACCCAATAAACTCCGGAAAAACGGATATACTCTCGAAGATACCCCCCCTTAGTTTTAAAAACGAAATGCTTGTAGCCTAAATAGGCGTTGGCAATCCCTAAGAATTGGCTGATGAGAAGAGCGACCAAGTAATGACGACGCATCCAATCTCCCGCGTGGTAAAGAGAGACAAAACAAACATACCCAAAAAAAGTGTTCCAAGCCCCCACAAATAAATAGCGAATTTTTTTCTCATGGCGGCGCGCGAAGTCCTTGGCCTTGACGATTTTCTTTTTCACGGACGAGACAGCGGCGAGGGGCTTTTGACTGTCGGGATAAAAGCGGGGTCAAACCCCGATAAAGCTTCTTCTTTCATGTGTTCGGCGAGTAAATTCCAGCTGACAAAGTGCCCGCCCGCAGTCGGCCCTCCGGTTTCGGGATTATAATTTTCATTCATCCCCCCGCTGTTTTTAAAATCTCGAATCAGCAAAGACTGTGTTTCTTTAGCCAAATCAAGAGCCTCTTTTTTATAGCCGTAGTTTAAAAGGCCGTGCATCATCAAATAATTAGAAAGAACCCAGACCGGTCCTCGCCAATATCCCGCACGCGGATCATAGAGGACTTCGGTCTTAGACAAACTCCGAATGCCGTTGGGAGACCAAAACTCGGCCGGATTAAGCAGATGTTTTTGAATCATTTCTTGCGCCTGTGTGGCGGTCGCGATTTTTGTCCAGAGGGGAATAAAATTGGTCCAGGTCTTAATCTTGACCATTTTCCCCGTCCGAGAGTCGATGTTCCAATAACTTGCGTCTTTCTCAGACCACATTCGTTTGCGAATGAGTTCTTTAAGCGCAGCGGCCTTGGAAAGGTAAAGAGAAACGTCATTGGGAAGCTTGAGCTTTCCGGCCAGAAACGCCATCGCCAGATACTCGCGGTAAATATAACACTGCAAATCCACGCCCTCGGTGATTTGACTGGGATGATTGGAGACCGCGGGGTTATTGTCAATACCGCTTTCTACTCCGTTATACCAAACAAAAAGCCCGTCCGGAGCCCGCCGATTATTCTCCCAAAAAGAAAGCATGTCCTTGAGCTTATGGTAATAGGAACGCCTGGGGGCCGCATCCGGACGTTCAAAAATTTGAAGTTTCCGGTAACGCGGGTTTGAGGAAGGCGGAGTATCGGAATCTTTCAGCCAACTAAAATCTCCTGATTCCAAAGAAGCGCGAACAGCCGCCTGAGCCATGAACGGCTTACACATTTCGGGAAGAGCCCATAAGGCTTCCGGCGCAATTTCCCGGGGCGCGTAACCCGTCCAGTTGGCAAACTCATCCACAAAAGATAAAAAATCCTTGACCGAACCGATTACCGGGCGGGACACGTGATCATAACTAAGAGCCACCGACATAAAATACATATCCCAGTCGAAAAGTTGGAAATACGGGCCGTAGGGAACGATATACTCGTGTTTTAAAATCCCGCGCGGGCTTTTGACAATTTCATTTTTAACGTGATACTTTTCAAAAAAGAATTTTAAGTCCTGAGCCTTCCGAACCGCGCTCCAAGAAGGCGAGACAAGAAGAAAAAAAGAGACAATTATTTTTTCCATTTGATCGTGCATCCAATGGCGTGGGTTTCCGGCAAGCGAACAGGCTTATCCGCCAACAAATCGTCCAGCGCGTCCTTCAGGTATCGTTTTTGAACCAAGGAGGGATTTTCCCAATTGTCGTCGATTTTTCCAGTATAGGCCAGGCGTCTGCCGGAATCGAAAACGAAAAGATGCGGAGTATGAGTCGCCTGATAGGCCCTGGCGGTTATTTGTTCCCTGTCATGCAGATAGGGAAAATTAAACCGTTTTTCCTGGGCGCGCTTGACCATTTCCTCAAATGAATCTTCCGGGTAACCGAAGGAATCGTTAGAATTGATGGCGATAAGTTGAACTTTTTTATTCTGATAGTCCCGCTGAATTTCAATCATGCGGTCCTCATACGCCTTGACATAAGGGCAATGATTGCAGGAAAAAATAACGACCAAGGCCTTGGCCTCGGAAAAAGAAGATAAAGAGTAATTTTTTCCATCTATTCCTTTAAGCGAAAAATCTACGGCTTTATCTCCTAATTTCATCCGAGCCTCCTATCTTGCCGGCGTAATATCCTGAAAAGTGATCGCGACTCCCATCAAACGAGACAGTGCATCCCGCAACACCATGGTCCCATATCCAATCAAGCGACGGCGATTTCCGTGAAGCCAACTTATCTCGCTTCTCTTAATCGGATTGCGCGTCGCCAAGGTATCCAATAAAATTTTGGCAAAATCAGGCGCGCCGATTAAAACCTGATCCACCGGCAAATCCAAATTTAACCCTTCCGGAAGATCTAAAATACGGCGGGCCGCCGGATTTAAAATCATAATGCGCCTGGTCTCATCAATTGCGATGAATCCGCCCGTTAAATTTTCGAGAATGGCCGCCAAAAGCCTGGACTCATGACTTTCTTGCATGAAGTTTGCTCCTCTTTCTAAGGGTTTTGCTCTTTTTTCGTTTGTGTCTAAAAGAGACTTTTACTTTCCGCTTGGGATGAAAGACCGGAGCCGCGGCTACAGCCGCATTTTTACGCGAAGGCGTTAACCTTAAGCGGTTAAAGAAAGACCTTATGCCGTCAACAATTGCGTTCGCAATTTTATTTTGAAAAGAAGGCGTCAAAAGCTCCGCTTCTTGCGCGGGATCGCTTAAATAAGCCGATTCCGTCAAAATGGCCGGCATTTCCGTCATTCTCAAGACCAAATAATTTCCATAGCGAGTTCCCTCATCGGGAAGGGGGACAAGTTTCTGATATTCCTTTTCAACCGCGCGAGCCAAACTCAAGCTTTGGGGAAGGTAATAAAAAATTGAAAATCCGTGTTCCGATTTGAACGGATTTTCTCCTGGCGAAAGAGTATTATTGTGAATGCTGACAAAAACATCCGCCCGGCTTTCCCACGCCAGTTTTGGGCGTTCGGCAAGCCCTACCTCTTCCGTATCAGTCTGATGGCTTAAAATGACTTTCGCCCCGTTTTTTTCCAAAATCTTCGCGGCGCACTGGGCAATGGCGAGGTTCACTTCCATTTCCTGAGTTCCCAGGCCTCCAATCGCCCCGGGAGCCGACGGCATGTGCCCCGGATCCAAAAAAATCGTGCGCCCTTTAAGAGAGTTGGAAGAGGTAATCAATGGAGGCCGTCTCATTTCAATCAAGAGAGAATTCCCTTCAAAAGAAGCGTGGTATCCCCATAAATGTTTCCCATGCCTTAAATCAAGAGTAAGTTCCACCACATTCTTGGCGCGCTGCCAAATACGGGCTTGACGAACAAACGAATCATCCTGATAGACAATCCAATTGGTATGGATATGCGCGTAATAGACCAGGACTTTCAAGCGCGTTAAATCCGCGGACTCTTCCATCTCAAAGGGAACCCGCTCGGACATGACAAGAATCGCTTTCGCTCCGCCCGTGGAATTTTTGACGATGACGCTCCCCGTTTCCGCGGACGGAAGGGAAGAATTGACCGGCAACAAATCGAGATGACGAGTTTCAACCCATCCGGCCTGATCCCAGCCGAGCGGAACATAGGTCCACGGGCCGATGGATTTTCCCGCTCTGACTCTCGTCCCGGGCAAAAGGGTAAACATTTCTCCCGCATCCGGCAAAGACTTCATCATCACGGGATATTGCCCTTTCACGAGCGCCGCTCTCGCTATTCCCCGATCAAAAGAAACCTTTGCCTTGGTGTAAATTTTTCGGCCGCTCAAATAAAGTTCAATAGAAGAAGGCTTAAGAGAATCTTTTTCTAAAACCCGGTAAAAACCCTGATAGAGGCCGAGGGACGGGTCGTATTCCAGCATCTTCACCCATGAATGATGCGGAATTTTAAACCACGCCTTCCCGCCGGGGCTCCCCTGAAATGCGACGCGCAAAACATCTCCCGCGAGTAAAGACTCATTCGATGCTGGAACAATGCTTGCGGCATCGATGGCGATGGGGCGTTTCGGCATCGGCATGGGCGGCGGTTGAATGACGATATCGCGGTCGTAAGCGTAACCGGTATTTCCGACGCTCAAGGCCGCATGAAAAGTAAAGGTCCCGGTTTTAACCGGAAGCCAGGCGATAAAAGCCCCCGTTTTATAAACCGAAACGCTCGATCCGTTAATCTCAAAACGGCCCTTCGGGTTCGAGACGGAACCCAAGACGAACTGATGGGAAGTAAAGGCGAAAGAATCGTTTTCATGCGGAAAAACGATCATGATCGGGGCCGTCGACTGCCGCAGAGAAACGCCGGGTTGGGCGAACGCCGGCGGCGACAAGAATAAAAACAGCAAAAATGCCATGGCTTTATTTTACTATTAATCTAATTTCTAATTTTCAAAGGCATGAAACACGAACCCGCTTGAGACCTTGGGATAAAAATAAGTCGATTTAGGAGGCAAAAGCCCCAGGGCCTGAGCGGCCTTTCTGACCTCGGAAACGGAAAACGCTTTAACTAAAATCGCCGTTCCTTCTAAAGAGTCCGCCGTTTTTTGGGCCTCATGAGCGTCATACGTATAGCGCAAATCCTGGGGAGAAACTTTGGAAAGAATATTGCGATTGAGCCACTCAAGGGTTAAGCGGCTTTTACAGCCTTTTTGGTTTTTGGGCAAGGCCAAGAAGAAACGCCCCTTCTCATAAATCCCAAAGGCATAAGGATTAATTTCTTTCTTAAGAGCTCTTTCAAGAGAAGGCACGTTCTTTTCTTTTTTCAGTTCGCAGGAAATTTTGACTTGGTCTAAAATTTTTTGAGGCAAGACGCGATGCGTAGGAAGGACCAAAAGCCCGGGGTCATCTTCGGCGCAAAGGTAAGCGAGAATTTTTCCCGATTCAGGGTTTCCATTTTTCTTAAAATAATCGCAAGCCGCGCCGAGGCGATGATGGCCGTCCGCGACAAAGAGCGGCAATTTTTTTAACGCTTGCTGGATTTCCGCGATTTGAAGAGAATCGCTAATCCTCCACAAACGACAATCGGTATGGGGAAGAACCTGAAGCCGCCCTCTTTTGAATTCTCTTTTTTTGACAAAACCCCGGACCATGTTTTCGATGCGCCCCTTTGGGTCTGGATAAACGGTAAAAATGGGACTTAGATGGGCCTTGACCCTCTCAAGAACCTTCAAGCGATCGGCTCGGGGAATGGGAAGAGTTTGTTCATGCGGAATGATCTTAGAAAGGTTTTTTGAACTCAAACTGACAAGAGCCAAAAAACCCATCCGGCGGAAATTTCTCTTTCCGTAGCGAAAACGCTCCTCTAAAATATAAATGGCGGAAGAGTCGTCTTGGGTAACAACTCCGGTTTTTCTCCACAAATCCCACAATTTGGCCGCTTCCCGGTATCCATCTTTCTTGACTCCCGCCGACAAGTCTAAGTGGATAGAATTAAATTTTTTAGCGCGCAAAACTTTTTCTTCCCGCGGGCCGATAGCGTCATAGGGCGGACACAAAACCGCGCTCAAGGAAATTTTTCGGGTACTAAAATGAAATCCCTGAAATGGAAAAATATCGGGCATGATAACGATTAGTTTATGATATTAGGCCTTGAGTCTCAATACAGCCTTTCTCAAATTGCTAAAATGAGCGGGTGAGGAAAATATCCGAGCGCGAGGCGAAAAAAGAAATCGAGCGCACGCTTAAAATCGAAGCTGACGCGATTTTAAGAGCTAGAAAATCCGTGGGCCCGGAATACTTCAAGGCTTTGTCTCTTCTTATTAACTGTAAGGGAAAAGTCATTTTCATGGGCGTCGGAAAATCCGGCCTCATCGCGCAGAAAATAGCGGCGACCTTCTCTTCCACCGGCACCCCGGCGATGTTTCTCGATCCCACCGAAGCCAAACACGGCGGAATTGGTTTTATCCAAAAACAAGACCTCATCATCTGCTTGGGAAAATCGGGAGAATCGGAAGAATTAAACGAGCTTTTTCCGGCGCTGAAATCTATTGGAGTCTCTATCATCGCCATTACCGCTAACGCCTCTTCCACGCTCGCTAAAAACTCAAAAGCCGCCATTATCACTCCCATTCAAGAAGAAGCCTGCCCTCTTAATCTGGCGCCGACCGCATCCACGACCGCGGCCTTAGCGGTCGGAGACGCCTTGGCCGTCGCCTTGATGAAGGCGCGCAAATTCGGCCCAAAAAATTTCGCCCAAAACCATCCGTCCGGACGAATTGGCAAAAGACTTCACGGACTCGTCAGAGACGTCATGCGCTCGGGAGAAATGAACCCCGTGGTTGATGCGGAATGGCCCCTTCGCCACGCCTTGGTTGAAATTACGCGTCTTCAAGCCGGTGCGGCTTCAGTGAAAGACCGTCACGGGCGTTTTGTCGGGCTGATTACCGATTACGACATCCGCGTCGCCCTTGAGAAGAAAAAAAACATCCTCGATTTGCCGGTTAAAAAAATTATGAACCCCAAGCCGACTTTTATTACGCCGGAGAGTTCCATCTTTAAAGCGATCGCCGTCATGGAAAATAGACGCAACCCTTTTAACGTTCTTCCGGTTGTGGAAGGCGGTCGTCCGGTGGGCCTCATCCAGGTTCACGATTTAAAAGCCCGCGGCCTTTAAAACCAGGTCCCTGGGAAAGCGAAGTCCTCTAAAAAAAGAAAGCATCTCGGAATGAATGCGTCCGTTCGTAGCCAAGGTCTGAGGGCCAAACACGTTGGGACTTAACCAGCGCTTCCCGCTAAAATCAGTGACTTTTCCTCCGGCTTCTTCCACCAAAAGCCATCCCGCCGCCACATCCCAAGGGTTTAAGCGAAATTCCCAAAAGCCGTCCGCTCGCCCGCAAGCAATCCAAGCCAAATCAAGGGCGGCGCTGCCGCTGCGGCGAATATCATGAGAGGCGAGAAGAAAACGCCTTAGGCGTTCCACGTAAAAATGAGAATGCCGGTGACGATCATAGGCAAAGCCCGTAATCAAGAGAGATTCTTTGAGCGATTTGGTCTTCGAAACGAAAATTCTTTTTCCGTTAAGAAAAGCACCCTTTCCTTTTTCGGCGATAAAACATTCTTCCCGAAAAGGATCAATAATTCCGCCCAGCAATGGTTCTTCCTGAAACAAGAGGACAATCGAAACGCAAGAAGCGGGATAACCGTGGGCGTAATTAGTCGTTCCGTCCAAGGGATCAATGACCCAGCGAAAAGGAGAACCGGTATTTCGAACGGCGTTTTCTTCCGCCTGATAGTCATGCAAAGGCGCTAAGCGGCCAATCACCGCTAAAACGGCTTTTTGGCTGAGAAAATCCGCCTCCGTGACTAAATTGGCGCGCCCTTTATACTGAAAGGCGACCTTAAGAAATTTCTTTTTCAGAACCTTTGCTCCGGCCAATAACGCTTTAAGCAGAATTTCGCGAAATTGCGCCTTTTCTTTTGTTGAGATTTCCATCACCTTCTCCCTTGACTTAATACTTTTTGAATGATTTTGATCAGCCCTTCATCATCCGGGGTCCGGGACCGAAAACCGTTGATTCCGTAAGACTTAAGCTCCTCAAGGGTCACCCCGCCGATACAAATGGCCGGAATTTCTAAAAACAATCTTCTGGATTTTAAAAGGCCATACGCCTTTATAAATTCTTTAACCGCTCGTCCCGAGCTAAAAATAACGGCGTCAAAATTTTTTCTCGACATTCTCTTAAGTTTCGACAAAGATTTTTTATGCGGCCAAACCTGATAGACCACGGGAACATAAACCTGGGCCCCGCGCTTCTTAAGCGTCTGGGGAAGAATTTCTCGCGCCTCTTTCGCCCGCGGAATCAAGATTTTATTTCCGCTCACATGTCTGAGTTCACGCAAAAGCCCTTCGGCGCGGGATTCTATAGGAAGTTTAATTTTCCGAAATCCCGCCGTTTTGAGCGTTTTTGCGGTTTGCGCCCCAATGGCGTAAAGAATTCGAGGTTGATGCAGCCGAATCTTAAGGGATTGAGCCCTCTCTAAAAAAAATCTAACCGCAAGGGAACTGGTGAAAATAACAAAATCGAAACTATCCCATTTTTTAAGAGCCTCATCCATCAAGCGAAAAGATTTGGGCGGCACAATTTGAGTCAAGGGAAGAATCACCGGAGAAAATCCCAAGTCTCTGAGTTTTTGAGGAAAATGGGATAATTTTTCTTCCGGGCGCGTAATTAACAGGGACAGTTTCTTTTTCTTGTCTCTCATTGCGCCCGCCGAATCGCTTGATGCCAAGCCTCAATCCGCGCTTTTCTTTCTTCTGCGCTGAGGGCGGGAATAAATTCTTTTTCCTTCTTCCAGACTTTTTTAATCTCCTTGAGGTTCTTCCAAAATCCCACTCCGAGTCCCGCCATGAAAGCCGCACCCAGGGCGGTGGTCTCAATCATCTTGGGGCGCTCAAGACGAACTCCCAAATAATCAGCCTGGATTTGCATCAAAAGATCATTGGCGGAAGCTCCGCCGTCTACTCGCAATATTTTTATCGGACGATTAAAATCCTTGCCCATCGCGCGCAAGATATCTACGTTTTGAAGCGCAATTCCCTCTAAAGCGGCCCGCGCAATATGCCCCTGCTCAGTCCCCCGGGTCAACCCGCAAAGAAGCCCTCGCGCCTCCGGCTTCCAATAAGGAGCTCCTAGTCCCGCGAACGCCGGCACGAATTGAACTCCTCCATTATCTGAAACGGAAGACGCAAGCTTTTCGATTTCAGGGGCCGAACGAATGATTTGAAGCCCGTCCCGTAACCATTGAACGGCCGCACCGCAGATAAAAGCCCCGCCTTCAAGGGCGTAACTAGCCTGACCCTTCCAATAAAAAGCCAAGGTCGTCACATTTCCCGATCGGCTAAAAACCGGGATCGCCCCCGTTTGAAGCAAAATAAAACTCCCAGTTCCAAAAGTGCATTTGACATCCCCCAGGGAATTTCCGCCTTGCCCGAAAAGCGCCGCTTGCTGATCTCCGGCCATTCCAGAAATCGGAATTCCATCTGGAATATGCGGCGCTTTTTGGGTCCGCCCCAAAACTCCCGCATTCGGGCAAATCTCAGGCAGAATTTTAATTGGAACGCCTAAAATAGAACAGAGCCGCTCATCCCAAGATAAGGTCTTGATATCCATTAAAAGCGTACGGGAAGCGTTCGTCGCGTCAGTTTTATGAATTTTGCCTCCCGTTAGCTTCCATAAAAGGAAAGAATCTATCGTGCCAAAAGCGATTTCTCCTTTTTGGGCGCGCGTTAAAACGCCGGGAACATGATCTAAAACCCAGCGTATTTTGGTCCCGGAAAAATAGGGGTCTAAAAATAGCCCGGTCTTTTGGTGGAAAAGTTTTTCCCAACCCGCTTTTTTGAGAGAAGCGCATAAGGGCGAGGTTCTGCGGTCTTGCCAAACAATCGCCGGATAAACCGCGCGCCCACTTTTGCGATCCCAAAGAAGCGTTGTCTCTCGCTGATTGGTGATTCCAATGCCCGCAATTTGGGAAGCGGAAATTTTTGCGTCTTTGAGAGCCTTAGAGATTCCCTTTAAGACGGAATCCCAAATATCGTCCGGATTGTGCTCCACCCAGCCCGGTTTTGGAAAATTCTGCTTAAATTCATGCGTCACCCTGGAAAGAAGCCGCGCGCGGGAATCAACGATAATGACGGTGGTCCCCGTCGTTCCTTGATCAATAGAGAGAATGAACTGTTGAGAATGAGGAACTGTCCCCATTTCCCGTTAGGCTCCGGGAGAACTGGGGGTTCCGTCGGAATTATAAAGTTTGTTGACGAGTTCCCTAATTTTTTGATCGTCTCCGCCCGTGCGGTAAATATCGTAGATATTTTTTATGAAATTCATGGATTCCCGAATCACGGGACTGGCCCCGGCCGCCTGAGCCGCGTTATTGAGCTGTTGGTAGGTGGTCAACAACTCTTCTCCGGTGGGATAAATCGCCTCGATGCAGTCATATTCCCGGTGAAAGGCGTAACTCTCAACGTCTTCGGTTGATTCATGACAAATATTCCGGTCGGAAGCGTGTCCCGCCTCGTGAAAGAGAACACAGGCCGCTAAGGGACGCCCGACCGCGACCGAAATAACGGCCAAATGGTTATGAAGATTAATCGTGCCGGCCCGTTTTCCCATTTTTTGCCCGCCGCAAAGCTTATTATAAACTCCGAGTTCATTGGACGGAAGCTGGGCGTAGGAAATACGCTTGTGAGATTCCATCTCGTCAATTTTAGACAAAGTCGCTTCCACCGTCGAATTGGAATTTTGATTTCCATTATTTTCAATTCTATCGCGGGCGGCGGAAATTAAGTCTTCAATCGTCGCGGGAGGTTCCCCTAAGGTCGGTTCGATTTTATAGGGGTGGAGATGCGGCCGAATTAAAATCGCGGCGCCCGGCATCCCGAATTCATAATCGTTCTCGGCTTTCTGATGGATGGCGAAAACGGAAGCGTTTTTGTTCGCGACCAGGCTCATAATTTTTTGGGTTTCTTGTCCTAAATCCAAGGCATTGGAGGAAGGGATGTTACCTCCAGAGGAGAGATACATGGGGTTTGCGTAAAGAGATGAAGCGGCAAAAGAAAGCGCAAGAGAAAGCAGGCAACCATACAGACTCTCTATTCTCTGTTTTTGTTCCATCAATATTAATATAGCAAAGAGACCCCTTTCCATCCTGGGCCTAAAGGCCTAGAACTTCTAGGACCTAAGTTTTCGCTCGAAAACTCCAACGGTCTCGACATGGGCAGTTTGTGGAAATAAATCCACCGGCTGCACCGAACGCAGAGAAAAGCCTTCTCGGCACAACAGAGAAGCGTCCCGGCTAAAAGTCGCTAAATCGCATGAAATGTAAACCAATTTTTTGATGGGGAAGCGCCCCAAAACCTTGGGCAAATGCGGCGCAAGCCCCGTGCGCGGAGGATCGCATAAAACGGCGGAACCTTCTTTAATTTCATGCCTGATTCGAGAAAGAACCGTTTCAGATTTTCCGGCTAAAAACCGGATGCGATTGATTTTGTTGAAGCGCGCGTTTTCCCAGGCATTGGCCACCGCCTGAGGGTTTTCCTCGACCCCAATGACTCTCTCAGACACTTGAGAAGCCCAGAGGCTGGTGGTTCCAACGCCGCAGTAGAGATCTAAAACCAGGGGAAGACGTCCGCCTTCGGCAAGCCCTTCCACCGCCGTCTGGTAGAGAATTTCCGCGGCCGGAGTATTGACCTGGAGAAAAGAGCCTGCCGAGACCTTAAAGACAAAAGAGCCAATTTGCTCCGTCAGCGTTTCCTGACCCCAAAGCTTTTTCCACTTTCGCCCTAAAATAACCGAGGTATTAAGCGGTTGGATATTTTGATGGATTCCCACGATTTCAGGAAACTCTTGGCTCAGAAAGTCAAGAAACGATCCTTTGGGAAAATAATCGTTTCGCGTAATAAAAGCGAGCAAGGCTTTTCCCTCATGATTTGAACGAATGAGTAAATGCCTCAGCCAACCGCTTCCGCTGGCTTCGTCATAAATCGGCCAATTTCCCGCCTGGGCCAGAGATTTGACCTTAAGGGCGATACGAACCGAAATATCCGACTGAACCGGACAACCGGAAAAATCTACAATCCGGTGGCTTTGCGTCTCATAAAAGCCGCAAATAATTTTTCCTTCTTTTTTCCCAAAGGGAATTTGGACTTTATTGCGATATGTCCATACCTTAGGCGAAGAAAGAGTCTCTTTAACCTGGGGATTTTTAAACCCGCCGATTTTTTTGAGCGTATCAACGACAAGTTTTCTTTTTTCTAAAAGTTGCGTGGAATAATCCAAATGCTGCCAATTGCATCCGCCGCAAGCGCCCATTTTTCGGCTTTCAGAAAAATGAAGAGAACAGGCAGGGTTTGCGCGGCCCGGCCCCGGAGAAAGAATTTTAAGCAATTTTCCGCGCGCGAAATTTTTCTTGGATTCGGTAATTTCAATCTGAACCCGATCTCCCGTCGCGGTAAAAGGAACAAAAATAATGGGACCGGTTTTGCCCTCGGGAACGGCAAGCCCGGCGCCTTCAACCGCCAGACCTTTAATGACTGCCGTGATTTGCTGACCCAAGGTCAAGGGAGAAGAAAAAGCGTTTTCAACTTGAATAGGAGGCTACCGCCCGCGTTTAAGGAGAGACTCAATTTCCGTCCACAAATTTTCCATGGTGATAGGTTTGGAAAGGAAAATGGAGGCTCCGGCCAACAATCCCTCCACCTGATCTCGCGGATCGTTATAGCGGAAAGAAGCCGATAAAAGAACTAAGGGAATCGTTTGGAAACCGTCCATCCGGCGAATCAGACGACACAAATCAAAACCGTGAATATCAGGCAAGCGAACATCCACAATGATGACCGCCGGACGAGCAAGCTGAAGTTCTTTTAAAGCCTCAACCCCGGATGCCGCGCTTTTCGCTTCAACCCCGCGCAAAGACATCACATCTAAGAAAGTCTCGCGAAAATGGGCGTCATCGTCAATAAGATAGACAAATAATTTTTTTGAGGAGGGGACCCGGGCAGGCTTTAATTTGCCTAGAGACTTCGGAAGTTCTTTAGCCCCTCCCACCGGAGAAATTCGGTCCTGGCGCGAGAAAGCGCCTAATTCAACCGCCTTTTCCGATTTTAATTCCATCACGTTCATATTTCTATTATATCCTGATTTAAAAAATTCCCTATGGGCCGAAAGTCCTAGATTTTCAGAGAAAAAGGACCTAGTCCCCTTCCGCAATAATCTTGAGGTAGGGACAATGCCGCCCGTATGATTATTGGGAAGAGGCATAGAAGGCTAGGCCTTTATTGGTTCAGATTCTGAGCGTGCCGTAAAAATTCCTGATGCATTTCCTGCTCAAGATTATCCATCTGGCGCATCTTTTTAAGAAGAAGTTGCCGACGGTTATAGGGACGGCTTTCGGTAATCGTCACATGGCGGATAGGGATCGGTTTTGCGGAGGCCACTTGCGGCGTGGGCTTTTGCGGTGGATTGACAGACGACTTGGGAGAAACAGGAATTTTCTTGGTGACTAAGGCTGAATCAGACATGGGAGTTGATGGTAAAGAAGGCTGTTGTTGATGAGTTTGATTAGAGACTGAAGACTCAGAACCGTTCTGGGCCACTTCCTCAGATTGAGGAACGGAGTTTGAAGGCGAGTTTGCGGGAGCGGCATAGGCGATATCCATTCCGGCATTCGCATTGAGCCAAGCTTTAATGACGTCCGAACGGATCGCGAAATTAACCGCGGTAATGGCGAGCCCATCCGGGGCACGACGCGCCATCATCGTATTCATCCCCACGATATCGGCATTCGCATTCAGAAGCGGTCCGCCGGAATTTCCACGGTTAATCGAAGCGTCGGTCTGATAACCGTAGCGGCCCTTGACTCCGCCGAGATTGGCGATGACCGCGCTGATGATTCCGGTCGTCAAGGTCCAAAGCCCCCCGTCCTCGGGATCCCCAATCGCGGCCACGGGATCTCCCACAGAAACGCTATTGGGATTGGCTAAAGACAAAACCGGACGGCCGGAAGCAGGATGGTCTAGTTCTAAAAGCGCCAAATCAAGCGAGCGGTCATAAAAAGCCACATGAGCCCGAATCGCGTGGTTAAGATCTTTATCCGGATTTCCGGTCATATGTTTGGGCTTCAGATAAACGCGAACCAAGGGCCACGGGCGCCCCGTTGATTTATGGATGACAACATGGGCGTTGGTCAAAACCTTGTTTTCGGCAATCAGACTCCCGCTTCCCAGTTCTCCGTTTCCGCCTTCTGGACCGCTACAGATGACAGTCACGACCGCCGGAGAAGCCTTATCGTAAATTTTTCTAGGGGAAAAATTTCCCTCATGGGCCAAGGCCAAATTTGGCGCCCACAACAAGCCCGTCATTCCAATCGCCAATATTTTTTTCATCATAAAGCGCCTCTCTTTAGAATGTATCAGGAGATTTCCATCCTGTCAACGCCCCCAGGCGGACACCGCCGGGAAAACCAACTTTTGAATGACGGGCAACTTCCCTTTTAGAGAAATGGGCTCATAAGAACTCGGAAGAATGACCGGGGCCGGAGCAAAAGCCTTGTTTAAAAGAGCGGCCAAGCGCACGCCGGCTTTTTCAAGGCGCACATAGACGACCGGGCGCATTTCATCCTCATAAGCGGAGGTCACGACGTCGCCGCCGGGCGCGTGATAATCAGGATAAATTTGATTCTGGGCGATGGAATATCCCTCCAACGCCATGTCGGCCAAGCTGGCATTAGCCCAAAGGGCTGCGTCTTGATCGGAAATTTCGCCCTCCAAGGTTTGGGCCAAGCTTTCCGGATCCATGTTTTTGGCTTCGGAAGCGGGTTCAATGAGATCATCCCACAGAGCGTGAAGATTCGTCGCCTTGCCGCCCGACTCAAAGCTCATTTTCTTAAGATTTCCGCCCCGATCAGAGGTTCCGTTCGGCAATATTTCGGTCGCGTTGTGAAGCGGCTGGTGAAGGTCTCCCACTAAATGCGTGACAAACATGAGGGCCTGTTGTTTTTGATCCAAAGAGGCGGAAGCGTCCGAGAGAATTTGAAGATGAGATTCGATCTGGTCAATCGAACACTGCCCGTCCGGCCCGCAAGCGGAACTAATCGCGCCGGAAGGGTCTTGGCTGTTGATGGGAATATCGATAAAATGCCAGCTGGCTGTTTCCGGCATCGGCGGAAGGCTGAAATTCCCGCAGGAAACGTCTTGTTTGGCGTATTTAATCCAGTCCGCGCAGTTAGCGATTTCCTCTAAATTTCCATCGGAGCCTAAGATAGCGGCGACTTGATTTTTAGCCGCAGGGCTTAAGCGTGACTGCGCAATCAGAGCGACCACGTCATGCCCCACAGGTCCCCAAGCCCAAAGTTTTGACTGAAAAAGAAATAAGACCGAAATTAAGAAGGAGATGACCGTCGCGCGGCGCGTATTCATGGTTTGCCTCCGAGAATAATTAACGGCTCTTAGGCTTATTCTATCACAGGCGCACGGTTTTTTAGCGCCACTGGATGGGAGGCCACAGACCGCCGCCGGAGGATTCCAAAGAAGTCTCAGACGCTTTAGAGGCCTCGGCTTTGACGCGGGCTTCAAGCTTTGAGTGGTAGGCTTTAAGGCGAGATTCCAGAATTTCTCGTTCCTTATTCCACATCTCTTTTTCGTGATTAAATTGCCCGCCCTCAAGTTCTCGAACTTTTTCTTCTTTTCTTAATTTTTGTTCAAGCTCTGAAATATTTCTTTCCAAGGCTAAATTCCCGATGACGGCCGCCTCGATTTCCTTTCTCAATTTTCCCACTTCTTCCAGCGCGGCCTGGCGCTCGTTTTTGAGAATGTCCATTTCTTTTTGCGCTCCGGCAAGCTTTAAATCGGCCGCAACGGCCGCCTGCCGCGCTTGAGACAAACTCTTTTCTAAATCAATCAAGCGAGACATTTGATTGGCGCTGAGCTCCCGCGCTTCTTTAAATTCCGCGCTTAACGCTTCATGCCTTTGGATAAAATCCGCCAACTCTTTTTTCATCCGCCCTTCATTGGATTTTTCCCGCTCTTCAAGCGTTTGGGCGCGCTCAAGGGCTTCGGTCAGAGAGTTTTGAAGCTCCAGGGATTTTTTCCAAAGCTCTTCGTTTCTCTTTCGGCTTGAAGCAAATTCTTCCGACAAAATTTGAATTCGTCCTTTTAAATTTTCAATTTCCTTGTCCGCAACCTTAGAATGAGTATCCGCCGCGCCTAATTTCGTCTTGAGATCCTGAGATTCTTCAAGAAATTCCAACGCCTGTTTGCGCCACATTTCCGAATCGTGAACAAGCCCTTTCTTGTCCGCCTCATAAGCGGCTCTTTCGGACTCCCGGGCAATGGCCATGCGGTCTAAGCTTGCCTGAATTTGGAGATTTTTTTCCTCAGACAACGCTAGAAATTTTTCCAGGTCGATATTTTTGGGCCCCAACTCTTTAACCCTGGAACGCCAGCTCTCAATTTCCCGGATTAAAAGCGCGCGTTCCTCCGAATGAACTTTCTCAAGAGATTCCCGCCTCTCCTCCAAAACGCGCTCGGCCATTTGAGAGCGCAAAGCCACTTCTTCCTTAATTTCCTCACGGAAACCTTTGAGGGCCGCTTGAAGATGCGCCCGCTCTTCCTTATAATAACTCTCAAAGTGGGTTTTCCTTTCCTCCAAATGCTTGGAGTCGGCATTCAACTGCGCCCTTTTATCGGCGAGTTCCGCGTTTTTAGACAAAAGCTCTTCTTCAAGGGCCGTTCGCCTCGCTTCCAGAGACGCTTCCGCGCGGCGCCGAACATCGCGCGTTTCCCCTTCCATTTCCGTTCTCAGCCGGTTAAAATCCCGCTCAATGGTTTCCTTGCGGGAGGCAAAATCTTTTTCCAGATGCGCCTGCTTTTGTGAAAGCATCTCTTGAAGCTGGGATACTTCCAATTCTTTTTTCGCGAGCAAGGCAACATCGAGTTTCCCATCTAGTTTTAAGGACAGATATTCTTCAAGTTTCGCGTAATAAAGTTCGCGCTGAGTCGCTTCCGCGTTTTTAAGCCCGATTGTTTTTTGAAGGGAAATGAGATTTTCCTGGGTTTTTTCGCGCGCGCGTTCCTCTGCGCTAATTTTTTCAGAAAGCCCGGCCTTGTCTTTTTCGAGAGACTGAATTTTTTCAAGGGCCCATCTCAAAGCCAAGCGCGCGGTGTCAAGGCTTTGAATGGATTCTATATCTTGAAGAGATTTTGGCTCATCCACGCTCAAAATTTAACAGAAGCGTGTTACAAATTTAAGTCACGAGAGGGAGATGGGGACAGTCCCTATCTCCTTTAATCCTTGGACGAGGCGTCGCCCATTTGGGAGATTCCCTTGGCGATCACGGGAAAACCCGAGAACGGAATTTTGACGCCGAGCTTGTAGATGTTGTAGTTGGTAAAGCTCGCCGGCTCTTCGACGGCGCCGCCGGCATTCGAGTAGATCGAGCTTGGAAAATAGCTGAAATAGGTGTATTGATACCCAAAGAAAACCCACAAAGCGGTCATCGCGTGCCAATCGGCTTCAAGGCCCAAATTGATAAACGGTTCTTGCCCCAAGGGCGCATTACTCGGCATGGGTGGGTTGGCAATCGGAACCGTAATATTAGGCCCGATGGTTTCTCCGATTCCCGCATTTCCTTCCAAAACAATGTCGTTGTGATGCAAGATATGAATGGGCGGAACATACTGAATCATCGCCCCGCCGTCTAAATAATCATTTTGATAGTCTTCCCCAAACTGATTAGCCCCACCTCCCAAGTCCAGATCTCTCTGCCAAAAATGATTTCCAAACTCGATATAGGGAGTCAATAAAACTCTCTGGTCCTCGCTCAAAGTGACACCCTTGCCGAATTTTAAATCCCAATCCCCAATGCGGGCGCCAGAGGTATCCTGAACCGGAGTCCCTCCTTGGGTTGCCCCATTATAATTGAGATGTCCGGATGCAAATTGATAGGAAAGATGACCATAGAGCTTCATTTTTGGGCTCATGTAATCAACAGAAAACCCGTCCCCAAAAAGCCCTCCGGATTCCTCATCGGAATAATTCGCGCAGGATTTGCCATTGGCGCAATTATTCACGCTCCCATTGGGTTCCACATAATTAACGTTTTGAACCGGAATCAGATAAACCCCAAAACTGTTATTAACCGAGAGAAGAGCCTCATCCGGGGTTTGGCTTTGCCAGGCCCAGGACTGAGACCAGAAACCAGCAAGAATGAGCGCGCAAACAACATTAAAAAATTTCCCCTTCAAAGAAAATTTTCCCATGAACAATAGTCTCCGTTTATTAAATACCGTCGTAATCCAAAAAATTTTACAACATTCTAAGACGCTTCCGCGTTTTGGGGAATCCAGCTATCGCGACGATGAGGCGGGGAATACTCATACGGCCCGCGATAGACGGCGACTGGAGATGAGAAATTTCCGTGCGGAGGCGGAGACGGACACGCCCAATCCAGGGTCGTCGCTTCCCAAGGGTTATCAGAAACGCGCTCGCCTTTAAAAAGGCTGTGGAAGAAGTTGTAAATGAAGGGAATCTGGGCCAAGAGCAAAATTCCGGCGAAAACGGAGCTGACGACATGCCATTTCTGCCACGGAACGTTATGCGCCTGGGCCAAGGGATTCCAAAGTCTTCGGGATTGACCGGCCAAACCCAAAATAAACATCGGGAAAAACGTGCCATTGATTCCGATGACGGTCCCCCAAAAATGCCATTTTCCCAAGGACTCGTTCATTTTGCGGCCGAACCATTTGGGGAACCAAAAATAAATTCCGCCAAACAAAGCCATTAAAATTCCGGCCACAACCACATAATGGAAATGCCCGATGACATAATAGGTGTCGTGGAGATAAATGTCGGTCACCGTGACCCCTAATGGAATACCGGTCAATCCCCCAATTCCAAAAAGCGGCAAAAATGAAAGCGCAAAGAGCATCGGAGTCGTAAAACGAATAGAACCCCCTTGCAGACTAAACACTAAACAGGTCAAGAGAATTACCGATGGAACCGAAATCGCCAAGGTCGTGATGGCGAAGAAATCCGACAGAAACGGGCTCATCCCGCTGATATAAAGATGATGCGCCCAAACGACAAAAGATAGGATAAGAATCGTCAAAAGAGAACCCACCATCGCCTTATATCCATAAAGAGGCTTGCGGGAATTATTAGCGATAATTTCAGCTACGATTCCAATGGCCGGAAGTAAAAGCACATAAACCTCCGGGTGGCCCAAAAACCAAAACAAATGCTGCCACAAAATCGGCGCCCCGCCGCCGGCCGCCCCCGAGGCATGGCCCAAAATCGTCAATCCCTGCGGGAGGTAGAAACTCGTGTGAGCCACGCAATCCATTAAAAGAAGAATCGCTCCGGCCTCAACCGGAGGGAAGGCCAGCAAAATAATCGCGGAAGTCACCAGCTCCGCCCAGACAAAGATTGGCAAACGGCCCAAGGTCAGCCCAGGAGCGCGCATATTGAGGCCGGTCACGATAAAATTAATGGCCCCCAAAAGCGAAGAGGTGATAATAAACACCATCGCCAAAATCCAGAACGTCGTTCCCCGCGTAATTTCGGAAAGCGGGGGATACGCCGTCCAACCCGATTGCAAGGGACCGCTGGGAAGAAAAAAGGAAGCGGCTAAAATCAAACACCCCACGACGAAAGACCAGTAAGAAATCATGTTGATTTTGGGAAAAGCCATGTCGGGAGCTCCCACCTGAAGCGGAAGCACGTAATTTCCAAAGGCGGCAAACCCCAAAGGCGCGATGCCCAAGAAAATCATCGCCGTTCCGTGCATGGCGCCGAGCATATTATAAAACTCCGGCGACATCACTCCGTTGGGAGTAAGCCGCGCGGAGAGAAGACTTCCCAAAATCGGAATCGGATGCCCCGGAAAAGCCAATTCCCAACGCATGATGAGGACAAAGAAAAACCCGATTAAAAGCGCGGATAAAGAAGTAAACATATACTGCATCGCAATCATCTTATGATCAGTTGTGAAAACGTATTTTTTCAGGAAACTCGTCTTATGTTCGCTCATGGGAAAATTCCTCTTTAAAAGTTATTGGCGGAACTCGCCGCCTGCGGATTCGGCGCTTCTTTTTTAAGCCAAGCCGCGAAATTTTCCGGGCTCTGAACAATCACGTGTCCGACCATCAAGCTGTGCCCAAAACCGCAAAGTTGGGCGCAGGCTAGATCAAAATTTCCAATCCTGGTCGGCTTCACCCAGAGAGGGATATCCATTCCCGGAACGATGTCTTGCTTAATACGAAATTCCGGGACGGCGAAATCATGAATGACGTCCATCGACATCAAGTGAATTACGGCCATTTTTCCAAGCGGCAAATGAAGCTCGTTGGCCAAAACGACGTCGTCTTTGGCCGCCGGATCGTTATAGTCAAGACCAATGGGATTGGAAAAACTCACCAGTTTTTGCTCGCGGCGACCGAATTTCCCATCCGGCCCGGGATATTGGATATTCCAGGCAAACTGCTGGGCCAAGACATTGACCTCCACAACATCACCCATTTTCGGCATTTCTTCTTTAATTTTTCCCCAAACCGGAATTTCCCAAAAAATAATAAGGATCATTTCCAAGACTAAAACGACCAGGCCGGGAATCATCGCCTTAGAAATTCCCTCCGATTTCTCATACTCCGCCCGTCCGCCAGGCTTATTTCGATAACGAAAAACCAAATAAGCCAAATAAACGCTCCAGGAGAAAAAAACAAAGACAATGGCGCCAAAAGTCAGGCGCAATCCGAAATCAATATCTGCGGCATAGGTTGAGGCCGCCGGCGGAAGCCCAAAAAAATGAAGCAGATTCATTTATTTAATTCCCTTGCCCGCATTTGCGATACAGGGCTTAAGACTCACATCAACACGACAAATATGTTTGGTCAGCCAATCACCGACAAAGCGGTTCACCTCAAGAGTTAAGTCCTTGATTTCTAAATCTGATTTGCATTCGCCCAAGCGTCTAAACCATTCCTTGGTTTTTTCGACAAAAAGGCCATGGGCGTCTTTATTGGCCTTGGCCAACGGACAAACATAAACATCCATCATTCGTTCTTCGTGGACGAAATGGGCCAAGCCGTAGTTTCTCAGAGCGACCAAGGCCCGTTCAATGCCCACCTGATCGATAGGCCCTTGGGCAAGAGTATCCATGCGATTGGAAAGTTCAAAAAGGTTTTCATGTTGGCGATCAAGAGAATCAAGCCCGGTCGCCATCGTACTGGGTTCAAACTTGTAAATCATAAGTAACACCTCCCAAAGGTGAGCTATGAGGTCAGTAAAAGTAGTATAGAGGAAATAAAAAAAGGCTTCTATGACCTAAATCATAGAAGCCTTAAACCTTAACGAAAGCCAAAAAGAGCCGCAAGACCCAAGATCGTCACCAAAATGTTGGCGCCTATGATAATATGGGGCATGGTTAAAAATGCGGCCCAAGCGGGAAAAACCTGGCTCAAGCCCGCCGCGATAAAGATAGGCAGGGTTCCCAAAATGCTAGCCGTCATCATCCACTTGGAAAGATTTTTAAGTTTCGATTGTGGAAGCTTTTCCTGGTAGAGGCTCATCCATTTGTTGGAATTAATCATAATCATTCCACCCATGACTCCGGCAAGAATCATGGACAAAGCGGGAATGGGAAGAAGAGAACTCGCCCATAAGAAAGCTAACGCAGATCCAACACCAGCCAAGGTCCAAGGCCGCTCTCCTTTTTTAGGCAAAAGAGCCGCCGTCGCCAAGAACCCGAAAATCCAGCTTCCAAAATCATAAGCCCCGATGATATTTCCGGTCATCTTATCGTCATGCAAGATGCCCATGGAAATCGCGGCGGCAAAAACCGCATAGAGAGAGAAATGAATAAATCTAAAAAAGACAAAGGGAATGTAACTTCTCCAAGACAAGCCTTCTTGCGTTTGTTTCTCAACAGCCGCCGGGGCCTTGGCCTCCGGCTTATGCAGTTTTAAAGACCCATAAAATAAAGCCGCAATCAGGAAAAACGAGCTTGAAATTCCCAATATTACGCTTCCGCCGAAAACGTGGAGTAGCGGAACTGAAATCATCGCCATCAAAATGGAGCTGAGCTCCACCCATTGATAGGCGTAATTAAGGCCGAATTCCCGTTGAGTTCGGTCTGAAATAAGAAGCGGCGGAATTAAATTTTCAGTCACACCCCTCGTTGCGCCGTAAACCAAGCCCGAAAGGGTCGAACCCAAAAGAAAAGTTCCGAAAAGGGCCGCGTGCGGCAAATGAAAAAAAAGCGCCGCAGGCACAAGCCCGCCGCTTAAAGCGGAGATAATTAAAGCGACATTATTAATGGTCTTAGGGCTAAAATGCCCGACAAAAAAAGCCCCCATCCAGGCGCCGGGAATACGCGCAATCAAATTAACGCCGGCGGCGATAATCGCCTGGGAAAGGCCGAAAACTTGAGCGGTGAAAACCGGGAGAGCCACCGCCTGCATTTCGCCCCCCATCGCGGCGATAGACCAGCCGGGAACGTATTTCCATAGGAAAGGCGCCGGAAGCGCTTTAATATGCTCAACCCACTCCAATCTCTTTTTCGGAGAAAATTTGCTGATTCCAAGAGAAATATTTCTCCCGCCATCTGCAGAGCGGACATCTGTGGTGGGCGAGTGAAGCGAGTTAGGGACAGTCCCCATCTCTTTTTGTCGGTCAAAAAGACGATTGAGAACGCCTAGCGAAATTTTTCTTGAGCCCTGGGATTTTCCAAAAACCTGGCCGCTCAGACGCCCCCAAAACCGGCGGCCTTGGGAAAGAGGCTTTTCAGATTTTGATCCTGCCGCAGGGGCAAGGGCTTGCACAACGCGCGCGGCAATTTCCTGAGATTTCGACTCCGGAATATTCGTTTCCCTCCCCACCGTTAGACGGGTTTCGCTTGGGGGAAGAGAATCAATTTTTTCTATCGCTAAATCTTGAGAAGCGGCTGAGTTCTCCGAGGGAATGGAGACGGAAACATCGGGAATTTGAAGCGAAGAAACCTCAGGGGGTTTCTCCGAAAATTCAGCGGCAAAAGCCTGATAGGAAGAGAAGCCGGGAGATAAGACAAAAAGAACACCCGTCAGCGCCCAGGCGGTTACTTTTTTAATGGGAATTCTCCTTATATAAGCGCTTTCCCTTCGCGCCGTTTGTTCCGGCCCTTTCATTGTAGCCAACAATTTCAAGTCTCCCAAGGGCCAAAGGACCTAGACCCCTTCCGGCAAAAGACCCAGTTGGGGACTGTCTAACTCACATAAACTCGGGGAATCTGAGAGTGGGCGGCGGTGCGGCGAACAGGGAGGGTCACGGCATCTCCAATTTTTACGCGAGGAACGCGGCTAACGTCTACAAGCAAGTGAGAGATTCCGCAACCTCCAATAAAAGGGGTTTTAACTTTTCCCATTATACCCCAATATTCAAAGCCGGAACCAAAACGGATCAGGCGTTCGGCGGGTTCCATCGTGACTCCATCGGAATAACCCACGAGCAAGGTCGCCGCCTTCATTTTTCTTGGAGAAACATAAGCGCTAGCGTATCCAACGGATTCTCCGGCTGAAATCGAACGAATATGAATAATTCGCGCTTTAAAATGCCACGGGTTTTCAAGCGGAAAATTACGCGATTTTGCTGCGTTAATTCCGTAAATTAAATTTCCGATCCGGGCCATATCCATCCGCCAATGAGGGAAATCAAGAAAAACGGAACTGTTGGCGGCATGAGAAATCAAACCGGGATATTTTTTTTTCAAACGTTGGGCGATACGATTAAAATCGCGTAATTTTTCTTCCGCCTCAACCGCATTTTTTCCGGCAATATAATCAATATGGGCCGACAAACCTTGAAGCTGAATTTTTTTAAAGCGTTTGAGGCGTTCAAGAAATGAGTTCAAACTCCCGGGAGAAATTCCCCATCGCCCAAGCCCAAAATCCAAGTCCACATGAATAGAAACGGGAGAACTCAAGGAAGCTTTGGCGTTGAGGGCGCGAATCTGATCCAGATGATCGACGGTCGCGGAAATTTTAAATTTAACGGCCTCTTCCGCCATCCGCGGCAAAATCGGCGCCATCAGACAAATGGGGCGCGAGATTTTTGCCCGCCGCAAATTCCTCGCTTCTTCCAAGGTCAGAACCCCAAGATAAGAAATGCCCGCATTCTCCGCTTCTTGAGCTACGGAAACAAGGCCATGTCCGTAAGCGTCCGCCTTTAGGACGGCCATGATCTTGGTGTGGTCAGCTTCAGCCAATATTCGATTGAGGTTCGAGCGAATCGCCCTCAAATCAATTTCGATCCACTTAAGGAGATTTTTTCCCGCATAACCTGCCAACTTGACTCTCCTCATCTCTCGCGGCGAAAAACGATTTCGCCTTTTTTCATGGTCCAAAGGACCGGAGTTTGACCGAAATAATAGGGAAGCTCGCGATAATCCTCGGCTTCATGACACACCAAATCGGCGATTTTTCCCGCTTGAAGACTGCCGTGAGTTTTTCCAAGCCCAATGGCCCAAGCCCCGTTGACGATGGAAGCCGATAAAGCTTCTTCAATTTTCATTTTCATCTGCGTACAGGCGATAGACAAAATCATCCGCATATCCCAACACGGACAGGTTCCAGGGTTAAAATCAGTGGCTAAAGCCACCGCTGCGCCCGAATCGATGAGTTTCCGGGCGGGCGGATAGGGCTTCGACAGAAAATAATTGGAACCGGGCACTAGGCAAGCGACAACCTTGGACCGCGCCAAGGCGCGAATGTCGGAATCATCCGCGAAATCCAAATGGTCCGCGCTTGAGACCTCGAAATCCGCCGCCAAGGCCGCACCGCCGGAGCGGGATAATTGTTCCGCGTGGATTTTAAGCCCCAACCCGGCTTTTTGGGAGGCCTCGAAAATTTTCTGGGACTCTTCTTTTGAAAAGTATCCCCCCTCGCAGAAAACATCCACAAAACGGGCCAAATTTTCCTCGGCGACTTGCGGTATCATTTCCTCAATTATGCGCCGAATATAAACTTCTCTTTTCTCTCGCAACTCAGGAGGAACGGCATGGGCGCCCAAAAAAGTTGGAATAATTCCAAGCGGGCCTTCTTTCCCGGCTTGGGCCAAAACTTGCAAGATTTTACGCTCGTTTTCCCAATCAAGACCGTAACCTGATTTCGCTTCCACAGTGGTCGTTCCACTTTCTAAGAACTTTTGCGTCCAACGTTTAAGCGACGCCGTCAAGGTTTCCGCGCTTGAGCGGCGAACTAAATCCACGGTCGATAATATTCCTCCTCCGCCGGCGGCGATTTCGGAATAAGTCCGGCCTCGCGTCCTCTGTTCAAAATCAAAAAGCCGCGGCGCGGCAAAAACAGGATGCGCGTGAGCATCCACAAAGCCCGGCAAGACGAGCCGCCCTTGTGCGTCGATGATGCGGCATTTTTCCGGACTCGTTTTCTTTAAAACGACGTCCTTGGGCCCGGCGGCAACGATCAGGCCTTTTTCGATGAGAACCGCCGCGTCCCGAATCATGCCGACGGAATTGAGATCCCGGCCCCGCCTCGGCGCGTCAAGACCCGGAAAAGTCAAAAGTTGGGCGATATTAAGGATCAGCGTTTGTTCCATGGTTTCCTTTCGTACGGACTCTGGACTCCAACCATTTCCTCGCTTAGGCTCGGTCATGTTCTGATTATAGGACTTTTTCTATTTATGCTAAAGTGAACTAATGACAAAATCCGCGACCCCCAACCGCTTGATTCATGAAAAAAGCCCGTATCTTCTCCAACACGCATTCAACCCCGTCGATTGGCGGCCGTGGGGGAAGGAAGCCCACGAAAAAGCCCGGGCGGAAAACAAGCCTATTTTTCTATCCGTCGGTTACTCCACCTGTCACTGGTGTCACGTCATGGAAAAGGAAAGCTTTTCAAACCCCGAGATCGCGGAAATTCTAAACCAAAACTTTATTCCCATTAAACTTGACCGCGAGGAACGCCCCGACATCGACAAAATTTACATGACCGCCGTTCAAGCGATGTCCGGACGCGGAGGCTGGCCGCTCAACGTTTTTTTAACGCCGGATCTCAAGCCCTTCTACGGAGGGACTTATTTCCCGCCTGAGCCGAGATGGGGTATGCAGGGCTTTCCCCAACTTCTTAATCGGATCGCGGATTTATGGTCCAAGGAAAAAAAAGGAATTATAGCCGATGCCGAGCGGATTTCCGAAGCCCTTAAAGAAATGCTTGACGGTCCCGCAATCGGACCGGATTTAGGTTCGGATCTTTTAAACCGCGCTCTCGGCGCTTTTGAAGGCTCTTTCGACCCGGAGCATTTCGGTTTCGGCGGCGCGCCCAAATTTCCCGTACCTGGAAACCAAGCGTTTCTATTTCGCGCTTTTCAGCGAACCCAGAACCCCGAACCCAAGAAAATGGCCCTTCAAACCTTAAAAGCCATGGCCGCGGGCGGAATTTACGACCATCTGGGCGGCGGTTTTCACCGATACTCCACCGACGCTTTTTGGCGGCTTCCGCATTTCGAAAAGATGCTCTATGACAACGCTCAGCTGACCGTCAATTATCTTGAAGCCTACCAAATAGAAAAAGACCCCTCTTTTCTTAAAATCGCCGAAGAAACGTTGTCCTATGTTTTAACGGACATGACCAGCCCCCAAGGCGCGTTTTACTCGGCGGAAGACGCCGACAGCTTGCCGACAGCAAAAGACTCCCACAAAAATTTAGAACAAGCGGGCGAAAAATCCGAGGGACTTTTTTACCTGTGGGATGAAACGGAGATCAGAAACATCCTAGGCCCCGAGGCCGACATTTTCTGCCATCACTACGGAGTTGTCCCGGAGGGAAATTTATCCAGCGGCGAGGGCGGGGAATTTGAAGGCAAAAACATCCTTTATATCGCGGAACCCTTGGAAAAAACGGCCCGGCAATTCTCAATGACCGCATCCGAAGCAAATTTGAAAATCCAAGCGGCAAAAAAGAAGCTTTTGGAAGTCCGAAGCAAAAGAACCCGCCCGATGCGCGATGAAAAAATTATTTCCTCATGGAACGGACTGATGCTCTCGGCCTTGGCCAAAGCTTATGAAGCGACGGAAAGTCAAAAATATTTGGATGCGGCGAAAAAAGCGGCTTCTTTTATCCGGGAAAATCTCTACTTACCGGAGTCTAAAACCCTCGTTCATTCTTCCAGCCTCAACCCATCTTTGAACGAAGGATTCTCGGATGATTATGCGTTCATGGCTCAGGGACTTTTAGACCTTTACGAAGCCTCGGAAGACGAGTCTTATCTCTCCTGGGCCGCAGAACTTTCCGAAAAATTAGTTAAAGATTTTGCCGCTCCGTACGGCGGCTTCTATCTTTCCAGTGAAAAAGCCAAAAGCGCAGATCTTCCCCGAGTGATGGACTCCGCCGATTCAGTCGAGCCTTGTTCCAGCTCGGTCGCCGCTTCGATTTTGTTGCGCTTGTCTTTGATTTTAGATCGCGCGGATTTTAAAAATGCCGCGATGAAAACCCTGCGAAGATTTTCTGGGCTCATGAACGAACGGCCGCTCTCCTTATCCCATATGCTCTCGGCCTTCCAGTTGTCCTTGTCCAAGCCGGTTCTCATCGCCGTCATCGGGAAAACGGGTTCAAAAGAGGGACAATCCCTTTTATCCGAAATTCGCGGGCGTTTCATCTACAACCGGGCGATGGTTTTCGTTCCGGAAAACTCGTCTACGAGTTTGCTCCCGTCCCTCTTCAAAGAGATGAAAAGCCTCTCCGGAAAACCAACCGTCTATGTCTGTCGGGACCTCTCCTGCCAAAACCCGGTCGCGACCGTCGAGGAGTTATCAAAACTTCTCGAAGAAACGTAGTCCTTTGCATTCAAAAAAAATGATAGGATGACGCATGAAAGAAAGATATTATAATTGGAGAAACAAATCATGAAATATTGGCTGAGTCTGACGTTGATGCTTATTAGCGGCCGCGCTTTCGCGAACGAAGGAATTCCTCACGGTTGGATGAAGGCAGGGAGTTTTCCTTCCGGATACGCCGTTTCGATCAAAACGTCGGGAATGTATCAGAATCATAGCGGCATCGTATTACGCTCAACCGAAACCCTTCCCTCAGTTGTGAGAGATGAATCATGGCGGAAACATAAGAATCGCATAGACATTCAAAAGCGATCCAAGCAAACAGACTCCAAGCCGTTTGTCACCCTTAGGCAAACCATTCTCGCTGACAAATACCGCGGGCATCGCGTCCTTTTCTCCGGATATTTGCGCGTTCAAAATACGGCGGGAAAAGCAAGTTTGTGGATGCGGGTGGACGGCCTCTATGGCCGCGTCATGGGTTTTGACAATTTGTTTAAAAAACAAGCCCTGAGCGGAAATTCTTCCTGGCAAAAAAAGACCGTCGTCATGGATATCCCGTCTGAGGCCGCGTCGATTAATTTTGGAATTCTTTTATCCGGCGCGGGAACGGTCGAAGCCAGCGATCTCAAATTTAAGATTGTGGGAAAAAACGTCCCGGTTACGGCTAAAACCGAAAATGACTATTACCCCCGATCTCCAGTAAACCTCGGTTTCAAATAGGCTCTTACTTCGACACTGGACTAAATCCTCATAAAATTCTAAAGTTGTATTAGGTTTAGATTTTAGGATTTAAGGACAAAGACCATGGCTCAATTTACTCTGGACGGCAAAAAAGTCGAAGCGAAAGAAGGAACGCTTGTCATCGACGCGGCAAGAGAAGCCGGAACCGAAATTCCGCATTACTGCTATCACCCCACTCTTGGAAACCCAGGCAACTGCCGCCTCTGCGTGGTTGAAGTTGAAGGCGCGCCCAAACCCATGGTCTCTTGCCGTCTTCCGGTTAAAGAGGGGATGGTCGTTCATTCAAACACGCCGCAAGCCTTAAGGGCGCGCTCATCCGCCTTGGAACTTCACCTCGTCAACCATCCCTTGGATTGCCCGGTCTGCGACCAGGCGGGAGAGTGCGGGCTCCAAGACTATTACATGAAGCACGGCCAATATGAAAGCCAGGTTCGTGAGAATAAACTCCATAAAAGAAAACGCGTCCCCATCGGCCCTCACGTGATGCTCGATCAAGAAAGATGCGTTCTCTGCACAAGATGCACGCGCTTTACCGCAGAGGTGACCAAAACTCATGAACTGGGGATTTTTGGTCGTGGACACAAGGAAAGCATTGATCTTGCCCCTGGAAAAACGCTGGACAATCCTTATTCTGGAAATGTCGTTGACATTTGCCCGGTCGGGGCGCTCACCGATCGCGATTTTCGTTATAAAGTTCGCGTCTGGTATTTGGATAAAACCAATTCCATCTGCCCCGGATGCAGCCGCGGTTGCAATATTTCGCTTCACACCAACACCAAGCGGCCTTGGCACAACGAAGGTCGCCGCGCGGCGAGAATTAAGCCGCGCCATAATGACAAGATCAACGGCTACTGGATTTGCGACGAAGGTCGCTATAGTTGCTCAAAACTAGACGAAGATCGCTTGGGAAAAGTCATGCGCCTAAAGCCAGCGCCGACAGAAATTTCCTGGGACACCGCTCTTGCGGAAATCTCTCAGTCTTTATCCCACGCAATTGAGGAAAAAGGAAAAGAAGGCCTGGCCGTCGTCGCTTCCGGGCTTTTATCGAATGAGGATTGGAAAGAATTCAAGAAATTCTTCGTTGACACGCTTAAAGTTTCCCATTTTCTTTTCTCTCCGGAACCCGATCAAATGGGCGAAGAAGACGATCTTTTGCGCAAGAAAGAAAAAGTCCCCAACCTCAAAGGCGGAGAAGCCTTGGGGTTTGGAAAAGAGATTAAATCCGAGTCCTGGGAAAGTCTCGCCCAAAAAATTGAATCAGGGAAAATTTGGGGGCTCTATATTTTAGAGCGCGACCCATCAAAGGTTTGGAAGGAGAAAACAAAAAATCTCCTGGACAAGCTCGAAATCATCGTCTTTCAAAGCCCCTATAAAACGGGCATTGGAAATTGGGCGCATTACCGTTTGCCCGCGACTTCTTACGCTGAGGAAGAAGGGCATTTCACGAATTTTGAAGGCCAGGTTCAAAAATATGAGCAAGCTCTTCTTCCCTTGGGAGAAGCCTTGCCTGACTGGAATATCTTGCAAAAGCTTGAGCGCGAATTTAAAGAAGCTCAGTCTCACGCGCTTATGGGAGCATCCAAATGACTGAAGTAGCCTGGACCGCCGTCAAAGTGATTTTCGCCGTCGTCACAGGTCTTAACATCGCCGGCTTTTTAGGCTGGCTTGAGAGAAAACAAAGCGCGGTTTTACAAGACCGCATCGGGGCCAACAGAGCCGATATTTTTGGCCTTCGCGTACTCGGCTTTTTTCATCCCATCGCCGACGCGCTTAAAATGTTGACTAAGGAAGACTATATTCCGCCTTTCGCCCATCAGCCTTTTTACGCCATGGCCCCGGGAATCTCTCTGGGGTTTGGCCTTTTGGGTCTGGCCGCCCTCCCCTTTGGCGGTCACATCACGGCCTTTGGGCACTCGGTCAGCCTTCAGCCTATTCAAAGCCCTTACGGACTTCTCCTAGTCCTTGGACTTTTATCCTTGGGAGTCCACGGAGTGGTGATGGCGGGATATTCTTCCGCCTCTAATTACGGGCTCATCGGAGGCCTTCGAGGCGCGTCTCAAATGATCGCCTATGAGGTTTGTCTCGCAACCACCTTGGCCAGCGTCGCCTTCGTTTACGGAACCCTTGATTTACAGCAAGCGGTTATTTGGCAGGGACGGCATCTCTTTGGATTTTTACCGGCTTGGGGTATTTTTCTCCAGCCCTTGGGATTTATTCTCTTTTTGACGGCCGCCGCCGCTGAAACCAAGCGAACGCCCTTTGATCTTCCGGAAGGCGAAAGCGAAATTGTCGGTTATCACGTCGAATATTCCGGGATGAAATTTGGAATGTTTTTGATGACTGACTTTGTCGAATCCATCGTCGTTTCGGGACTCGCAACCGCGCTTTACCTGGGCGGTTGGCAATCGCCGGGGCTACACCTTGCCGGAGTTTTGGGCGGAGTGGTCATGGTAGCGACTTTCCTTATCAAAGTCATGTTCGTTCTTTTCTTACTCATGCAAATACGCTGGACTCTTCCGCGCTTTCGCTTTGACCAGCTCTTGGATCTGGGATGGAAAAATATTCTTCCCTTGTCTTTGCTTAATTTTCTTTTGACGGTCTGGGGGGTTTACCTATGGCGATTAAGATAAAAGAAGTCACGCGCCCGCCGAAAAATTTTCAAGGACAAATTTATCTCTGGGAAGTTTGGCTGGGGCTTTTGGTCACCTTTCGGCATCTCTTTGTTAATTTAGCCCGCCATACGTTCAAAGCTCTCGGCCTTAAGTCCGAACCGGGAGCGGTCACCATTCAATATCCGGAAGACCCTGCGGTCTTGGGAAGACGCGCCAGAACCCGGCACCGACTTCTTAAAAGAGAAGATGGAACTCCCCGCTGCACGGCATGCCTCTTATGCGAGACCATTTGCCCGGCTAAATGTATCCGCATCGTGGCCGAGGACAGCCCGGACGTGATCGTTGAAAAGCGCGCAAAATCGTTCAGCATCGATCTGGGGCTTTGCGTTTTCTGCGGCTACTGCGCCGAGGCCTGCCCGGTTGACGCCATCCACATGGACTCAACGGATGTCGCTATCACGGCCTATGACCGAAAAGACATGATTTGGAATATGGCGGAACTCTTGGAAGGAAAGAAAAATCCGACCGCCGCGTAATGATTCTATCCCCTTTCCCGTTTATTTCGGCCCTCCTAGATATCGCCTTCGTCGCGTGTCTCATCTATGGTCTTTTAATTTGGTTTAAGCGCACCCAAACGGCTTTTGTGGCCTTGGGCTTTTTTCTTTTCATCTTCGTTTATATCGCGGCCCGTCTTCTCAACATGATTATGACGGTCTGGATTTTCCGCGGTTTCTTTACCGTCTTTATCATCGCGATTATCGTCATATTCCAGGAAGAAATCAGGCAAGTTTTTGAGCGCATTGCGGTCTGGAGTTTTCGCTCCCCCGTCCCACAACCCCAATCGCCGCAATATTTAGAAAAAATAGCCCGCGCAGTGTCTGACTGCGCGAAAGATAAAATTGGAGCCCTGATTGTTTTAGAAGGCAGAGATCCTCTCGGACGACACGTTCACGGCGGTTGGGATTTAGACGGCGAAATATCGGAAGCCCTTTTAGAGAGCATTTTTGACGCCCATTCCCTGGGTCACGACGGGGCCGTCATTATCGAAAACGGACGAGTCAGCCGTTTTGGATGCCGCCTGCCCCTCTCCAAAAGATCCTTGGACGGAAACTTAGGAACTCGGCATTTAGCGGCCATCGGGCTCTCGGAACTCACCGACGCCCTCTCCATCATCGTCAGCGAGGAGAAAGGAACCATTTCTCTCGCCCTGGCCGGAGAAATTATTCCCGTCACTGATCTCGGAAATCTTCAGCAACGGCTGGAACTCTTCGCCGCCGAAAAATCTCTTCTTAAAACAAAATTGGCGGAAACCCAAGGGTTTTGGAAATATAATCTCAAGGAAAAACTCATCGCCATTGCAGTCTCAACCTTTCTTTGGTTGTCCTTTGTCTTTGTCAGCCGCTAACTCATTGAATGCCTAAAAAAAATTCCTTTTATCACGCGCGAAAGCTCATTGAATTTCTAAAAGAAAATTCTTCACGGCTTAAACCCTTAACGATTTTAACCCATGATCATCCAGATCCCGACGCCCTTGCCTCCGCCTGGGCCTTGTCTCATCTCGCGTATGAAGTGGCCCATATTCACGCCAAAATCGTCTACGGCGGGATGATTGGCCGGGCCGAAAACCGCATCATGGCCGAACGTCTTCAGATTCCCGCTTCCCCGCTTAAACCCGGAGAAATTAAGGCGAGTTCTCATCTTGCTCTCATCGACACCCAGCCGCCCTTTAAAAACAACCGCTGCCCCCCCCGAAGAAAACCCGCTTTAATTATTGACCATCACCCGCGACATCCAGACACCCAAGCCGATTGCGTCTTAATTGACGAATCCTCCGGAGCGACGACCACTATTTTAGCCGAAGCCCTAAGCCTCGCCAAAGTGGCCGTCCCCAAAAAACTCGCCACCGCAATTGTCTATGGAATCGGTTCTGAAACCCAAAATCTCGGACGAGAAGCAAGCCCTAGAGACATTAAGGCCTATCAGGAATTTTGGCCGAAAGCCCATATGCAAACTCTATGGAAAATCGCCTATCCCAAGCATTCTCCTGATTTTTTTACCTCGCTTCTTTCGGCTCTTCAAAATGCCTTTATTTGCCGAAACGTCATCGGCACTCATTTGGGAGAACTCAATGTCCCCGACCGCGCCGCTCAAATTGCGGATTTTCTCCTCACCCATGAAAAAATGGACTGGTCTATCGTCACGGGAAGGTATAAGGGAAAACTATTTATTTCACTCAGAAGCTCAAACCCCGCGGCCAGGGCGGGAAAGCTTCTCAGAAGACTTTTAGGCGGCGGAAACCGGGGCGGCGGCCATTCAATGATCGCCGGAGGCTCAATTGAATTGGGAGAGTCTGCCCCTAAAATAGCCTGGCGACAAGCGGAAAACAAAATTGTCTCCGACTTTTTAGAAAGTCAAGGTCTTAAAGGTATTCCGCCCAAGAATTTTCCCTTTCTTCGGTAATGGATTTTTTTCTCACTTCCCTTTCTCTCTTTAAGCGTTTGCCGGAAAAAGCGCTCAAAGAGTTATCCCAAAAAGTCTTTTTGCGCCGTTTTGGCAAAGGACAAGCGGTCTTTATGGACGGCGACCCTCCTCATTCGGTTTATCTTTTAAAATCCGGTTTGATTAAGGCCGTCAAATATTCCCGCCGGGAAGAACCCGTGATTATGGAAATTATCTCGCCGAAAGGCCTTTTCGGCATGATCGCCCTCTTGGATCAGAAACCCTACCCCGTGACCGCCCTCTGTATTTGCGACTCCGAGCTCTATGAAATTCCAGCCAAGGTATTTGAAAATCTCCTCAAAACTCACCCTGACTTCTCGCAAGCGGTTTATTCTGAAATCGGCGAACATTTGCGACAATCGCAAGCCTTGCGCGCCATTGCAAGAGAACCCGCTCCGCAGAGAATTGCCTTTATTCTTGGGCTTCTTTCTAAAAGCGTAGGCAAGGATTTGGCTATCACAAGAGAAGACATTTCAGAAATGTCCGGCACAACCGAAGAAACCGCCATTCGCGTTCTCTCAGACTTTAGAAAAAAGAAACTCATTATTTCAGGATGGAAGAAAATCACCGTGCTTAACCCAGAAAAGCTGGAAAAGTACGCCTCAAGCCTCTCTAAAGAAAATTAAAAAAACCTGATCTGGCGCATTATTTCGTTTCTTCTCATGCGCTATCCTATTAATAGGAAGCCGCAAAAATGACGAAAGGAGAAAATAAAATGAAAAGCGTCTCGAATTACTTCGCGGAGGATCACGACCGAATCGACGGGTTCTTCTCCGATTTTAGGAAATTAAAGCGCCGGGATCCGGACCTGGCGAAACAAAAGTTCAAGGAGTTTCTCAAGGGGCTCACCCGGCACATCGTTTGGGAAGAAGAGATTCTTTTCCCGGCCTTTGAGAAAAGCGCGCCGGAAGTGCTTCCGGGGCCCACCATGGTCATGCGCGGGGAACACCGCGAAATCAAAAAATATCTTGACTTAATTCACGAAAAAGTTCGGGCGAAAAACCCCGAAAGCGACGAGGCGGAAGAGGCCCTATTGTCCTTGCTTGAGTCCCACAACATGAAAGAAGAGCGCGTTCTTTACCCCGCCATCGACGCGGCGATGGGAAAAGAAGGAATCGCGAAAATAGAAGAAAGCATGCAAGCCATTCCCGAGGAAAGATACGCCTGCTGCTGCCAATCCCATCATCCAAAAGAGGCTCTCGATCTCCATGAGTGAAAAGCCGGGGCCCATCGCCTTGAGCATGGCTCAAGACCACTCAAGGCTGGACGGGCTCATGAAAGAAGCGCTGGGTATCCGAGAAGGCGTTCGCGCAAAACCCTTTTGGGATTTCCGCCAAGGGCTTTTAAGGCATATCGGAATTGAAGAGACCGTTCTTTTGCCCGCCATCAAAAGCCCGGCCGCTCATCTCAAATCCTTAGCCGCGCAACTCCGTCTGGATCACGGGGCGCTGACCAATCTTTTGGTCCCAGAGCCTACCCGAGAAATCGCCGCGGCCTTATGCGCCATTCTCCTATCGCATAATCTTAGGGAAGAAGAGCCCGGCGGGTTTTACTCCGCTTGCGACGCCCTCCCCAAGGAAACCGTCGGAAACTTGATGGGTAAAATCGCCGCCGCGCCCGAACTGCCGCTGCGTCCTTACTCTAAACGCCCTCAAGCCCTTGAGGCCGCCAAACGCGCCATGCGGCGGGCCGGATATGAGTGGGAAATGGGGACAGTCCCCAACTGAGGACTTGGAAATAAATAATACCATGAAATCTCGGACTATTATTTCTAATTTTCATGGTATTATTTATCCATGATTGAGACCCCTTGATTTGCCGCGCCGCTTCTGTTACTCTATCACACATAGAGGAGACTAGATATGTCCACGATTACTATCCCCAAAAACGTCACCCACGGCGATGAATTGCTCATCATCCGCAGGAAGGACTATCAAGAGCTGCAAAAGCGGCTCGCGGAAACTCGCGACGCTCTGTCTAAAATCAGGCGCGGCAATAAGGAATTGCTGAAAGGAAGGACTCGTTTGACGATTACATCCCTTTCGGAGCTCCGTTGAAGCCGTCGTGACTCGGCCAGTCTTAAGGATTCACACCACCTCCGATTTTCGAAAATCTTTCCGCCGACTTCCCAAACCGGTCCGGACGCTTGCCGAGAAAAAAGATCTATGGTTCCGCGCGGATGCGCTTGATCCCAGGCTCGGCGCTCACAAGCTGAAAGGAGAACTGGACGGATATTGGTCCTATTCCGTCAATTATCAATACCGCGTTCTGTTCGCGTTCCTGGACGGCAATGAAGTCCTTTACTACGACGTCGGCACGCATGAGATTTACAGATAGCGTCAAAGCCTAAATCTCAGGCGCAAGCCGGCAAATCGCTTTTATCAAGATTCGTGCGTAGCCGATTCGGCGATGGAAAATAGGGACTGTCCCCATTTCCATGCCGTTCACACTTCAAGAGACCGCCCGCAATAATCGCATGTTTGATGCTTTGCAAAACACAGAAGCGGCATTCCGCCAATGTTAATGATATTTTTAAATGGGAACTTGCCGCACCCCGAACATCGAAAACGCGCCAACGGGAAATAAGCAACGCCAATAAGCGCCGCCCATAAAATTGCCATCCACGCCGAGTTGATTCTCTTGTAAACCAGAAGCGAAAAAATAGCCCCAGACAATAACAACAACAAGGATCTACAGCTTTTTGTCAATGACATAATAGTCTCTTGAAAGCTGGGCAGAAACAGGAATAATCCCTGTTTCCATCTCTCATAGTTTACCCACGAGCACGAAACTGGGGACTATTGTGTTACAATCTTTCATGAGCCGACGCCTCCTTGTTATTTGCGGATAGGTTCCCTTTCAGGGAATAACCCGCGTATTCTAATAACTTTGCGAGGTTGTCGGCTCATTCATTCTATCTGTCCCCATCTATTTTATCCTGACGTTTTTCTGTTTCTTGTTACGATTAAACCAATAAAGTATTCCAAGTCCAAACAATAAGAAGATAAAAGGCATGGATAGCATAATCCATATTCCCAAATGAAAAAACTGTTTTTGAATTACTAGCGCATATATCCAATTGAATACTTCCACTGTAAAAGCGATGATTAATACTACGATTGTCCACGATACAAACATAATGCTCAGCGGTCTAAACAAGATAGTTACATCCTCTTTGATTGAAAAACTCGAGAAGAATGCCTCATTTTAGAACGACCTCTCTAGTTTATTTCTCCAAATACGCGAGTTCTTGGTAATAATCCTGAAGAGGCTTGACGTCGGGAGAATTTTTTCGGGAGGCGGAGAGGGCGCCGACCAGGGCTTGGCAGCTCCGGATATTGGTCACGCAGGGAATGTTAAATTCAAGGGCGGTTCTCCGTATCGCGTAACCGTCCGAGCGGGAACGCTGGCCGGAGGGAGTGTTGATGGCCAAGGTCACGTTTCTCTGCTTTAACAAATCAACCACATCCGGCTTCCCGTCTCCGATTTTGGCGATTCGCGCACTTTCAAGGCCGTGCCGCGAAAAAAAGGAATGCGTGCCGGGAGTGGCGATTAACGAAAAACCCAGTCCCTTAAGAGCTTGCGCGGTCGCCAGTATCTGGAACTTGTCCTCATCCCGAACGCTGATAAAAACCGCTCCCCCTTTCGGAATTAAAATTCCGCTCGCCTCTTGGGATTTGACAAAGGAACGCGGGAAATCGGAATCTAGTCCCATCACTTCTCCGGTAGACTTCATCTCGGGGCCCAGGCGCGGATCGATTCCGGGAAACTTAATAAAAGGAAGGACGACTTCTTTTGTCGCCGTAAACGGAAGATCGGGCGGAGAGTTTTTAAGAAGAGTGGCCGGCAATAAATTTTTGAGGCTTTTTCCCAAAGCCGCCTTGGTCGCGATTTGAGCAAGCGAAACTCCCGTAGCCTTGCTTAAAAAAGGAATCGTTCGAGAGGCGCGGGGATTAGCTTCAATAATATAAACCGCTCCATCTTTAACCGCGAATTGAATATTGATGAGGCCCTTGACCTTCAAAGCGCGCGCGATTTTCCGGGTATAAGAGGAAATCGTGGAAATTAAGGCCGGACTTAAAGAACGCGGGGGCAAGGTGCAGGCCGAATCTCCAGAATGAATGCCCGCCTCTTCAATATGCTCCATGATGCCGGCGATATAAACCAAGGTTCCGTCCGAAACCGCGTCCACGTCCACTTCGGTCGCGTCCGCTAAAAAACGGTCGATAAAAATTTCCGCTCCAGAAGCCAAGGGGTTTTCTTCCAGATAACGCCGGAGGGTTTTTACGTCGTCTACAATCGCCATGGACAGCCCGCCCAAGACGAAACTCGGGCGAACCATGACGGGAAAACCGATTCTAAGCGCGGCGGTGACGGCCTCTTTGGCGTTTTTCGCGGCCCCATGGGCGGGCGCGGGAATTTGAAGGCGCTTCAAGATTTGGGCGAAGAGTTTCCGGTCTTCCGAGCGGTTGATGGACTTAACCGAGGTTCCCAAGATTTTTGCTCCCGCATTCTCAAGCCCTTCGGCTAAATTGAGCGGGGTTTGTCCGCCAAATTGGACTAACACCCCTTGCGGGCGCTCAAAATCAATGACCGCAAGCACGTTTTCCAAGGCCAAGGGTTCAAAATAGAGGCGGTCGGCGTGATCATAGTCGGTTGAAACCGTCTCGGGATTTGAATTAATCATCAATGCCTCAAAACCCTCTTGCCGCAAGGCGTTTAAAGCTTGAACGCAACAATAATCAAATTCAATTCCTTGTCCGATACGGTTGGGACCGGAGCCGATGACCAAAACCTTCTTTTTTTTCGCGGACGGCTTTAAATCTCCGCCGGGCAGATAGGTCGAATAGACGTAAGGGGTTGTGGACGGAAACTCTCCGGCGCAGGAATCCACCATCTTATAGACGGGTTTGATTTTCCATTTTCTCCTCAAGCTTCTAATCGCCTTCTCCGCCATGTTTTTAATTCGCGATACTTCCGCGTCTGAAAAGCCAAGGCGCTTGGCTTCAAGCAAAAGTTCGGGACTCAGTTTCTCGCTTCTTAAATCTTCCTCAAAATCCGTCAATTCCTTAATCTGATGGATAAACCACGGGTCAATCGAAGTCCAGGCGGAAATATCCTCTATCGAAATTCCGCATTTAAGGGCGGCTCTCAGCCAAAAGATTCGAGAAGAAGAGGGCAAGGATAAAAGCTTCATCCATTCCTGCGGGTTTTCCGGAGAGTTAAAAGAGGGAAGACTGCGAGAAGACAGTTCGAGCCCGCGCAACGCTTTCTGAAAAGATTCTTTAAATGTGCGCCCCAAGGCCATCGTTTCTCCGACTGATTTCATCGCGGTATCGAGCGTAAAGTTCCCGAATTTTTCCGAGGCAAAACGCGGAATTTTCGTCACCACGTAATCAATGGAGGGTTCAAAAGAAGCGGGGGTTGATTTCGTAATCGCGTTGGGAATTTCATCCAAGGTGTAACCGACGGCAAGGAGCGCCGCGATTTTCGCGATAGGAAAGCCGGTCGCTTTTGAGGCCAGAGCGGAACTGCGGGAAACGCGGGGATTAATTTCTATCGCCGCCACGCGCCCGGTTTTAGGGTGAACGGCAAATTGGATGTTGCATCCCCCCGTTTCAACCCCGATAGCCGAGACAATTTTTTTCGCCAAGTCGCGCATTTCTTGATACTGGCGGTCGCTGAGGGTCTGAGAGGGCGCCACCGTAATGGAGTCGCCGGTATGAATCCCCATGGGGTCCAGATTTTCAATCGAACACACGACGACGAAATTGTCTTTTTTATCCCGCATCACTTCGAGCTCAAATTCCTTCCAGCCCAAGACCGATTCCTCAAGAAGGACTTTTTTGATGGGGCTAGCCTCGAGAGCCGAGTGAACTTTTTGGCGCAAGTCTTCTAAATTATAGGCGATGCCGCCGCCGGTTCCCCCTAAGGTAAAAGAAGGACGGACGATCAAGGGAAAGCCCAGATCGCGGGCAATCGCGCGAATTTCGGAAGATTCGCTGATGACCACTCCCCGAGGAACGGAAACAAAGATTGATTCCATCGTCTTTTTAAACAGCTCGCGGTCTTCGGCTTTGCGAATCGTTTCAAGGTTCGCGCCCAAAAGTTCGACCGAAAATTTTTCAAGAATTCCGCGCTCGCTTAAAGCCACCGCGAGATTGAGCGCGGTTTGGCCTCCCAAGGTAGGTAACAGAGCCTCCGGCCTTTCTTTTTCAATAACGCGCGCCAAATACTCCGGGGTTAAGGGCTCAATATAGGTCCGATCCGAAAGCTCGGCATCCGTCATAATCGTCGCGGGATTGGAATTAGCCAATATAACTCGGTAGCCTTCGCCTCTTAAAGCCTTGATTCCCTGGGTTCCGGAATAGTCGAATTCGCAAGCCTGACCGATGACGATGGGGCCGGAACCGATGACCAAAATCGTCTTTAAATCGTTTCTTTTAGGCATAGTCTCAAGTTCGGCTCACCTTTTTCTCAATCATTTCTTTAAATCGCCGGAAATATTTAAGCGCGTCATGGGGGCCGGCGGAAGCCTCGGGATGATACTGAAGCGAAAGAACCGGCGCCTCTTTATGCGCGAACCCCTCGCAGGATTGATCGTTAAGGCTTAAATGAGTCAAGGACACGCAATCAGGCAAGGACGCCGCATCGACCGCAAAGCCGTGGTTTTGAGAGGTAATCTCAACTTGACGAGATCCAAGCTCCATCACCGGATGATTGGACCCATGATGCCCAAATTTAAGCTTATAGGTTTTTCCGCCCAAGGCCAAGGCGAGTATCTGGTGCCCCAAACAAATTCCGAAAATTGGTTTTCCGGAATCGATCAAGGCCTTTGTCGCCTGAATAATTTCTTTGAGCGGTTCCGGATCTCCGGGGCCGTTGGAGAGAACAATTCCATCCGGCTTCAAGGCAAGAGCTTCTTGGGCGGAGGTGCGGGCCGGAAGAACGGTCACGCGAAAATCCTCCGCCGCCAAAGCTCTTAAAATGCCTCTTTTAACGCCAAAATCATAAACCAAAACATGAGGTTTCCCGGAAGAACTCCAGGAATATTTCTCCCGGCAAGAAACCTGCTCGGCCAAAGCGGCGCCGACCATGGAAGGAATGGATTTTACTTTTTTCTTTAAACGCCCGAGTTCCGAAGTTTGCGTGGAGATCAAGCCGCGCAAGACGCCCTTATTTCTCAAATGCAAGATCAAGGCGCGGGTATCCACGCCCTCGATGGCGACCACCGCGTGGCGTTTTAAAAAAGACTCCAAGGTTTCCGTCATCTCCCAATTAGACGGGTTTTTGCAGAGTTCTCCGACCACAAAACCCGAAAGAAATGGACGTTCCGCCTCGTGGTCCTTGGTTATAATTCCGTAATTCCCAATCAAGGGATAACTCATGATGACGATTTGGTTTTTGTAGGAGGGGTCGGTCAGAATTTCCTGATATCCCGTCATCGCGGTGTTGAAGACAAATTCGCCTTCCGCTTCTCCTAATGCGCCACAGGAAAACCCGGGCCACACGCTTTGATCTTCAAGAACGATAACGGCGGGCGTTTTTTTATTCATCGCGCTCCAGAATTTTTCGCGCGTAGGACTCGGCGGATTTAAACGCGGCGAACAAATCGGGGCAGTATTTAAACGCGCCGTTTCTCAACGATTCGATTTCATCCTCCAAATAGTCATGCGATATTTGATTGCGCAAATCGCGAATATCCCGCCAAAGAGAAGCCGAGGAAATCACTCCGCGCTTTTCCATACGGTTTAAGCGATCGAGCAAAGTCCCTTCATTTTCGAGCTCGAGAGCGTCTATGGCGCGGAAAACTTTCTGCGTCAAGATATCGGTCAAGCGCGCGAAGCGCGAGGTCAAAGATTCCAACTTCTCGTCTAGTTCGTTGGACAAGGAATGCGGAAAAGGATATTTTGCCTGAAGAGATTCATGGGACAAGGTCAAGGCATTGACGGCCCGGCGCGCCGCCTCCAACTGCTCCGCAAGATACTTCTTTTTCAGCTCGGTCTTGGATGGCTCCAAATAATTTCTCCCTCGCTTTTGGCCAAATCGTAAAAACTGCTGGGTTTGGCGCCCGGGTATTTAAGGACAATATCTATTTTTTGCTCCCCCATCCTGTCTTTAAAGAGACGCGCCCATTTTCTCTTTAAATCCGCCGCGTCCCGGACCGGGACCTTGATCTCGATGAGAAAATCAATGTCGCCGCCGCGCGCATTTTCCTTGGCCCGGGACCCGAACAGCCAAACGCGCGAGCCCGGAAAATCAGCGAGAATTGAATTTAAAACGCTCCGAACGGACTCCATCTCCTTTCCGTCTAAGCGCGCCATACATCTAGTATCGCATTTTTGGCCCCGTTCCTCAATAATCTTAAGGTCGGGACAATGCCGGCTTTAAGAGTATAGGACAAGGCATTGGAGAGGAAATCATCGGCGCGCGAGAAAAATCGCCGTCTCAACATGCTCGGTCTGCGGAAAGAAATCAAAGGCTTCAAAAGAAATGGGTTTATAGCGCGTCAAGAGAACGCTTAAGTCTCGCAAAAGAGTTTTAGGGTTGCAAGAGACATACAGAACCGCAGGGATCTCGGCTTTTTCAATCATGGAAAGGGCTTTCGGGTGAATGCCGGATCGGGGAGGATCTACAATCAAAAGCTCAGGCTTCATGGCCAGCAAAGCGGGCAAAAGGATCTCGGCCAAACCGCTATAAAAAGAAGCATTTTTAACTCCGTTTAAATCGGCGTTGAAGCGAGCGTCCAAAACAGCAGCTTCCACTGATTCAAGCCCGATCACTTTATCACACAAATCAGCCACCGACAAACTGATTGCGCCTAAACCGCAGTAGAGATCAAGAATTAGTTTGGGCGAAACAAGCTTTGCTTTTTCGCGGATAAACGCGTGAAGAATTTCGGAAGCGCGGGTATTGGATTGAAAAAACGATTGCGGAGAAACCTGGAATTTTAATTCCCGTTTTCCGCTTTTTAAAGTTTCGACGACATGATTCTTTCCCCAAAGAAGCCGCGGCTCTTCCACTAACGCCGTATCCGACAGTTGATCGTTTTTCCCCCACAGAACGCCGGTGGCGGGATAAGAGTCTAAAACCGCGCGAATAAAAGATTCCTTGGGAAAATCTTCCGCAGAACTTACTAAAAGAACCATCCGTTCTTTTTTATCCCCTGACTCGCGCACCACTAAATGCCTGAGTAACCCTTGATGAGACCTTGGGTCATGAATGGAAAGTTTTTCCGCCAAGGCCCAATTCCGAACCGATTCTAAAAGGGCCGAAGATTCCGGAGACAAAAGGTAACACTCTTTTAAGTTCAGAACTTTCGACCACTGGCCTTTGGCCTTAAGACCTAAGGAAAGGCCCACGCCGTCAGAGCCAAAACTAAATTCCATTTTATTGCGGTAAAACCACTCCGAAGGCGAAGGCAAAATGGCGGAAGGAACAACACCCTGAGGCTCAAACACTGTCTTTAGATTTGACAGTTTCCCTTCAAGCTGGCGGGGATACGGCTCGTTTTGCAAGGAACAACCGCCGCATATCCCAAAGCTTGAACAACGAGGCGAGTTCAAATCAGTTTGAGAATTTAAAGAAACAGACGTCTCCGTCTTTGACAATGTAGTCTTTCCCCTCGGAACGAATGAGGCCTTTTTCGCGAAGAACCGATTCTTTAAGATGCGCGGCGATATCTTTAAAGGAATAAACCTCGGCGCGAATAAAACCTTTCTCAAAATCAGAATGAATAACTCCGGCAGCCAACGGAGCCTTGGCGCCAACCGGAATGGTCCAGGCCCGCACCTCGTCTTCCCCGGCCGTAAAATAGCTGCACAACCCCAAAATTTCATAGGCCGCGAGAATCACTCGTTCAAGCCCCGTCGTTTTAATTCCCATCTCCTTAAGAAAAGTCTCTCTTTCTTCAGGATTGAGCTGCGAAATCTCAGATTCGATTTTGGAGCACAAGGTCAAGGCCCTGGCCCCGCGTTTTTTCGCAAGCTCGTCTAATTTAGCGACCAAGACGGGGTCGGGAACTTCATCGGTGTTTCCGACAAACAAAACGGGTTTTGAAGTCAGCAGAGAAAAACTGGCCAAGACCTTGGGGCTCATTTCACAACTCCGCGCGGGACGCCCGGAATCCAAAACGGCCTTAACCATTTCCAAAGACTCAAGAGCCTCGCGGCTTTCCTTGTCCCCGGATTTCGCCTTGCCGAAAAGTTTTTCCTTCTGCTTCTCAAGGCTGGCCAAATCGGCCAAAATGAGTTCGGTCTCGATAACCGAAATATCGCGCTCCGGATCAACTCCCCCCATCACATGAGTGACATTTGAATCTTTAAAAAGGCGCACCACCATCAAGATCGCGTCCACTTCCCGGATATGAGACAAAAATTTATTCCCCAGTCCTTCACCTGAAGAGGCGCCCTTGACTAATCCCGCGATATCGACGAAACGCACCGCGGCCGGAGTCGTTTTTTTTGGTTTAAAGATTTCCGTTAATCGCCCGAGACGAGAATCGGGAACAGGGACAATGCCGACATTGGGTTCAATCGTCGTAAAGGGATAATTGGAAGCCTGGGCATTGGCCGAGGTCAACGCGTTAAAGAGAGTGGATTTTCCGACATTGGGCAAGCCGACAATTCCGATTTCCATATTCTTTATTTTACCAAACAAGAGTCCCTGCTTTATTTTCTTTCGACGAATAAGCCGAAAGATATAGGTCTTTTGACCCTAAAGAGTCTAGGCCTTTTGGCCCTGTTTAACTTTTGAAAATTATCTTACACTGAGAAAGATGAAAAAATTAATCGCCCTGGTCATCGCGGCGGCCCTCTGCGCGCCCGGCCCTCTTTTCGCGGGCAGTTTGGAGACTTCCTTTCATGCTGAGAACTCCCCGCAAGTTCTCAATCTTACTCAATCTCCTCTTAATATAGAGTCCGCAACTCCTATATCAAACGAAGAACTTAATCAAGTCAATACTTCAAATGAAAAAACGCTTGAGACGCCCCAAGCATCATTCATTCAAAACCCTACGTTAAAACTTGAGGCTTCTGCTATCCCTCAAACGCTAACGACAAAACAAAACCCAATTCAGAAAATCAGACATCAAATTTCAGGGATCATCAAATACGCGAAAAAAACCGTCTCTGTCAAAAAGGAAAACCTCGCCGGCAACCTTACGCGATTTTTTGACCATTCCCAAGGCTTCGCAAGCCGCAAAGAGCCTCCAGTTTCAAAAGCGCGCGCCGCAAAAACGATTTCCTCTCTAAAGCCCTGGCGTCAAGTCGGTTTTGTGGCAGGAACCGTCGCTTCTTTAACGGGCATTTCCCGCGCTATCGCGGCCCCGCTTCAAACTCCGCAAAACGCGCCGGCTCACCACTCCATTTTAACTTCCCTTTTCGGCGCAAGCGGCCTGACCCATCTTGTTCTCACCGCCGCCGCCGTCGCCTTCACTTATTGGGTCTGGAAAAAATTTGGCGGCAATGTCCGCCAAAAGATTTCTAACTGGAAAAACGCCCGAAGCAAGGTTTGGAAGACCAGCGCCGCCAAGCAAAAGGACGAAAACGCTCCCGCGTCCACTCTCACATTCGCCGATGTCGCGGGACAAGACAAAGCCGTAGCCGAGGTGCGGAAAATTGTTTCGGCCTTTGAGTCTCCTTCTAAGTACAGAAATATAAACGCAAGGTTTAAACCTCGCAATGCCTTTCTCCTGGTAGGCCCTCCGGGAACGGGAAAGACTTTGTTGGCCGAAGCCGTCGCGGGAGAACTTAAGCTTGACAAGGATTCTTTTTTCAAGACCGACGGCGCTTCTTTCATGAATAAATTTGTCGGAGTCGGTCCGGATGCCGTGCGCAAATTTTTTGAAAAAGCGCGAGAACAAAGTAAAAAGTCGGGAAAGCCTTCCCTAATTTTCATCGATGAAATCGACGGCTTCGGTAGCCGCGGCGGAACGGCCGACAGCGGGGCGGATCACGAAAAGCAAATGACCATTGACGCCCTCTTAACTGAAATGAATAAGTTGTCGGGGCCGGATTACAACATTCTCATCATCGGGGCTACCAATGAATTTGGAAAACTCGATAAGGCTCTTAAGCGCTCAGGACGCTTTGGAACCCATATTGCGCTTGAAAATCCGGATATCCAAGGCCGCGAAAGCATTTTGCGATTGCATTTGAAGGAAGCTCGTCTTTCCCCTGAGATTGATTTCCATAAAATCGCGGAAAAAACCACGGGGTTTTCGGGCGCCGATCTTGAGGCCGTCGCCCAAAAAGCGACTGAAATTGCCGTTGACGAAGCGCAATCTGATTTTATCTCCCAAACTGATATTGAAAAAGCGGTTGAGAGTATCAAAGAAAATATCAACAAAAAGGCCAAAGCCGTCGACAGTTCCAACAGTTCATCCGCCCTTTCCGTTCAATTCGAGGACCCTGAGACCATCACGACCGGGTTTGATCAGGTCGCGGGCCAAGATGAAGCCAAGGCCGAGGTCGCGGAACTGGTTAATCAAATCAAAAACCGGGCTCGCTATCTTGAGATTAACCCCCAATTTCGCCCTCTTAGAGGAGCGCTTTTATTCGGACCTCCGGGAACGGGAAAAACCTTGATGGCCCGGGCCATCGCGAAAGAATCGGGAGCTCTTTTCTTCAAAGTGGATGGAACCGATTTCCTTAAGAAATTCGTCGGCGAGGGGCCGCAAGCGGTCAGGGATCTTTTCGACGCCGCCTCCTACGAATCGAAAAGAGAAAAAAAGCCGGCCATCATTTTCATCGACGAAATCGACGCAATCGCCCGCGCCCGTGGATCGGATTTAAACGGCAGCGGAGACGCCTTGGTCAACCAGCTCTTGACCGCCATCGACGGATTTAAAACTGAAAACAATGTCAGCGTCATCGGAGCGACCAATAAACCCGAGTCTCTCGATCCCGCCTTGACCCGCGGCGGACGTCTCGAACTTCAGATTCCCGTCGGACTTCCGGACGTTTTGGGAAGAGAAGGGATTCTCAAGGTCCACACCCAAGGAATCGCTCTCGATTCGACCGTGAACCTTAAAGAAATCGCCCGGCAAACGGCCGGGTTCTCCGGCGCGGACATGGAAAGCTTGGTCATGAAAGCGACTTCCGCTTCCATCAAGCGCGGGGGCGTTGCCCTTTCCCAAGCCGATTTTATTTCCTCCATCGATCGCGTCCAACTGGGAATGGAAAGAAAACTCGTCATGCCGGAAGACGAGAAAGAAGTCGTCGCCTATCATGAGGCCGGACACGCGCTTGTTTCCCATCTCTTGCCGGATTCCGATCCCATTCGCAAAGTGACGATCGTCCCGCATGGCCTCAACGCCTTGGGGCTTATGCAGGCCGTGCCCGATGTCGAAAGAAGAATTCAAAGTCGCTCTTATTTAGTCGCCCGCATGGCCGTCGCCTTGGGCGGACGCGCGGGAGAAGAACTTTTAAATGAGAGAATTCATGGAAAGAAAGAGAATTTTTCCGGAGCCGCCAACGATCTTGAAAAAGCAACCGAAATCGCCCGGTACATGGTCATGAAATTCGGAATGTCCGACAAAATTGGACTGGTCAGCTATGGGTTTGAAGGCGACCGGCAAAACCAGAAGCCGATGAGCGAAGCGACCTCCAAAGCCATCGAAGCCGAGGTCAAATCTCTGGTGCAAGACGCCTATCAGACGGCTCGCGCCACCCTTCAAAATAATTGGGAAATTTTTAAAGCCGCGGCGGAAGAGTTGAGGACAAAAGAAACCCTCCGAGGAGAGGACTTCGACCGCTTAATCCCTAAAGCCCAGCGTCCTAAATAATAAAAAGGGGACAACCCCCTTTTTGTATAATAAAGACGTGGAACAGTCTCTCATCTTTAATTATTTAAAGCGCACGCGTATTATCGAGTCGCCCAAGAAAATTTTATCCACCTTTGGGGCAACGCATATCGAATATCATCTCATCTCCCCCATTGATGATCTCAAGGATAAAACACGTTTAAGAAAGGGCGAAGTCGTAAGTTCAAAGCCACAGATTATCACGCCCCAAGGTTTAGCCGAGAGATTTGAGGGTTTTGGCCCTGAATCGAGTGAATTTGCCGATTGGCTTAAATCCAGCTACGGGGAATTTTTAAGGGCCCTTGAATACCAATTTCAAAATAAAGATTTTTCAGTTCAGGTGATTTCCGATTCCCCCAAGGAAGTCGTCTCGCGAATTCAAGCTGATATTAAAGCGCGAGAATTATCTAATCAAGCGGTCATTAGTTGCCCGGACGCGGCCTGGTCCTTGGCCTTGATGAAGTTTACTCTTGACGAATCGGCGCGCTCTTTTCCCATTCATCTAAGAGACATGGAACGGCGCGGGATGTTTAACCCGGAAAAAACCCAGGAAGACCGCCGCCGCGGGGAAATCGAGTCTTTGTTTGAAAAAGCGGTTTCTGGAGACAAGAGCGTCTTGCCGCTCATAGGGAAAAAATTAAAAGATTATGGGCTTTTTCCGGAATACGAAGACCGCTACCTCAGCTTCTTTTAAAGCCTCTTTCGCGGCCCTTGCCGCCTTAGAATTATTTCTATTTATTCCCTGCGCTCGGGCTCAAACAAGCGCGCAATTAAATCAACAAGTGAGTGAAGAAGAACGCCTCATCGAATCAAACCCCAAGATTGCCAAAGCCATAGCCGAAAGAATCGCTCAATCTTCTATTGGAAATAGAATTTCTCTCTCCAAAAGCAGTCTTCAAAAAACCAAGGAAATAGAAGCCTGGCTTTTAAAAAATCCCCAAGCGGGAGCGATTATCGGCTTGGGTCTTCAGGCCGACGCCGCCAATGGAAATCATGATTTTGAAAATCGGATGAACCAGGAGTTAAGCCAATTCGAACCCAATCCCAACGCCGTCCACAACGCCTATTATCAACTTAAACGCGCCTCCAAAACGGAGCGTTCAATGATTTCCGATAAAACCATGACTAATGAAGAGAGAGTGGAAATCCTCAATAATCTTTTTGAAGGACGGGGAAGCGGATCTAAGGCCATTATCCGCAGAATGCAAAAAGGCGGGTCTTCTGAGTCTCCCGCCACGACTTTAACAAGAAATTTTTACAACCGTCTCAGCGCTTCTAATTTATCCGGATATTCTCCCAAGGTGGCCGCCCTTCAAAGCCAAATGGCGAGAGAAAATATTCCTGGAGCGCCCCCGTTAATCGTCACGGGATATTTGGATTATAAAACCCTATCCTATCCGGCTTATGAAATGAAATACGATCTATCAAATCTCAAGCTGCGTCTCAACGCGCAAGAAGCCCTGACCTTAGCCGAGAAATTGGGAATTAAAATCTCCAATCAAGAAGCCAAAGACCCCGCGACGATTTCTTCTCTGTTGGATAAAGCCCAAAAAAAAGGAATTTCTCTTCCACGGGATTTTCAAATTCAATCAGAAACCCTCGCCCGCGCCCAAAAAGCCTTTACGGCCTTTGCAGCCTTCGCCAAAAAAGCACAAGACCCCAAAGAAATCACTCTTTCCTTTATTCACCAACTTGGCAATCTCCAGAAAGAAGCTTCCCGGTGGATTAATGCGACATTTTTAGAAGGAGAAATCAGCCAAATCCTTAGAGAAGAAAAAAGTCTTTCACCTCAACTTAAAGAAGCCATCGCCGCTTGCCCTGTTTCCAATCAAGAACGCGGAGAATATCTCGCGCGCGGACAAAGTTTTTTTGACCGCCTCAACGCCCTCAACGCAAGCGATTTCAAAGCCTTGACCGACCTGGTCAATCATTGGCCTCAAAAATCCGGCCAGGCCGATCAATTGATGCAAAAAAGCTCCGCGTTACGGCCTCACCTTTTTACCGATATTGAAGATTTCGTCTCGGTTCCCTATCATCTCGCGTCTCTTTATCAGCCGGAACCGCGCTGGAAAAACTGGGCGCGCAAAATCGCCCGAGAATTCTTTCCCTGGACCGCTTATGGACAAGCGCTTAAGTCTTTAGACGCACAGAGAAAATCTTTTAAGAACGTATTCTTAAGTATCGCGACCGGAGATGAGACCGCCGCGCGGCGTATGCTTCATCCTCAATAATTCACTTGCACGCCCCTGTGGCTACGCAAGCCTGCGGGGTTAAATTGGTGCTCCCGACGGTCTGAGGCGAAGAATTCATAGAACCGGCATTAGCATTTGAATTTGGCTGGACATAGGTAGGATTAACTTTCTGGGCATTTGAAGGCACATTAGGAATCACGACCGAGGACGGCTTCGGAGTCGTGGAAGAGGGTTTTGGAGATGCGTGCACGGGAGGGGTATAAGTTGGCGCTGAAGAATAACCCGTTCCGCCCGCGGACCTGTCTCCGCCATAACCGCCGCTTCCTCCACCCATCCCTGAAGTGGCAAGAGGAATCACGACCGGGTGATATCCCGGAACAAAAGTTTTTGGAGACGAGGCGGGAGCAATGTGCGGGAAAGAAGGCGCCGCGGAATTGGGCGCAGCCCCCTGCGCCCCTGTTTTCTGCGCGGGAGACGCCGAATTTCCAACGGATGTCGGCATCACGGCTTGAGAATCAGCGGAATTATTCATCCCGGAATTCCCGAAGGGATTGGATTGAAGCTGGGGAAATTGGGACGGTTGTCCATTATTTGAATTATTGCCGTTGGAAACCGGAACGAAGGTTTGAGAATATCCCGCTGAATAGAAAAACAACATCGTCAGTAAAAAGAACAACCAGGCCTTGCCAGAATGGTTCATTTGAGAGCCTCCTTATCAGTATAGACCCAAAAATCATTTTTTGCAAGCCCTTTTCTATTATTGTAAGATTAAAGAAAAAGGAGTCTCCCATGGCTATTGAAGAAACCCTCGTTTTAATCAAACCGGACGGCAACAAACGCCGTTTGACCGGCCTTACCATCGATCGCTTGGACGCATCGGGTCTTGAAATGGTCGCCGCTAAGATGGTTTCGGTCTCCGAATCCCTCGCAAGAGAACATTATAGCCTTCTCAAAGACAAGCCCTTTTTCCCTAATTTGATTCGCTATATCCGCGGAGAATTTCACGGATTTAAAGACCACCGTATTCTGGCCCTGGTCTACCGAGGCGAAAACGCGATTAAAAAAACTCGCGAGGTCACCGGGGCGACCAACCCCGAACAAGCCGCTTCTGGGACCATTCGCGGTTCCTTTGGGCGCATCACCACCGAAGGACAATTTGAAAACGTCATCCACGCTTCCGGAGACGCCGCCGACGCCGCGAGAGAAGTTCCTCTTTGGTTTAAACCCGAAGAAATTTTACCGAGAGGATAAGCCATGAAGGTCGTTTTCTTTCTCGTTGGAATCCTGACCGGGCTTCTTTTCAGTCAAGTCGTCCAACCGGTTTCGGCTGAGTTGCCCGTTATTCCAGGCCTTGACGCCTCGTTTAAAACCACAGACGGCTGGACCTTAACGGCTAAGTACATGCCGGCCCAGAAAAACCAAAAGACTATTCTTCTCCTTCATGGTCGCGGGCAAAACAAGGAACATTGGATTTTGCTCGCCCGTTATTTAAAAGACGCGGGACTTGGATATTTAGCCGTTGACTTAAGAGGTCATGGAGAGAGTCTTTCAGGCCCGCGGGGAAACGAGTCCTGGCATAAATTTAGGGTTACCAAAAGGCAAAATGATTTTGAAAATATGCGTTTTGATATTGATGCCGCAATCCAATATCTAAAAACGCAAGGAGTTGATTCCAGTTCCGTCGCTTTGATTGGAGATGAAGTAGGTGGAAGCCTTGCCCTTAAATACGCGGCTATCCATCCTGAAATTCCGATGGTCGTTTTAATCTCTCCAGGCCTAAATTATGAGGAAGTTTTGACGGTCAACGCGATGCGGGCCTACAAAAACCGCCCCGTTCTTTTAATTTACGCCGAAAACGATCGCAAATCTTCCCATGAAGCGCCTCTTCTCTATCAATTCGCACGGCTCTCAGCGGGCGACCCGAATGCAAGTCTTATCTCCATTCCCAATTTAAACGGCCGCAAAATCGCTTTCTATCGGCCTATCGCCCAACAGATCGCCGATTGGATTAAAAACCCCGTGAAGATTATCCCTCCCGCCGTTTCCACATCGACCGCCACTTCGACGATGATTTCGACCCCAACCCCAAGCGTAGCTTTATCCTCATCTACAACGCCTGCGGTTCAAAATCCTTGACTGTTTTAGGCTCGCCTTTTAAAATTTATTCTCGTCTTCCCACGGAAAAAGCGCCGTCTTATTCCAATCTCGATCAACTTAAGCCCTTTAAGATCGCGCGCCTGATGAATCAGGAGGACGCAAAAGTGGTCCGCTCCGTAAAAAAAGAACTCCCTTCCATTGCCAAAGGAGCGGAACTCATCCAAAAATGTCTATCTCAAGATGGGCGCATTTTTTTATTTGGAGCGGGAACCAGCGGAAGGCTTGGGGTTCTTGAAGCGGCCGAATGTCCGCCGACCTTTGGAACCCATCCCCAGTTAATTCAAGCCTTCATCGCCGGAGGAAAAAATTCCGTTTTTGCTTCCCGCGAAGGAGCTGAAGATTTACCCATTGGTTCTGACATTAAAAAAGTTCTAACCCCCAACGACATCGTGATTGGAATTGCCGCCAGCGGTCTGACCCCGTTTACCCGCTCGGCTCTTCAATTCGCGAAAAAACTTGGATGCAAAACCATTTTCCTGACCTGCAATTTTCAAGAAGCCCGCAAACCCTTGGCTGACCTCGTCATCGCGTTAAACGTAGGGCCGGAAATCATCGCGGGCTCAACCCGCCTTAAAGCCGGGACTGCAACCAAGCTCGCCCTCAATATGTTGAGCACCATTTCCATGATCGGCCTTGGGAAAACCTACGGCCCTTGGATGGTGGATTTAAAACCAATTTCTCGAAAACTCAAATTAAGAGCCGTTCGCATCGTCTCGGAAATCACGAAAACCTCGCCTAAAATCTCGGAAGAATTTCTCAAAAAGGCTCGGGGAAACGCCAAACTCGCGATTCTCATGATCCAGAAGAATTTGAACCTGGTCCAAGCGCGGCGAAAACTTTCCGCCGCCAACGGTTTTTTGCGCCGCGCGCTTTTAGATTAATTGGAAGGAGCTGGAGGAGCTTCCGGAGAAGCGGACACGGGCTCGGGATTTTTTCCGGAAAAACTCACCCGCGGAGCCAAGGGAACCGCGTGTTCCAGGGGCGGATTCGGATTATTTTGAGGCTTTGGAACCATTCTTGCCGCGATAATTTTCCCTATTTCCCGTCCCATCACCTTTCCCTGCCAAGCCGGCAAAGAAGGCAAAATAAACTTCTCAAAATAAATCCAACCCGCGAGAGCCAAAAAAACAATCAAAGGCAGGAGATATTTTTTCAAGGTTATTCCATGTAGTCCTTTAAAAGTTTACTCCGAGAAGGATGGCGAAGCTTGCGGATGGCCTTGGCCTCGATCTGCCGCACGCGCTCGCGGGTCACGCGGAATAAGCGTCCCACTTCTTCAAGAGTTCGAGGGTATCCCGTGTCAATTCCAAAACGCAGTTTGACAATTTTGGCTTCCCGGTCGCTTAAAGTCGCCAAAACCTGCTCGATTTCTTTCTTTCGCAGAAAAGAAGCCGCTGAATATGAGGCGGGGTGGCTACTCTTATCCTCTAAAAATTCTTCCAAGTAAGAGTCGTCCTCTTCTCCAACCGGAGTAGACAAAGACACCGGCTCCTGCATGATTTTAAGAACGTTTTTTACTTTATCCATAGACAGGTGCATGGACTTTGAATACTCTTCAATGGTGGGCTCCCGTCCATACTCCTGGCGGTATTTTCTGGAAACCTTGGTCAATTTGGAAATTAATTCCTTCATGTGGACCGGAATACGAATGGTGCGCGCCTGATCGGCAATCGCGCGATTGATGGATTGCCGAATCCACCAAGTGGCGTAGGTTGAGAACTTAAAGCCGCGCTTGTATTCAAATTTCTCGACTGCCTTCATGAGTCCCAAACCGCCTTCCTGAAACAAATCCGAAAGTTCGAGGTTTGAGTTCACGTGTTTTTTGGCGATGGAGACGACCAGCCTCAAATTGGCTTTGATGAGTTTTAGCTTATCGGTCAAAATCGTCTCTTCTAGGCGAACGATTTTATCGTCTAATTCCAAAAATCTCTCCACGGGAATGGGAAGCGTGTTTTGAATGCGCTGAAGGCGTTCAACCACAGCGCCCATATTCTCAAGCGCGGCTTCCACCGCCGAAGGTGCGTATCCGGTTTTCGCCTTAAAAGCGGCTTCCGTCATCTTCCCGCTTTTAATTTGTTGAAAGTAATGCTGAAGTTCCTCAAAACTCGCGCCGTATCTTTTTTTATAGCGTTCGATTTCATCGTGGCATTCTCGAATTTTAGAGGCCAGGTTTTTAACCTTATTGGTCAAGCGCTTGATTTTGTCCTGATTTAGATCAAGACTCAAAATTTTTTCGATGACGGCCTTGTTTCTTTTTTCGATGGCTTTATTAATCTCAATTCTGTCTTTTTCCTTGAGATTAGGATTATTTAGACGGGAACGCAGGCCCGCCATCACTTTTTCTGATTCCGCGATAAAGCGGGAAACGGTTTTCATTTTCTTTTTCATTCCCGCGAGTTCCGAATCAGTCTTCCGCCCCCGAGGCATCAGTTCTTTGGGGGTCATCTCTTCTTGCTCAATCAAAGTTTCCCAACTGCGGATTTCCCGCATCGCGACCGGCGACTCCAAAACCAAAAGCCGAAGCTCTCTTTCTCTTTCCCGAACGTTTCTGGCCAAGGTTACTTCTTCCTCACGACTGAGTAGCGGGACGCGCCCCATTTCGGAAAGATACATGCGAATCGAGTTGGAAACATCCGATGAAGAAGTCCACTCCTCACTAAAACGCTCTCTTTCGGGAGTCGAATCGGGAAGAGATTTTTTCTTGTCCACGACCTCAATTCCCAAATCTTCCAATGTGGACATCAAATCGTCCACCTCTTCCGAGCTGATATTGGCGGGGCCCAGGGTTCTATTAATTTCATCGAGCGTCAGATACCCGTGGTTTTTTCCCATTTCGATTAGATTTTTTACCGCTTGACTCGCATGAATAGCCATAATTACCTGCTCCCTTTTAGTTCACACAGTACTTTCTGATATTCCAGTCTTAACTCCGGGTGCAACTCGCCGTCTTTTTGAGAATGAATGCGCCCCTCAAGCTCCTGAAGCCTTTCTTCAAGACGTTGACGCGTGAAAATTCGGTTTAGTTCCTGTTTAGGATCTTCTCCTTCTATGCTTTCCGCAATCATGAGAAGCTCCGAAGCCAAGGCCTTGGCCGGACCCGCATTTTCCAATACGCGCGCCGGCCAACCCGGAAGATGGGCTTGGGCCGAAAGAAGCGCCTGCCAAGTAGCCCGGGCGTCCGGCGAGCGAAAATGCGTGTCATCGGCAATTGAAGCCAAGGATGGATTTTTCATCATCAGGCAAAGAACTTGTCTCTCAAACGGGCTCGCTTCGATTTTTAGCGCGTTCGTCTTTACTTCCAGGTTTCTTTCATTGGATTGATAAGGACGTCGAAAGCGAAATTTTTTATCCGTCTCTTTCTTAAATTCCACCCGTAAGGAATCTTCCGGAATCTGAAGTTTCTGGGACAACGCGCGCAACCATTCGGAGCGCAAAACCTCATCCGAAGTTTTTGAGATCAAGGCGAACACTTCATGGGCAATCTCGGATTTCTTTGATGAAGACAAAGGCCCTTGATGCCCCGCGAGAAGGATTTCCGTCTTAAAAGCCGCCGGATCTAGGGCCTTATCCAAAAGAGCCTTCAAAGCCGAAGCGCCTTTTTCAATTAAGATTTCATCAGGGTCTTTGTCTCCCGGCAAAACGGCGATGCGAACGTCGATGTCCTCGGGAAGCAAAATCTCAGCCGAGCGCAAAGCCGCCGAGCGCCCAGCCGAATCCGGGTCAAAAGCGATGACGGTTTTCGCCCCGTAACGCTTAATGGTTTTAGCGTGTTCGGAAGTAATCGCCGTTCCCAAAGGAGCGACGGCAGATTCAATTCCATACTGATGCGCCATTAAAACGTCCAAGTATCCTTCCATCAGAACAATTTCCCGGTTTGAACGAATGGAAGACAAACCCTCAAAAATTCCATAAAGAATGCGGCTCTTGGAAAAGAGAAGCGATTCCGCGGAATTAAGATACTTCGGCTGAATTTCAGAATTTAACACCCGTCCGCCAAAACCGACCACGCTCCCTCGGGAATCCCTGATAGGAAAAAGAATCCGCCCGAAAAAAGAAGGCCTTAAACGCCCGCCGATTTTAACGGCAACCCCCGCGGAAACAAGATGCGATTCGGAAAACCCTTTTTTTCTGGCCGCCTCCAGGAAAACGCTTGAATCGGGCACAAAACCTAATTGAAAGCGCTCCAAGGACTCTTTTGAAGCCTTGCGACCGGCGAGATAGCGCCGAGCGTGTTCCGCCGCGGGCGAACGGAGAAGCTCCCCGTGATAAAAAGAGGATGCGAAATCCAAAACCGCTTTCAAACCCATCTTTTCTTCGTAACGCTGATCTCTTTTTTCTATTTGGACCAAGGGCACGCCCGCCTTGGCGGCCAATTTTTCGATGGCTTCCGGGAAAGTCAAATTCTCGGCTTTCATGACAAAAGAAAAAGCGTCCCCCCCTTCTCCGCAGCCGAAGCAGTGAAACGTCTGCCTTTCGGAGCTGACGATAAAAGAGGGGGTTTTTTCGTTATGGAAAGGGCAAAGCCCCTTCAGGTTCTTTCCAGAACGCTGAAGGTTCGGGACATAGTCGGAAACGACATCGGCAATATCGAGCTTTAAGCGAATCGCCTCAACCGTATCTCCTGCAACGCCCACCTTGCCTCCTTAGTTTAAACCGTCTTTCGACGTCTGGAACGCATCATTTTTCGTCTTGATTCAGCCGCCTTCATTTTCCTTTTTAAGGAAGGGGGCAGATAGAATTCCCGGCGCTTGATTTCGCGAAGAACTCCGTTTTTTTCGCACTCACGCTTAAAACGCCGCAACGCGTCGTCAACGCCTTCTCCTTCGCGCAACTTAACAAAAACCATGAACATTCACCCCCTTTTTTTCAATCAACCCGGCGGCCACTGCATCGTGCGCCCGCCCATTAAATGATAGTGCAAATGGTCGACGGTTTGGCCGGCGCCGCGTCCATTATTAGTCACCAATCGAAACGACTCTAATTTTAAGGTCGCGGCAACTTGAGCCGCCACTCTTTGCAAATGCCCCAATAAATCTTTGTCTTCATCTGTCGAATCCGAAAGACTCGCGATATGTCTTTTAGGAACAACCAAAACATGCGTGGGAGCCTTAGGGCTAATATCTTTAAATACAAGGCTCCGCTCATCTTCAAAAATAAGTTGCGAAGGAATCTCTTTCGCGGCTATTTTACAGAATAGGCAGGAACCCATTTAATATCTTCATTATTATATCAAAGCCTTGCTCAGTAAGGCAAAAAATATTCCAGGCTTTTTACTGGACACAAGTGAATTTATGATTGACCCCGTTCAGGGGCAAGCGACGTCAAAAGAGCCTTTAAGAACGGTTTTCCCGTCCAAAACCGCTTTCGCCTTCCAATGCCCGGAAAATTCCTCGCCCGGGTCTTCTCCCGAGGCGAAGAAAATGTCTACAACATCGGCATCGGGAACATGAAAAGTGAGATAAGCCGGAAAATGCCTTTGCCCCGGAGGAATATTCGGGACGTAGAGTTTTGTCGAATCCTGGAGCGTTCCATCCGGGCGCGTCCAATAAAACCAGAAACTATGCTTCCCGTAAATTTTTTTTGGGAGCCTTAAGAAAGCGTAGACCGTGTCGGTTTTGCAGTCGAATTTTTTATCAGGCAAGCGCCCCGTCGCGATTTTACTGAAATAAAGATCCGGAAGATTGGGTTTTGCGGGTTGAGGAGCAGGTTTAGGAGAAGAGCCTAAAAATAAAAAAAGAATGGGCCAACCCCAAAACGCGGCGCGTTTTTCATCCATAAAACAAGTATAACAACTTTTAATTTGCTACTCTAGAAGAGTTGGGAACAGTCCCTAACTCTTTATGCTTTATTCTTGGCGTTTTGTTTTCTCGCTTTTAGGCGCGGCTTGTTTTGCCGGGTTTTTCGGGGCTCTATTGGGTGTCGGAGGCGGCGTCTTCATCGTCCCGATTATGGTCCTTATGTTTCACCTGCCTGTTAAAATCGCGGTGGCCGCTTCCATTGTCAGCGTCATCGCGACCTCCAATGCCGGAGGCTCCTCTTATGTCGATCAAAGAATCACCAACCTTCATTTGGCGATGTTTCTTGAAATCGCGACTACAATCGGCGCCTTGTCGGGCAGCCTTTTAGCCCTTTACCTTAGAGAGTGGGTCATGCTCATTATCTTTTCTCTCATGCTCGCCTATATGGCCTATACCGCGTTCATCACCCGAAACGTGGATGATCACCGCATCGCCGCCGGCAATTACGCCGATGTCAAGCAAGACCGCCTGTCGGCTTATCTGAATTTAAAAGGTGATTATTATGACGAGGCCGCGCAGAAAACCGTCGCTTACACCATCACCAACGCTCCCATAGGGGCCGCTATTTCCTACTTGGCGGGTTTGGCCTCGGGGCTCTTGGGCGTGGGGGGCGGGGTTCTTAAAGTCTCCGCGATGAACCGTTACATGAATGTTCCCATGAAAGCGGCCGTGGGCACCAGCAAACTGATGATTGGGGTGACCGCAGCAGTCAGTTCTATTCTATTTTTTATG
>DAHXMM010000028.1:0-75441 GCA_027371715.1 Elusimicrobiota bacterium | reverse complement strand
CGGTTTTGTCTCGGTCAATACCGGTAACGCGCCGGATGCGAACGCAATTCTGATTCCCAAAAAAACCGCCGACAAGGCGATGGACGCGGCGGCTTGCATCGGTTGCGGGGCTTGCGTTGCGGCTTGTCCGAATGCGGCGGCGATGCTTTTTGTCGCGGCTAAAATTTCTCATTTGGCCTTGATGCCCCAGGGAATTCCAGAAAGAGACGAGCGCGTTTTGAATATGCGGGCTCAGATGGATAAAGAGGGCTTTGGCCACTGCGCGAATGAATATGCCTGCGAGGCGGCCTGTCCCAAGGAAATCAAGGTTTCCAATATCGCTCGGCTTAACCGGGAGTTTCTGCGCGCGGTTGTCTGTTCCGATAAGTAATTGAATCTCAACGAGCGTTTTGACGTTTCTGAATCCAAGCAAAAAGCCCTCCTTGAAAAAATAAAATGCTTGGGAATCGACGTTCAAAAAATCGAGGAAAATTTCGTTCGCGGCGGCGGAAAGGGCGGGCAAAAAATCAACAAAACCTCAAACTGCGTTCAGTTGTTTTATCCACCACTTGAAATTTCAGTTCGGGTTCAGAGGGAACGCAAACGTTCCTTAAACCGCTTCTTAGCCCTAAGAGAATTGGTGGACCAAATCGAGATGCGGGTTTCTCCGGAGACTTCGGAAAAACTCAAGGCCATTCAAAAAATCCGCAAACAAAAAGAACGCCGTGAAAGACGCGGGCGAGAAAAGGATCGGGGTACTCAGGCTTGAACTGAGAACCTCCTGGTCCCAAACCAGGCGCTCTGCCAATTGAGCTATACCCCGTTTAACTTTCCTTCATTATACAATCTTGCCTCTCTGATGAGGGAACTTTTTAAGCCCCTAATCCGTATGAATAATGGATGAATTCAGGACGCCAGGGCCCCTGGCGCGAGCGTCGGGAAACTGTTAAAATAAGGAGACGGATATGTTCGAGAAAGACACGGCGATGCGAATATTCATGACGTTTTTAGTCCCTTGCCTCATAATCTTAAGGTCGGGACAATGCCATCCTTAAGAACTTTATGGGGAAGAGGCATAGACCGAAAGGTCAAGGAAGCGGAGGAGGAAATCACCAAAAACGGGGTTCTCTCCGATGACAAGGCTATTCCTCTCATGCTCAAGACCCAGTTCAACCATATCGCGCACCTGGAAGAAAGCGTAACTGGCGAATTCGGCCATATCCGGCTTCAGTTTAAGGAAGTGGATCAACGCTTCAAGGAAATGGACCAAAAGTTCGATCAAGTCAATCAGAAGTTTGAGCAGGTTAACCAGAAGTTCGAGCAGGTCAACCAAAGATTCGACCAAATCAACAACGAAATGAACGGGCGATTCAAAGAGGTCGATCGAAAGTTCGATGAACTCGCTCATGAGATGAATGGTCGGTTTAAGGGAATAGACCAAAAATTTGACCAGATGGGAAGCGAGATGGAACGCCGCTTTGACAGCCTCGGGAGAAACGTTTTGGCAGGTTTCGCCTTGATGATGACGGCGATGACGGTTTTTCGCTTCCTCTAATAAAACGAAGATTTTGTCAGTCTATTGAGCCGGCGATAAAATTTTCGGCTTTTTGAACAAGGGTTTCCGCGTCTTTTTCGCCGAGGCGAATCGCTTCTAATATCTTGGGAGAGGTAAACTCAAGCATTCCAAATTCCAGGGTCTCGGAGGGGTCGAGACGGAAAATTCTTGGCCTTGGAGAAAGCTCTTGAAGAGAGCGGATTCCTTCGTCTATAAACCCGCGCACCTCCAACCGGTTCGCATGATCGATTCTCCTTAGAAATCCTTTCGGACTGCGAAGGGCCTCATCGGCGCGAATCATTTCCAGGACGATGATGTCCTGGCATCCGGCAAGGGCTTTAAAACTCATCGGTTCCGGCGAAGAGACTCCGGCGTCGATAAAGAAATCTTCCTGGCCTTGATGCGAGAGTTTGACGGGTGGGAAAATAACGGGGATGGAAGAACTGGCGACGAGCCAAGAAGCCAGGGGCCCGTCCCAGCGTCCGCCGTTGGGCTCAAAAATTTTCTCGACTCTTTTTTGACGGTCTTTCGATAAACTGAGAACAGTTAATTTTGAGCGCAAGCTTTTTCGCGCCTTTTCTTCATCTAAGGCGTAATTGGCGTTAGAGAAAATGGGGGCATTTGAAAAAATGGAAAGAGGGAACAGGTGTGGGGAAAATTTGAGAATTTTGTTTTCCTTTATTTTTTCCCAGCGTTCAAGCGCGGTATCAATCATTCCGAGCGCAAAAGCGGCGCCGTTTAAGGCCCCGGCGCTAAAACAAGCAATCGAATCAAAAGAAAGTCTAAATTTTTTTTCAAGCGCTGACAAAACCCCAGCTTGCCAGCTACCCAACGCTCCACCCCCGGAGAGAGCAAGTCCCAAGGGCCTGCGAAAACCATGGTTTTGCGCGTGAATTTCAGCCATCGAAGTTAAATGATAGCGGTCTTGGAGGACGAAAATCAAATATTTTATAAACTGATAAAATACAACTTATATGAAAATCTTTCGCATTTTGGGCCTTAATGCCCTGCTCTTGTGTTTAGTCGCGCGGGTTTGGTCCGATGATGGAGGGGATAATCGCTGGGGACCGGCGACGAGCGGGCCTTTTTATACCGGAACAGCGGAGGCCGAACCGTTGGGGTCTGATTTTGTTGAGCCCTGGGTCTATGACCAGCAAAGACCTAACCAACACATGACGAGCTTGTTTATGCCGCAAAGGTTGGACTTGGGCGTCGGTCAGGGGTGGGATTTTTCCATTTCCATTCCCTTGGTTGAAAATCAGCTTCCTGGAACTAATGCTTCCGGGGTTGGAGATACGACGATCTGGTTTAAGCGAGAAATTTTCGAAGACGCCGATACCTACCATTTCTGGGCGCGCCCTGCTGTTTCTCTGGAGGCTTTATTTGTCTTGCCGACAGGTCAATATCAAAACCTCAATGCGAGTTTAAACGGAGCGGATCAAACCGGTTCGGGGACTTTTGATGAATCCGTTCAATTGGTCATGCGTAAACGTTTTAAGCCGTTTTCTCTTTACGCCCAGGTTGGAGACTATGTGGAAAATCCGACCTCGGTTGAAACCGGATTTGGTTTTAACAATGGGATTCAGTCAGCCCTTCACCCGATGCAAGTCGTAAACGGAAATTTACTCAATTATAGTTTGTGCTTGGAACAAGTTTTTAACGATCAATGGGGATTGGGATATATTCTTGAGGTTTCGGGTCAATCTCAATCCGGGCAGAGTTTATTTTACGGCAGCGCTGATGCTCCTTCTTGGTCCTATTTATGGGGGGATGCGGGTCTTGAGATGACTTGGCCCAACAATGATTCCTACGCGGTGACTTGGGGGGCGGGAATGACTTGGCCGATTGAGCAGGCCAATTACCCTAAAACCTATTCGCCCATGGCGACGGTTACGGTCAACTTCTTGGGGCGGAAAGGATATCGTGGTCAAGAAGATTAAACAGGGTCTCGACAAAATGAAGTCTTCCTGTTATATTTCTTTCGTGGCCGAAACGGAAAGAACGAAAAGAAAATGAGAGTAAATGAGAGCAGCGGAAAGCAAAAGAAAGAAACAGAAGGCAGCGAAATTCCGTCGTCTTCCGTTTCTCGCTGTTTCTTTCCGTTTCTTTCCGTTCCTTCTTTTACTTTCCGTTCTCTCCTCTACTTTTCGTTCTTTTTTTTACTTTCTTCCTGCGGCCCGCCCAAATACGTTTCCTATACCGGCATCCACCGGGATTTTAAGTGCCTGGTCCCCTGGGGGTGGAACGTGATTACCGACCAAGAAGGGAATCATTATGAGAACACGGATTTTCTGGGCCCTTTCGATGGGCGTTTTTATTTAGGAATCCCCAGCTTCAGCATTCGCTGGTATTCCGACTATGCTCCGCATCTTCTTAGAAATGGAGAAATCGAAATTTACGCCGATGCGGATGATTTTATCCAACAGATGCTCAAGGATGTTTATGGTCCTAAGCCGATTATGATGGACCCGGTTCAGGACATTTTGTTGAAAGGAAATCGCACGGCGAAATATTTTAGGGTTTTGTCTCCTACTCCGATTCCGCAGAATACGCCCTGGGGCGGGTCCAAAGACGTCCAGACAGGGCAATTGGTGAATCTGAGAGAACATGCTTATGTCGTGATTCCCATGGAATCGGGGTTTTTTGTCTTAATCTATCCCGCGACTCACGCGGGATACCGCGCTTATCGTTCGGCCTTCGATGTCCTGGTCAACACCTTCGTTCCCTTAACCGATGGGCCGGGAGGAACTGCGGTTCCGGCTTCGCGTTAAATCATGGGGCTCTTTTCTATTTCAGCGGTTTTACTTGCGGCGCTATGCGCTCAAGCCGCTCCCGTTCAGACAAGTGCGCCTACTCCTGATGAGCTTCAGCGTTCCTTTGAACTCATTCGGGAATCGAAGGACCTGATGGCCCAAAATCATGACGGACAGGCGATTCAAATTCTAAACCGAGCCATTCGCTTAAACCCCGCCTCGGCCGAGGCATGGAACGACCGAGCGATTGCGGAAATCCGCGTTCGGAAATATGCAGACGCCATTTATGATTCTAGTTTCGCTTTGGGGCTCGCGCCGGGAAATCCGGTCGCCTTAGACACGCGGGCTTGGGCTTTTAATAAGCTCAAAAAATATCGGGAAGGTCTTTCGGATTCCGGCTTTGTTCTTTCTAAAAATCCGTCCGATGCTTTTGGCTATGAGAATCGCGCTTTTGCGCTGGCGGGTTTGGGAGACGCAAATGGGGCGCTTGCCGCTTTATCTCAGGCGGCGTCGTTAGATGCCCGTTTTAAAGACATTTATGCCGATGCTTTGAAGGCCGGGCCGTCGGGCCTCTTGCCTCTGTTTATGGATCCTGGAACGGGGGTTTCCCGTCACGCCTTATCCGGCTGGTGGAAAGAAAAAACATTTTTAAGCCTTTTTGTTTTGTCGATAATTGGAGGAATTCTCGTCGCTTTAGGAGTTTTACATATCATTTTTTACCGTTCGGAAGTTTCGAAAAAGCCGTCTTCCAAACTAGTTCGCGCGGGGGATTTTTGGTCTCGCTATGAAAAAATCGCTCGCGTCGGCGAAGGCGGAATGGGGGTGGTCTATGAGGCTCGTGACCGATTCCTGGAGAGAAAAGTCGCGGTTAAAAAACTACGGGATGAAATCAAGGGCGATTCAGAGGAAAGAAAACGTTTTATTACCGAGGCTCGCCTCGTTGCCAGGCTCCGTCACGAGAACATCGTTGAAATCTACTCCATCGTCGAAGAGGGGATGGACCTTTATCTTGTGTTTGAATTAGTCAAGGGAAAAACGCTTCAACAGACGATTAAAGAAAGAGAGCGGCTTGATTTTGCGACCGCCAGCCGAATTTTTCATTCGGTTTGCCGCGCTGTCGATTATGCGCACAGGCAAGGCGTCGTTCACCGAGACATTAAGCCTTCCAATATCATGCTGGGGGAAGGGAACGTCGTCAAGGTGATGGATTTTGGAGTGGCGGGCCAGGCCAAAAGCACCTTGGTCAAGACGCAGGTGAATGCCTTGGCCGGCACTCCCATCTATATGGCCCCCGAAGCCGATGGTCAACAAATTCGCCGCGAGTCCGATATTTTTTCCCTAGGGGTTTGCTTCTTTGAGATGCTGAGCGGAAGGTTGCCGTTTGAAGGAGAGGGAAACGCTTTTTTAGTCCACAAGGTTCAGGGTCAGCATTTGAAATTGTCTTCCTTGGGGATTTCCGGGCTTCCGCCAGGTTTGGATGAAATTCTCGACAAAGCTCTCGACCCTGATCCGGAAAAACGCTATCGTGGCGTGGGGGAGTTCTGGGCGCAGATCGTCGCTTTGTCGCCCAGGGTTTAACAGATTTGCAATGAGTATTCCTTATAATATAACCTAGGAGTTCGAGGCGAAGGGGTCGTCAATCTAAAAAACGGAGCTTAATCTATGTCTAATCGTTTCACGGAAAGAGCGCAGCGGGTTATCCTGATCGCTCAAGAAGAAGCCAAACGCCTCAATCATGATTATGTCGGCACCGAGCATATTTTGCTGGGTCTCATCGCTTTAGGTGAAGGCGTTGCGGCCCAGGTGTTGGCTAATTTGGGGGTTGATTTAAGACGAGTCAGAAGCGAGATTGAAAAAATTGTCGGTACCGGAGACAATGTCATGCTTTTGGGCGAGATTCCCTTTACGCCTCGGGCCAAGAAAGTTTTGGAATATGCGGTTGAAGAGGCTCAGCACATGGGTCATTCCTATGTCGGCACCGAACACTTGTTGTTGGGGCTCATTCGAGAAGAGGAAGGCGTGGCCGCGCGCGTTTTGGAAAATTTGGGTCTTCGTTTAGAAGTGGTTCGCGAAGAGGTTTTGAACTTATTGGGCGAAGGACAGGGCTCTCAATCCAGCGGCTCTGGCGGAACGGCGCCGTCTCCAGGAGGCCCCAAAGCGAAATCAAAAACTCCGACTTTAGATGAGTTTGGCCGCGATTTGACGATCATGGCCCGGGAAGGAAAATTAGATCCCGTGATTGGCCGGGCCGATGAAATTGAGCGGATGATTCAAATTCTCGCTCGCCGCACAAAAAATAATCCCGTTTTAATCGGGGATCCCGGGGTTGGAAAGACCGCGATTGTCGAGGGCTTGGCCCAGAAAATTGCCGCCGGAGACATTCCTGAAATTTTAGCCGGTAAGCGCGTTTTAACCTTGGATTTGGCCTTGGTTGTGGCCGGGACCAAATACCGGGGAGAATTTGAGCAAAGGCTTAAAAATATTATTGAAGAAATTCGCCGCTCGAAAAACTCCGTCGTTTTGTTCATTGATGAACTTCATACGGTGATTGGGGCTGGCGCCGCCGAAGGGGCGATTGACGCCTCCAACATGATTAAGCCCGCGCTGTCGAGAGGAGAGCTTCAGTGCATCGGCGCGACGACTTTAGATGAATACCGAAAATATATTGAGCATGACGCGGCTTTGGAAAGGCGCTTTCAGCCGGTTGTCGTCGATCCGCCTTCGGTAGACGATACAATTTTAATCCTTCAGGGTCTTAAGGATAAATACGAGTCCCATCACAAAATTAAATATTCAGACGAAGCGCTTCGTGCGGCTGCGGAATTGGCGGATCGATATATTTCCGAACGCTTTTTGCCGGATAAAGCCATTGACTTGATTGACGAGGCGGGTTCTCGCGCGCGGCTTAAGACGACTCAGATGCCGCCGGAATTCAAGGAGCGCGAGGCGGAAATCGAGGCCGTCGTCCGGGACAAATCGGGCGCCATCTCCAATCAAGAATATGAAAAAGCCGCGCGGCTTCGCGATAAAGAAAAAGAACTTCGCAAGGCCTTGGAGGATTCCAAGAAAAAATGGCGGGAGAAACGGGAAGAACTTGTTCCCACAATTAGCGCTGAAGATATCGCCAATGTCGTCTCTCGCTGGACCGGCGTTCCCGTGACGAATTTGACGGAGTCCGAGACTGAGAAATTGGTCCACATGGAAGAGGCTTTGCATAAGCGCGTGATCGGGCAGGAAGAAGCCATTAAGGTTATTTCTCAAGCCATTCGCCGGGCTCGAGCGGGGCTTAAGGACGCAAAAAGACCCATTGGCTCATTCTTGTTCTTGGGGCCGACGGGAGTCGGAAAAACTGAACTCGCCCGCACCTTGGCGGAGTTTATGTTCGGAAACGAAGAGGCCATGATTCGCATTGATATGTCTGAATACATGGAAAAATTCGCCGTCTCAAGACTCATCGGGGCGCCTCCGGGATATGTCGGCTATGAGGAAGGGGGACAGTTGACCGAAGCGGTTCGCCGTAAACCTTATTCCGTGGTCTTGCTCGATGAAATCGAAAAAGCCCATTCCGATATTTTCAATATCTTGCTTCAGGTTATGGACGACGGAATCTTGAGCGATAACTTGGGACACAAGGTGAGCTTTAAAAATACGGTTCTGATTATGACCTCCAACGTCGGTGCGCGGCTGATTACGCGCGGAAAATCCCTTGGTTTTGTCGCGGCCAACGACGCCGAGGCCAAGGATTATCAGAAGATGCGCGATACCGTGATGGATGAGGTGAAGCAGACCTTTAACCCCGAGTTCATTAACCGCGTCAATGAGATTATCGTGTTTCATCCTCTTGGGGAAGACGAGATGACCGAGATCGTAAAACTTATGCTGGGGCAGGTGCGTTCTAAGGTTGAAACCCAAGGGTTTAAGATTGAATTTACGCCGGAAAGCGAAAGATTTCTCGTCAAAAACGGTTTCGACGCCAATTCTGGCGCCAGGCCTCTTCACCGGACCATTCAGCGTATGGTGGAAGACGTTCTGGCGGAAGATATTCTTCGCAAGAAATTCAAGGCGGGTTCGACTATTTATGTTGAGGTGGACTCGGCGGGCGATAAATTGTCTTTCTCAGACCAGCGTTCCGCTCAAGTTTAGTCATGAGAAAAGCCTTGCGCAAAAATAGTTTGTCTGTTATCCTTAAGACTGGAATGAGTTCCCTCACGCATCCTTCTTGGAATATTCGTCGAACGCTGATTGTGTTCGCCTGTTGTCTTACGGCGGGCGGCTATTTTTTAGGACAAGACGTCTCTTGGGGAGATTCAAGCCCGTCTCACTCTCCGAATGATTTCCCGCTCCGGGACGCGGTTTCTTCCAGTTCATCGGCTTTACCCGCATCTTCAGGCGTTCGGGTTCCAGGGGCTTCTTTGTCTGCAATAACGCCCGAGGCGTGGGCCCAGCTGACCGAACATTTAAAAAAAATGGTTTCCCATCACCGTGGGAATGTCGCGATTTATCTTCAGGATCTCAAAACAGGACAGACTTGGAGCTATCATCCTAACGAGCTTTTTCCGGCGGCGAGCCTCATAAAACTTCCCATCATGATTGCTGTTTTCAGTAGAATCCATTCTGGAGAGTTATCTCTCAGTCAGACGATGGTGCTTCACCGCCATAACCGGGTCGGCGGTTCCGGAACTCTTAAATGGCAGCCGGACGGAACGAGACTCACGGTTTCACAGCTTTTGGACCACATGATTCGAGAATCCGATAATACCGCGGCGAATATGCTGATTGAAGCGGTGGGGGGAATTCCCTATATTCAAAGTCAACTCCCCCGTGCGGGGCTTGTTCATACTCAAATTCATCGGCAAGGCATGAGTTTGAGAAGCGGTTATGTCGCCAGGGAAAATTATACCACCGTTTCGGAAATGGCCATGATTCTCCGTAAGATTTATCAAGGCCAGATGATTGACACGACCTCAAGCCGGCTGATGATGGATTATTTGCTTCTGAGAAAGCCCGTGCGATCCCGTCTGGCGAAAGCTCTTCCGGCGGGATGGGAGATTGCTCATAAGACTGGCCTTGAAAGGCGCGCGTGCCATGATTCCGCCATCATTTTAACTCCGAAAGGAGATTTTATCCTGGCTGTTTTGACGGGACACAACCGCGCTTATCGCCCGGCGAAGCAATTTATCATTAATATCGGGCGGTTGACCTATCGCTATTATGGCGGCTTGGCTCCCGCAAGGCGTCGTTACCACAGACGCTATTATGCTTGGGTCAGACATTCACGCCATAGACCCCATCATTATCGCCATCGCTTGTAGCCCAAAATTTTTTCTTAAGATTAAAATTTTAAGGACTTTTATTTGTGATTCGGATTACTTTTAAGCTTGTTTCAGCCTTGGTTTTAGCGGCGACCCTGGTGACCGCCGGTTCGACCTATCTTCAAACCCAGCAGGAAAAAAATCGTCTCTTGAGGGAACTTAACAGCCGTGCCGAGATACTTTCCGAAACTCTTCAGGAAATTTCAGCTCCGGCGCTTGAGAAAAATAATAAGAGACGCCTTGAGGCGATGGTGCGAAAATTCGGCAATCGCAAACGCTTAATCGGCATGGTCGTTCTTAACGAAAACGATGTACCCTTGGCTTATACCCCGCGTCTTAAAAAATCAGTCCAGTTTCTCTTAGGCCAAGTCGATGTTCCGGCCTTGACCGTGGCTAAAACCTTGGTGATTTCGGTAGACGGTAAACTCCGCCATGTTTACGCCGCCCCCATCGTTTTCCATAATTCCGTCTTGGGAAGTTTGATTCTAGTTCATGACGCTTCTTTTATTAAAGAGAAATTGCTGGATATGTGGCGGCATACGTTTTTTAGGCTTTTGTTCAACGCTTTCTTGATTTCGCTCATCAGTTTGTGGATTATTCGGTGGAATTTAAAAGCTCCCATTACGCAAATGGCGGAATGGATGAGGCGTTTAAGGACGGAAGACTCCTCAGAACCTCCGGCGGTTCCCTCAAGCCTTTTTACGCCTCTGGCTTCGGAAGCTGAAAGTTTAGCCCGTAGCCTCATTTCCGCGCGGAAAGCGGCGGAAACCGAAGCCAAACTCAGGCAAAACGCGGAATCGATATGGACTCCGGAACTCTTGCGGGAGCATGTTAAAAATAAGCTCGGCTCCAAGCCTCTTTTTGTGGTCGCTAACCGGGAGCCGTATATGCATGTCCGGCGTGGACGCAAAATAGAGGTCGTTACCCCGGCCAGCGGATTGGTCACTGGAATTGAGCCTATTTTGCTTGCCTGTGGCGGCTTATGGTTGGCCCAAGCCTCGGGAGATGCGGATAAGGAAACTTCCGATGAACAAGGAAAAATTTCTGTTCCGCCTGAATCTTCGCAATACACGCTTAAAAGACTTTGGTTGAGTAAAGAGGAAGAAGAGGGATATTATTACGGGTTTTCAAACGAAGGTCTCTGGCCCTTGTGTCATATCGCGCACACCCGCCCTATTTTTCGCGCGGAAGATTGGAAACAATACAAAGACGTCAATGAAAGATTTGCCCAATCTCTTTGAGTAGAAATGGAATCTTCTTCCGAGCCGGTTGTTTTGATTCAGGACTATCATTTTGCTTTACTCCCCAGAATGATTAAAGAGGCTCGCCCGGATGCCCGCATCGCCATTTTCTGGCATATCCCTTGGCCGAACCCCGAGGCTTTCGGAATATGTCCTTGGCAAAGAGATATCCTGCATGGAATGTTGGGGGCCGATCTCATGGGCTTTCACACGCAGTTTCACTGCAATAATTTCCTGGAGACCGTGGACGCGAGCCTTGAGTCTCGCATTGATTGGGAGCGTTTTGCCGTCCAGAGAGACGGTCATTTGACCCAGGTTAAGCCTTACCCCATCTCTATCGCTTTTCCCTTGCCGCATAATCCTCATCCGGTGGAATTTCCTTCCAAGGAAACCTTGCTCAAGGAAATGGGAATCGCGGGAGATTTTTTCGCGGTCGGGGTTGACCGTATCGACTACACCAAGGGAATTGCCGAGCGTTTTCATGGAGTAGAGAGATTCTTGGAAAAGTATCCCCAGTATGTGGGAAAGTTTACACTGGTCGAAATTGGGGCTCCCAGCCGCACTCATATCAAGCGCTATCATGATCTCGCGATGGAGCTTGAAGCCGAGGCGGAAAGAATTAACTGGAAATTTAAGACCAAAGAAGAAAAAACCTGGAAGCCGATTGTTTTTATTGAGAAACACCATAGTCATGAGGAAATAGCGCCTTTTTACAGGGCTGCTGATATTTGCCTGGTTACCTCCTTGCATGATGGGATGAATTTGGTAGCCAAAGAATTTGTCGCCTCCAGGGATGATGAGGCGGGGGTTCTCATTCTCAGCCGTTTTACCGGAGCCTCTCGGGAACTGCGTGATGCTCTTTTGGTTAATCCCTATGACGCGGAACAATTGGCCGATTCTATTCGCTACGCTTTAGAAATGCCCAAAGAAGAACAAGAAAGACGGATGAAGATGATGAGGCAAACTCTTAAAGAGCAAAACGTATACGCCTGGGCGGGCAAACTCATCGAGGACTTATCTAAAATTCGCGCGGCCGCCTAGTGTTGTGTCCCGAAAATAACTGGACAATGGAAGGCCCATCTTTGGGGCATTTCTTTGTTGTTCCTCGGTTACAGGCCTCGGCCTGCGCCCTCGTCACACCTCGAACTGCCCTCAAATATCGGCCTTCCATTGTCCAGTTATTTTCGGGACACAACACTAGTCAGCGGATTTCTTTTTTTGACCGGGCTTATTTTTAAGATAAAACCGGTGCGAGAAGCTAAAAACGTAAACATTATTTTTTTCGCCGCTTCCCACTTCGGTCGCCCAGGAGGGGATATAGGTAAAGCTTAAAAATTTCAAGGGCCTATAAGCGACCGTAATGCCTCCGCCGGCGGCGGTATTGGCCGCGGAATTTCTGCTGAGTCCGGATAATCCCTGAAGAGTCTCGGCGTTCGGCGTTCCGCTGACGATGTATCCGAAAAGGGTCCATCTGAGAAAGCCGGTGTTAAACTGGGGCGCGATTCCCGCGCTGTAAGAAAATCCTTGGGCATTGTAAATCATATTTCCGGCGTCATTTTCGATAAGGTTGCGGTATCCGAGTCCTCCGATGAAGGGCATCCGAAAATTATCGCCTGAAAAAGGGTCATAGATAACGACTGCGCTCGCGATAGTTCCATTTGCGTTAGCGCTATTTCCGCTAAAATCAATTCCGGAAAGTTGTCCGTATCCGCCGAGAAGTCCCACTCCCCAGTGGTCGCTGAGGGCATAATCGGCGGAGGCGGAAGCGCCAAACCCGTTCATGGTCCATTGCGAATTGGTCTGGCCGTCGCAGCCTAGGCAGTTGTTGGCGAGAGAATACTCATCATAACCCGGAGCGACTTGAACGTCCAAGGCTCCCGAGGACAGGGGTTGCGTGGGAAGAGAGGAAGCCAGTAAATATCCCATCATCTCCTTCATGTCGGAGGCGCGCGCTTCTCCTTGAAAGCCGCAAATTAAAAGAGCGCAGAGAAGAGCAAATGGAACGCGCATATAGGAGAATTCTAATATAGAAAGGACGCTTCTCTCAAATCATGATGGTTTCATCTTGAAGAGAGCCTTGAACAATTGATTGAATCAAGAACATGAGCTTAAAACGTCTTCTCGTGACCGGCGGATATTTAATCGATCCATCCCAGAACTTAGAGGGAAAAAGGGATATCCTCATTGAAAATGGGCGGGTTAAATCTATTCTTAGATTTGGTCAGTTTCCAAACCGGGTTCCCAACGTCGAAATTTTTAATGCCGAAGGCTTGTGGGTTTTCCCGGGCCTTATCGATATGCACGTTCATTTTCGGGAGCCAGGGGGCGAAGAAGATGAGACTCTGGAAACGGGATCGCGCGCCGCTCTTTTCGGAGGGGTGACGACGGTTCTGGCGATGCCCAATACTCATCCTCCGATAGATAGCCCAAAAATTTTGCATCCGCTTCAAAAAAGATTAAAAAAGATGAACGGTCCTCATGTTTTTTTTGCCGCCGCGATTACGAAAAAATTAGAAGGAAGGGTTTTGAGCGATTTTAAGGCGCTTAATAATTGTGGAGCGCTTGCCTTTACCGATGACGGCCGTCCGGTCACGGATTCAGGCGTGATGAGAAAGGCTTTGGAAAAGTCGCGAGAGGTGGGTTCCTTTATCATTTCGCATTGTGAAGATTTATCTCTCAGTCAAGGTCGTCCTCTTAACGAAGGCGATGCCGCGCGAAGAAAAAAGATTGTGGGAGCTCCTGCGGCTTCCGAGACGGTCGTGGTCTCTCGCGATTTATTATTGGCGGAATTAACCGGAGCCCATGTTCATATTGCGCATGTCAGTTCCAAAACCAGCGTTCAAATGATTCGAGAGGCGAAAGCGCGCGGCGTTTGGGTGACGGCGGAAGCTTCTCCGCACCATTTTTCGCTTTCTGAAATGGATATTCCTGATTGCGATCCTAATTTCAAGATGAACCCTCCGCTTAGATCTAAAGAAGATGTCGCGGCGGTTCAGGAGGGGCTTCAAGATGGAACCTTGGACGTCATTGCGACTGATCATGCCCCACACCGAAAATCAAGAAAAGCTAAAGGGATTTTTCAGGCGCCCTTTGGCGTGATTGGGCTTGAGACTTCTTTGGGATTGGCTTTAACCAATTTAGTTCACCGAAAAATTTTAACTCCAAAACAATTAGCTGAACGCATGAGTTGCGCTCCGGCTAAAGTATTAGGTTTGCGTAAGAAAGGAAGCCTCAAGGCGGGATCGGATGCTGATGTGACGCTGGTTCATCCCCTTCAGGAATGGAGGGTTAAGCCTCCATTTGCTTCTAAAAGTTCCAATTGTCCTTTTACGGGAATGCGTCTTAAGGGTCGCGTGCGCTCAACCATCGTAGGCGGAAAAATTCTCTTTAACGATGCCTAACTTTTACGAACGCTTTTTTTTTCCCGTGCTTTCTCAATTGGACGCGGAAACAGCGCATGACTGGGTTTCTTTTTCGGCGGAATGGGCGCCTCATCTCCCGTTTTTCTCTTCCGCCGCTTCCTTCCTTTGGAGAAGACCAAAATCTGCTATTCTTGGTTCCCATGTCTTGGGAATGAATTTTGAGAATCCGTTGGGTTTAGCGGCCGGTTTTGACAAAAATGCGCGTCTTCTCCATTTTTTGCCGCATTTGGGTTTTGGCTTTGTCGAGGCGGGAACCGTGACCCTTAAACCTCAATTAGGCAATCCCAAGCCTCGTCTTTTTCGACTTCCAGAATTTGAGGCTTTGATCAATCGGATGGGTTTTAACGGCGAAGGAGCCACAAAGGTCGCCGCGAGACTGCTTAAACTCAAATCTCCGTCTATTCCGCGCGGAATTAATTTGGGAATCAATGCCGGAACCCTTCCGGAAGAGGCTCCGTCTCTCTATGCGGAGACTTTTAAAATTTTGGAGCCCTACGGAGATTATTTTGCCGTAAACGTCAGCTCTCCAAATACGACGGGGTTGCGTGATTTGCAGGAGAGGCGACATCTTGAGAGAATCTTAATCTCGCTTCAAGCCGAAAATAAAAACAAAAAACCGATTTTAATTAAAGTTTCGCCGGATTTGGAAGAAAAAAGTCTCGAACCTCTTTGTGAAATTGCTTTGAAATTAGCTTCCGGCATTATTGCCGCCAACACTACAATTCAAAGACCGGGTCTTCCTCCGGAGGTTCAAGAAACGTCTGGGGGGCTTAGCGGCGCGCCGCTCAGGTTTATTTCGACTCAAATAATCGCTAAAATCTACAGAATGACCCAAGGACATCTTCCCATTATCGGAGTCGGCGGCGTTTTCTCGGGCGCGGACGCTTTTGAGAAAATTAGAGCCGGAGCGAGCTTGATTCAAATTTATACCGCGCTTGTTTACCGTGGGCCGGGAGTAGTTCGTGAGATATTAAGCGATCTTGAAGAATTGCTCAAAGCCAACGGGTTTGAAAATCTTTCTTCCGCGGTGGGAACCGGAGTCTCATGACCGAGCATAAGCAAGGCCGCTCTCTTAAACGAAATTTGGAAGCGGCATTCCCTCATTTATATTCGGTCAGAAATGGTTGGCTCCGACCGAGCATGGGCGAGAAAATGCCGTTTCCAGATTTGTTGGCGAACGGCCAGATTCCGTACGAAAGGAAACCATGACCGAGCTCATTGTCGCTTTGGATGTGGGAGACCTTAAAAAAGAAGAAGTCTTACTCAAAAACTTAAAAGGGACTGTTCACTTTTACAAAATCGGGCTTAAGCTTTTTATTTCCGAAGGGAAAAAAGCCGTTGAGATGGTCCATCACTACGACGGAAAGGTGTTTTTAGATTTAAAGCTTCTGGATATTCCCCAAACGGTGGCAGGCGCGGTCAAAGAAGCCGGTAAGTTAGGAGTGGAATCTATTTCCGTTCACTTGTCCGGCGGCCCGGAAATGATTCGCGCGGCGGCGGCGATTAGCCCCCGGCCCAAGTTGTGGGGGGTTTCCGTTCTCACTAGCTTTAGAAAAGAAGATGTGCGCATTTTTCATGAACGCGCCAGTCTTCCTTCGTTAGTCAAGAATTGGGCGCATCTGGGCGTTAAAAACGGCGCGGATGCGATTGTCTGTTCCGGCCACGAAGTAGAATTTTTGCGCCGGACTCTCAAAAATTTTTCCCCGAAATTCGTCACCCCGGGAATTCGCCCGGCGGGAGAAAAAATTCATGATCAAAAACGAGTCATGACCCCGGAAGAGGCGGGGGCCTTGGGAATTGATTTTATCGTGGTCGGTCGTCCGATTATCGAGGCGAAAGACCCTAGGGCGGCGGCTGAGAAAATTTTGAATGCCGTTAAATCCATCAAATGATAATCTCTTGCGCCCGGGCAATTTAAATTTCATTTCTTATGAACCAGGAAAAAGTTAGGGAATTATTCATCGAGAGAAAAGCCTTGCTTAAGGGGCATTTTCTTTTGTCTTCCGGTCTTCACAGCGCGGAATATCTTCAATGCGCTCTTCTTTTGGCAGATCCCGTGGTCGCGGAGAGATTAGGCCGGGCCTTGGCGGAGAAACTTAAGCAAAAACCGGATTTGGTCCTTTCACCGGCCATGGGGGGCATCGTTATAGGGCAAGAAGTCGCGAAAGCCTTGGGAGTTCGTCACTTTTTTGCGGAAAGAGAAAACGGCCGGATGGTTTTAAGACGCGGATTTTCCTTGTCGCAGGGCGAAAAATGCGTTGTGGTCGAGGACGTGGTGACCACCGGTGGTTCTTCCCAGGAAGTTCTTGAAATGGCTAAGTCTCAGGGGGTTGAGACCTTGTCGGTTTTGTCCATCGCCGACCGCAGTTCCGGAAAACACAAACTTTCTTCTCCACTTCAAAGTCTTTTAAAATTGGAAATTCGGACTTTTGAACCCCAAGGTTGTCCCTTGTGCCGCGAGGGAACTCCGGCGGTCAAACCCGGCAGCCGGGTCGGTGTGATCAAATGAGTCCGTCAACGCTGAGTTACAGAAAATCCGGAGTCGATATGGATAAGGCCGACCGCCTGGTTGATTTCATTCAAAAACGCGCGCCGGCTATCGGCGGCTTTGCCGGGCTTTTTGATTTAGAATTAAACGGAGAAGGCCCCTGCCAACTGGTCGCTTCCACCGATGGAGTCGGAACCAAGCTCAAAATCGCTTTTGAAATCAACCGGCATGAAACCGTGGGAATCGATCTGGTGGCCATGTGCGTTAACGATCTCATTACCTGTGGGGCGAAACCGCTTTTTTTTCTGGATTATTATGCAGTGGGGAAGCTTGAACTTCAAAAATCAAAAAGAGTTTTGTCCGGGATTATAGAAGGCTGTCGACAGGGGAAGATGGCGCTTCTAGGCGGGGAGACCGCTGAAATGCCGGGGTTTTACCAGCCTGGAGAATATGACCTCGCGGGTTTTGCGGTCGGGATTGTGGAGAAAAAAAAAGTGATTGATGGGAAAAATATTCGCCCGGGGGATGCGATCGTGGCGCTTCCTTCCTCCGGCGTTCACTCTAACGGCTTTTCTTTAGTGAGAAAAATTTTCACAGGTTCTCTCTTCAATGCCTCTGCTCAAACACTCCTGACTCCGACAAAACTTTCCGTTTCCGACATCGAGAAACTCAAAAAGGCGCTTAAACAGAAGCGGCAGGAGATTTTAGGTTTGGCTCATATTACCGGCGGGGGTCTCATTGAAAACGTGCCCCGTATTCTGCCGAAAAATTGCCGAGCTTCTTTTAACCGGAATCTTTGGAGCGTTCCGTCTATTTTTCATGAAATTCAAAAGCGCGGAAAAATTTCTGACTCTGATATGTGGAGAACCTTTAATATGGGAATTGGGATGGCGGTGGTTTTAAGGCCCGAAGCGGTTTCGGCCGCCCTTCAATCTTTTCCTGGGGCGTTTGTCGCCGGGGAAATTCGACCTGGAAAAACCGGAGTTGAAGTCCTATGAAAAAAATCGCTGTTTTTGCCTCTGGAGACGGGAGCAATTTTCAGGCCTTGGCAGATGCGGCGAAGGCGGGGCTTTTGGGCGGTGAAATCATTTTTCTTGTTTCTAGTTTAGAAAAAGCCGGGGTTCTTAAGCGGGCCGCTTTGTTGGGAATTGAATCCTTGATCTTAAAACCTGCGGATTTTAAAAATTCAGAGGATTACGATCAAAGACTGGTTGATGAGTGTCAAAAACGGGAGATTGATTTAATTTGTCTGGCGGGGTTTATGACTCAAATCGGGCCAAAAATGATCAAGGCTTTCCCTTGGAAAATTCTAAACATCCATCCGTCTCTTTTGCCGGCTTTTGGGGGAAAAGGTTTTTATGGAATTCTAGTTCATGAAGAGGTCGTTAAATCCGGCGTGCGCGTTTCCGGTTGCACGGTTCACTTAATTGACGAGGAATATGATCGCGGAAAAATCATTCTTCAGGAGGCGGTTTCGGTTTTTGATTCGGATGACGCGAAAAGCCTTTCAGAGAGAGTCTTGGAGGCCGAGCATCGCCTTTATCCCAAGGCCGTTCGTCTTTTTTGTGAAGGAAAAGTCGAATTGCTTAAAACAGGCGTGCGGATAAAACCATCGAAAGACTCAGGCCTTAAAAAACGCGCTCTAATCTCGGTTTCGGATAAAAGAGGCATTGTCGCCTTTGCCAAGGGACTGGTCGGTCTAGGTTTTGAGATTGTTTCTTCTTCCGGAACGGCCGAGGTTCTTAAAAATAATGGAATTCCCGTTACGACAGTCGAGGAAGTGACGGGGTTTCCGGAGGTTTTTTCCGGTCGAGTGAAAACTCTTCATCCGTTGATTTTCGGCGGAATCTTGATGCGGCGCAAAAATCAGGAAGACGCCGCCGAAGCGAAAAAACTCTCCATTGCGCCTTTTGATTTAGTTTGCGTAAATCTCTATCCGTTTTCGGACGCCGCCCAAAAAGCGGTCTCGGCTTTTGAGCCGGAGGTTGTCGAGCAGATTGATATTGGGGGAGCGGCCTTGATTCGCGCGGCCGCGAAAAATTTTGACTCCATTTCGACGGTCGTTTCTCCCAAGGATTACCCGGAAATTCTTAAGGAGCTAGAAATGGGGGAGGGAAGATTAAGCTTGTCTCGGCGCCAGGCCTTGTCCCAGCAAGCTTTTGAACATACCGCTTCTTATGATGCGTCAATCGCGGAGTTTTTCCAAATAGAGAAAGAAGAGTTTCCACAAGTTTTGAATTTGAGGCTTTCTAAAGTTCAAGGACTTCGCTATGGAGAGAACCCGCATCAAAAGGCGGCTCTTTACCGGAGACTGGGCGATGAGCCCAGTTTTGAACAACTCTCAGGGAAGGAACTTTCCTACAACAATCTTTTAGACGCTTATTGCGCCTGGGATTGTGTGTCAGATTTTGACGGTCCCGCCTGCGCGATTTTTAAACACGCCACCCCCAGCGGCGTAGCCGCGCAAAAGACCTTGCTTGAGTCTTTCGATCGCGCTTGGGAGGCTGATCCGATCTCCGCTTTTGGATCGATTCTGGCCTTTAATCAAATCGTAGGAGTTGAGATCGCGGAAAAATTAGCGAACCGTTTTGTGGAAGTCATCGAGGCTGTTGATTTTGATTCAGGGGCTTTGACCCTTCTCATGAAAAAACCAAATCTCAGAATCCTTCGCCGAAAGCTCAAACGGGATTTAAAAATTCAATGGCGATCTTTAGGAACTGAGATATTGGCTGGAGAACCAGATGCGGTAGTTCTGGGAAAAGATTGGAAAATTGTTTCCAAACGCAAACCGAACGCTCAAGAGGAAATGGCTTTGCGTTTTGCCTGGGTGGTTTCAAAGCACGTAAGGTCAAACGCGATCGCGCTTGCCGGCCCGGGTTTCACCGTAGGGCTTGGGGCCGGACAAATGTCTAGGGTTGATTCGGTTCATCTGGCGGGAGTGAAATATAAAATGTGGCTTAAAAATCATCCCGAACCAAGTCCCTTGGTTTTAGCCTCGGATGCTTTTTTCCCATTTGCCGACGGGATTGAAGCCGCCGCATCCTTGGGTATTTCTGCGATTATTCATCCCGGAGGTTCCGTCCGCGATTCAGAAGTCATTTCTGCGGCGGACCAGCATCATCTCGCGATGATTTTGACCGGAATTCGGCATTTCCGTCACTAACTGTTAGCGAGACAAGCTTTGGAACGAACCAAAACTTCCGTCTCCAGTTGAGGCGATGAGCTTGTGCAACATTTGCGGGTCCATGGACTTGAGCATGGCCTCTTCCATGGTGACCTGGCCGGAATTGACGAGTTTCGCTAAATCCTGGTTGAGAGAAAACATGCCGCTGGCGGATCCGGTTTCTATCGCGCCGTTAATTTGGCTGAGTTTGTTGTCCTGGATTAATTTAGAAACAGCGGAATTCATGATCATCACTTCTCTCGCGCAAGCCATACCGCCGCCTTTGCGGGGAAGAAGCGTCTGACAAATGACTCCGGCTAAGACCGAACAGAGAATGATACGAAGGCTGTTTTGCTGATCGCTGGGAAATTCCTCGATGATGCGGTTGACGGTGGAAGCGGCATCCCGGGTGTGAAGGGTCGAAAAGCAGAGATGTCCCGTTTCCGCCGCGGCCAAGGCCAGGGCCATGGTTTCGCGGTCGCGCATTTCTCCAACTAAGATGACGTCCGGGTTTTGGCGGAGAGCGTATTTAAGAGCGCGGCTAAAGGAACCGGTATGAACGCCCACTTCCCGTTGATTGACGAGGGAATTTTTACTCTGATAGAGAAATTCAATAGGGTCTTCGATGGTTAAGATGTGCTTGTGCTGATTGGCGTTGATTCGTTCGATCATCGCGGCTAAGGTGCTTGTTTTTCCTGATCCGGTCGGTCCGGTGACCAGAACGAGGCCTCGGGGCAGATTGCAAAGGTTTAAAATGGTTTGATTGAGGCCGATTTGTTCCGGTGTTGGAATGATGCTCGGGATATGTCGAAATGCGGCGGCAACTCCGTAGGCTTGAAGAAAAACGTTGGTTCTAAAACGTCCCACGCCCTTGACGCTAAAGGCAAAATCAAGCTCGTGCTCGCGCTCAAAGTCTTTTTGCTGGGTTGGGGTCAGGGCGGAAAAAACCCACCTTTTACATTCGGCGGCGTCCGGGGGAGTAATGCCGGGCAAGGGGCGGATGACGCCGTGGATACGGGCATTAGCCGGCTGATGAGGGGCGAGAAGAATGTCGCTGGCTTTTTGCTGAACGGCCATCGCTAAAATTTCAGTTAATTCCGCCATGAGATTCTCCTTTTTTAAAAGTATACAAAAAGAACAAGAAATTAGGCGTTTGGCGCGAATTATTTTCTGTAATATTCTGGAAACCGAAAAGTTGGTTTTTTCCGTCATACTTTTATAGGCTATGCCTTGCCTTATGAACCTTTGGGACGGCCTTGTCCCGACCTTAGGCTTATGAGAAAAGGGGCTAGAAAAATGAACCAATTAAATCTGTGTTTAGCGTTTTTCATGTTTGGAACAAGCTTTGTTTTCGCGGGGTCTCCCGCGCCCAAGGATTTGCGGGCGGACGGAAAAGAGGCTCTGAAACTCTTATCCGGCTCCTTGTCGAATTCGGATTCGCGCGTCCGCTCTCAAGCGGCCAGAGCCTGGGGTATTATCGGAAATCCCGCCGCCATCCCGGTCTTAAAACAAGCCTTATTGGATCAAGATGATTCTGTTCGTATTGCGGCGGCCTATAGCCTTTTTCAGCTCCATAGCCTTGCGGGGGTTTCTGTTTTGAAATCCATTATCCGTCAATCTCCTCAAAGCGCTTCTGACTCTTCTCCAGTGGAAGAACTCCGCCGCATCGCTCATGATAAAATGCGGGTTTTGGCAATTCGAAAATTATTTGAAATTGAGGGGAAAAAGTCGGAAGCTTTGTTGAGAAGTCTTTTAAACGATCCTTCCGGGGAAGTCAGAGACGCGGCGGCGGCGGGTTTGGCAAGAATGGGGATTGCCGATTTTGAAGCCGAGTTTGATTCCGCCTTGGATAGCCCGGAGGTGTCGGTGAGGGTCGCGGCGGTCAAGGATTTGGGAGATATTGGGACCCCCGAGGCCCTTAAGGAGTTGACTCGCGCGGCTGTTGACCCGGCGGTCGAGGTTCGGGAAGAAACCATGCGGGTTTTGCCGCGATTTCCGGCCTCTCAAAGCGCGCCGCTTTTAACGGCGGCTTTAAAAGATGAGGATCCGCGGGTTCGCGCCCAGGCCCTTGCGGGACTCGCCCTTTTATCGGATAAAGGCTCTGTCGCTGCCCTTGAAAAAATATCCGAGGATTCTCTTAATTCCGATACTCGTCTGGAAGCTCAAGCGGGACTCGCCCGGCGCGGGCGAAAAATTAGCCTTGATCTAGCCGAACGCATTCTCAATGCCCCCGATCCCGATTTGAAAAACTTGGCCCTCAACGTTTTAGGAGCCGATCCTTCTCTTCGTTCAGACCATTTATTGGTTGTAACGATGAAATCGAATGCCGATTTGCGCTTGCGCATTGAGGCGGCGACGTTTCTTCTGGAACATTTAACGTTGGGGAAGGGTTCGTGAGAAAAAATTTATTCCTTGTCTTTTTCGCTTACCTTTTGATCCTCAGCCCGCTCTTTGCTTTTAAGGCTTCTTCTAAATCTCAAACCGACATTCAACGCTTTGGGCTCAATAAAGTTTTTCCGAGACCGCCTATCTTTTCCGCCGGCGCTTCCTCTCCTTATATTTATTCCTACAATCACTCTCATTTTCCTAGTCATGCGGTCGGAGTTCGGATGGCGTCTCCCAGTTTTTCAAAAGTGCGTCCCAAGGTTGCGGCGGATTCTTTTCTTGCGGCGGTCGGAAAGAATCTCAATCTCAATCCCACCGAGCTTCAGTTTTTAAACGAAAACTCTGCCCCGGGCCATATGCACGTTCTCTACCAACAAACCTATCAAGGGCTTCCGGTCGAATTTAGCCGTGTCAAGGTTCACATGGATTCTGTGGGCGCGGTCCTAAGGCTTGATTCCAATTTTTTGCCCAATATTCAAATCAATACCTCGCCCAGCATTCCCTCTTCTCAGGCCGCCCAGACCGTCTTTCAGGACTCAGGCGGTAATCCCGTGACGCCGACCTTGGTCATATTTCCAGACTTAGCGACCGGCGCTCCTCACTTAGCGTGGAGATTTTTAGTGAGAAAACCCCAGCATTTGTGGCGATATTATGTGGATGCCAAGACTGGACAAATTCTTTTGCGCTACGATGTTTTTGAATCCGCCGGTTTTTCCGGAAACGTCCAGGGGATGGTTTTTGATGTTGATCCGCAACAGCAACTTCAAAACCCGGCTTGTTCCGGTGTCGTTCCGCCCTGTTTCGCGACCCGGCCTTTTGAAAATGAATGGGTTTATGTAGGCGGATCTTCTTACCGAACCACGACCGATCAAAGCGGCAATTATTCTTCCGCTCAAAATGGAGAGGTTTTTACGATGCTCCAGGGGCAAAATATTAATGTCTCGAGTTATTTTGGAGCCAATGCCTGGTATGTCAATGAGGGCGGAGCTTGGAATGACATTCCAGAGAGCATTTCTTACGGTCCTTCTCCGGCCTCAACTCCCGGCGGCATTATCTCAAGCCAAACAATTAACATTCCGCTCGCTTTAAATGCGGTCGGTTTTCTCCCAGTTTTTTCTAGCCTTAATGTGGGGGCCAGTTTGACTAGCGCCACGGGCGAGAATTTTGGGATTGTGACGGATGATGAGCTCTTGATTTTAGATTCTAATGGGAATCTCGTCGCCAGCTATGTGGGAAATCTAACTCCGTCCAGAGTCACGTCCTTTAATGGCACGATATCGGTCGGCAATTCCGATAGTGTCTTACTAGCGGAACAACCCGCAAGTCCCGGAGGAGATTCATACTCTATTGTGTCTTCCAGCTATTTGGTCTTGTCTAATCCCACCGTTACGGGGGCCAACAACAATGTCATCTGGGCTTCCACGATGACGCCCTCCGGCATGGAAGGGGAGTTGAGCCTTTATTATCATTTAAATCTCCAACATGATTTTTTTAGTCAAGTCCTTGGCCCGACTTTAAGCTCTGAATTTCTCAGCGGCAGGGCTTCGGCTTTGGCGTTTTTTGGTCCCAACATGACCAACGCTTTTTATGACCCCCAGGATGATAACGTGTGGTTTGGCGACGGCGGACAGCCCATCAATCCTCCTCTTGACATCATGACCGATGACGCCACTGTTCCCCATCACGAACTCACGCATTATTTGGTTCAAAAGATTTGGCCAATCACTAACTTTGGCCAATCGGGCGCGATTTCAGAAGGGAACGCTGATTTTTGGTCCGCCAATTCTCTTAATGATCCTGGGATTGGCTATTACGTTAATGGAGAGACCCCTGCTAACGGCCCGGTGCGCAACTTGTGCGGATCCAGCACGGATTCAAACAACGGGTGTTCGGCTTTTGGCGGCATGGTTGACAGTTGTCGAAACGTTCAGCCGGCGGTTTATTCCAGCGCGACCTGGGAAGGAGAAATTCACTGCGACGGAGAATTTTTCAGTCAATCCATGTGGGAAATTCGGGGAAAAGAAATTGCCAGAGACGGGGCTTGCACGGCCGCGGAGCTTTCAACCCCGCCCTCAAGTCCCAGCAATCAGCTCAATTGTCCTGCCATTAACTGCATCAGCCAGCTGGAAATGAATGCGCTTCTCTTTTTTCCGGAGAGTTTCGAGGAAATGGAGCAAGCTCTTTTAGATGCTAATTCCATGGGACTTGCTCCCGCGTGTAGTTTTACCTCTGCCTCTAATATAGCTTCAGACATCCTCGCTTCTTTCCAGGATCATGGAATTAGTCTTTGCTCTTATCCTCAAGTTAACTCTAATGACCCGTACTGTAATAGCGGTTTTGGGACGGCTTTAGACGTCAGCACGATGTCAACGGTGACCGCCACTCTTTATCCCGCCGGAGAACAAGACTTTTACACTTTCGCGGCCGCTCCAGGACCCATCAATATTACCCTTTATCTGTCATCCTCGACGGCTAATCCCGGATATTATAAGGGTTATCAAATGACTCTTTTAGACTCAAATCATGATATTATCACGACTGTCGCTCCGAGCTTTAATGGGCTTAACACGCTGGACGGTTACTGCATGGTTAATGACTGCGAGGTGACGGCTTCAAGCATTCAGTTAAGCTATACTTCTTCCGGCGGAAGATTTTTCTTGGACGTGACCGGGGGAAACGATGGTTCAGATTCTGTCAGCGGAGCTAGTTCCTTAAATCCCTATACCTTGGATTTCAGTTTCCCGCAAATCAACGCCTTATCCGCCAATGTCGTGAGCGCGGCCGTCAACCAAGACCTGATTAGTTTTCAAGTGACTATCGCCTCCAATGTCAGTGCTTCGCAACTAGGATCGGAAGTGCATTTACAAACTCCGCAATATTTCTTTGCCTATGCGCAACTGAGAGATCAATCCCAGAACATTCTTGCTGGCACGCAGACCTCCCCTGTTTCGCCTTCTAATTATTTAACCTTGATTTCTTCAACGGATACCAATGGGCAAATTTCCGGTTCCGTCCAGATTCAAAATAATTTTTCTACCCGGTTCCCCGCGGTCGGAACCGTCTATTTGGAAGTCTTTGGGTATGATGTTTACGGCAGCACGGTCAGTATGGGGCTGTCGGGGCCTTTGAATTTAGGGGCTTCCCAGACTGATGCCTCGGCTTGGAATAATATTTTTAATCCCCTCAAAGGTCAGGAAGCGACGATTAAATATCAAATTCAGCAAGCGGGAAATGTGAGTATTAAGGCCTACACGATGAATGGCGAGGAAGTTGCGACCTTGTTTGAGGGAAACGTCTCTGCCGGAAGCGGTTCGGTTAATTGGAACGGGAAAAATTTGCGTGGCTTTACCGTGGCCAGCGGCATTTATCTGGTCCGGGTTGCGGGGCCCGGGTTATCCAAGATTTTAAAGGTGGCAGTCGTGAAATAAAAGGTTAAGAGTTAATCATGTTTCTTTTAGGGCTGCTTCTCGGTTTTGCTTCTTTCGCCCAGGCTCAATACGGGCCTGGGGTGACGGCTGCGCCTATTTTACAAGAGCCCTTGGGAAGCCGCGCTCTCGGCATGGGCGGCGCTTTTACCGCTATTTCAAACGACGCTTCCGCTCTCTATTATAACCCTGCGGGCTTAAGCCGCTTAAACAGTCAAGAAGTGGACGCGACTTTCATGGGGGGGCTGGTTGATAACAACTACGAAGATCTTGACTACGCGGCCCCCATTTCTTTTAAGGGAATTTTTGGGAACGGGGACGCGAGTATCGGGGCAAGTTTGGTTGTGGCCCAAAATGGGACTATTGACGTCAATAATACTAATCCCAATGGTTCATTTCAGTCGTCTCAGTCTCTTAACGCCGGATCCGACATCGTGGCGCGAGTCGGGTATTCCGAGCGCTTGGCCAAAAGTTCCTTGGATTTGGGAGATTACGAACATCGCGTCAATCAGTTTATTGGAATTGAGGGAGAATACCTTCATTCGAGTCTTGTTCAGGCTTATTCCGCCCAGACTTTTTCCGGGTCAATCGGCTATTTGGCCGATATCCCAGATGAGGGAGTTTCCCTGGGCCTTTCCGCCAACAATATCGGGGGCAGTCTCAATTATGGGGGCTATGCCGATCCAATTCCGACCATTCTAAGAGCGGGCCTTGCGTATCAAGGGAATGTCCCTGATGGAGACAACTATACCTTGTCCATGGACTCCATTTATGTGGCCCAAGAAAGGATGTATTCTGTAGACGCCGGAGCGGAGTATGATTTGATGGACATCGTCGCATTTAGGGCAGGATATCAATTTATCCAAACTTCAATGGGGGTTACCGCGGGGTTTGGCCTCCATTGGAAATCCCGTATTTATCTCGACTATGCCTGGGCCTTGGCCACTAACGGCTTTAACGATCTTCAGCGCGTGACTTTGAGCTACCGTTTTGGCGGGGAAATCCGTCCTGGCGAGAGTCATACAAAAAAGCTCAATCAAAATGCCGGAGGCAATGTCTCTCCGCTTCAGAATTTGGAAGAACAGCCCATCATCACCAACCCCGGCGCTACTCCTCAAAATTCAAAGCCGAACGTTCTTCCCGGCTGGATGATTTATTAACGAACCCTAGAGTCCGACGATTTTTGAGGCGTTCGGAAGTCCGTGACCCTCATCGGTTGCGGGGGCGCATTGACGGCCTCTAAAAATGCTTTTTGGACACAAAAGAGAAGCGGAATTGTTGAGAGCCGCTTTAACTGAATCAGGCCCCGCGTCTCCGGAAGCAATCGCCAGCGCCGCGACTCCGGCGATATGGGGGCTGGCCATCGAGGTTCCCGACATCTTCTCATAGCCATTAGGGACGGTGGATAAAATATTGTCTCCGGGAGCAGTGATATCCACGGCCGGGCCGAAGCTGGAGAAAGGGGCGATATGATTTTTTCGGTCAGAGGCCGCGACTGCAATCACCCAGGGATAAGCCCCGGGATAATCAACCGTGCTGGTTTCTCCGCTTCGGGAGGCGTTCTGTCCGTCATTTCCGGCGGCGGCGACGATGACGACTCCGGCCTGGTAGGCCTTGTGAACGGCTTCTTCAAGGGCGGTTGCGGGAGTGGGGGCACCCAAAGACATATTGATGACCTGGGCCCCATGAGTCATGGCCCAATAAATTCCACTGACCACATCCGAGAGGTTTCCAGAGCCGTCGGCGTTAAGAACTTTTACGGGCATAAGGGTGACCTGGGGGGCTACGCCGAAAACCCCACCGTCTTTTCCTTGTCCGGCAATGATGCCGGCGACATGGGTGCCGTGTCCGTTGTCATCCATGGGAGGGGTTTGGGGCTTGGTCATATTGGCGCCATCAATTAAACTGCACTTAAGATCAGGGTGAGAGCAATCAACGCCGGTATCAATAATTGCGACTTTGACTCCGTTTCCTTGGGTCTTGACCCAGGCTTGTGGCGCTTTGAGGCGGCGAATGTTCCAGTGAATACCGGGAACTGAAGGTTGGCGCTTGCCCCAGGGCCAATGAAAACTCGCGTCCTTCATCATATTTTGCGCCTGTTCAAAAGAAGAAGAAAGGGAAGGCTCTCCGTCAACATCTTTAATCCAGTTGATGCGGAAATCTTTTTCCGCGGCTTTCAAGGCAGGAGAGCTTTTGGCTTCTTCCATGATCGAGAGAGAACGGGTTTTAGGAATCTCAATAATCGCGATATTAAAACCCTCAAGGTTTTGGACTAAAACAGCGCCTTTAATAGAGGAAATGAGTTGTCGCCTCTCTTCAGGGCTTGCGCTTTGGCGAAAGGTGAGAATCATTCGGGCGTATCCAGCCTGGGCTGAACTCGCGAAAGCCGAGCGATGAGGGAATGAAATTCCGATGAGGCTCAAAAGGACAAACAATGCGATCTTCTTAGACATGGCGTCTCCTTGGGAGTCTGAGACTCTCTTACCGCAAGACTGGCATATATTTGGACACAATGTCAAATAGTTGGACGGGGCTTGACGCGGGGCGGGAAAACAGTCACAATAAAGCTCTGGACTTATTTGAATCACCACGCAACAAGGAGAAAATCATGGTTAAAAAAGCGAATGCCGCCTTCATGAAAGAATTGACCCCGAGTTCCGAATTGGCCCAAATTGTCGGTTCCAAGGCCCTTCCCCGGACCGAGGTGGTTAAGAAATTGTGGGCGTATATCAAAAAGCAGGACCTTCAAGATAAGAAAAATAGGCGTCAGATTAACGCGGACGATAAGCTGAAAGCCGTTTTCGGCGGGAAATCTTCCGTCAATATGTTTGAGATGACTAAACTTGTCAGCAAACACCTCAGCTAAAACGGAGTCGGTTGCTCAAGGGGCCGCTTCAAGGCGGCCCCTTTTATTTCCCGTTGATGAGACGCAATAGTTCCCGATTGGCAGGGGCAAGGTCAACGGGCTTATTTTTATAGGCGCGTAAGATTTCCTTGACCGTGCGAATCAAAATTGTGTCCGGAGCTCCGTTGAGCTTAAGCTTTCTGTAGGCGTTCCAGTCTCTTGTGAATTTTTCTTGTTCGCTCATCTTGGCCGCTTTTTTACGGGCTTCTCTTAAAAGTTCCGCTTTTTTCGCTTCCTCTTGGAGATGTTCTTCAAGGTTTCTGAGCTTGGATCTTGCTTCCTTTTCAGAAAGGGTTTTATCCGCTAGTTGGGATTTGATGGTCTCAAGCTGATCTTTGAGATTTTTAAGCTCATCATCTAATTCCCATTGATGAATTTGGCTGGCCTGAAGCGCCGTGGAGAGTTTCTTGCGATAAGCGATTTCTTCTCTTAGGATGCGTTCAAATTCCGCTTGAGGGTCGGAAGCCCCAAAGCGGAAACTTAATGAAATGGCGTCGCTGGTTCCGGTGGCGCCCGACATCGGGAGTAAAAGCGCATAATCAACTTCGGCTCCCATGATTCGCCAGCCGATTCCGGCGCTGAAACTCTTGTTTAGATTTCCCATATTGAGCCCCGCCCGTGCGGCGATGGAACCATATTCCGCAGTTGGAAACCAGCGTTCCATGCCAAGAGCGGCATAGTTGAGAGCAGGGATAAGAGAGGTCGCGCTTTGGTGGACGCCGTCGATGCCGACCGTATATCCGGACAATGATTCCGAAAATCCCGCGCGCAGGGTGGTTGGGGCCATGTCCGTCAAGCCTTGGGGCGCAGGGAATGTGGGCTCTCCGAGGTTGAGAATGGACGCCCCGATGGAATAGCGATCATCCCATTTATAAAGAGCTCCTAAATCGGCGGCGGCGCGACCGATGGGAGAACCTCCTTGAACGTTTCCGTTGAGATAATCCAAAGATCCTCCTAAATCCAAGGTTCCATTCCCGGTATCGAAAAGCCCGCGGCTCCCGTATCCCATTTTGATTTCCCGGTTTGTTTCCGGGAGGCTTGAGTTTTGATCATAGAGGCCCGCAAATCCAAAAGAGCCGTTGAGGCCTTCAGGGGCCGGAAGAACGGCTAGGGCGTCTCCCGTTTGTTGATTGCCGGCTCCCGCGGGCGTATTTTTGAGGTTGAGAGCGCTGGCTTCAACTTCTGGAATGCGGGTTTGCCCTAAGGCGGCTGGATTATAAAAAAGAGCTGCTTGGTCATCGGGGATTGCGGTCATGGCGCCCCCCATCGCGGCCGCTCTTGCGTCGTAAAAGACATCCTCAAAGGCGGCTTGTGATTGAACAGCGGGCAAAAAAAGCAATAAGGCGCCAAATAGGGCGTCTAAATTTTTTCGCTTCATTCCTTAGAACTATGACTTAAAAGTATTAGGATATTATTTCAGAACTAAATGGTAATCTTCAGGATCTAAAACCGCCGCCCAGCGGGCGTTCCAATCGGACAGAGCGGGGTCTTTTTGCGCGTCTAAAAGCGAATCTTGATAGTGCGCGAGGGCGAAAGACTTGCGGATGTCATGAGCGTAGCTGTTGGAATATTCGAGTTGGGGGCCGGGCCTTAAAACGGTCATGGCCCAAAAGGTTCTCTCGGGACTTTTTTCGCCGGGGCTAGAGCTTACTTTTTGAATGAGGGCGCAAGGAGAAAGCGTTTTGGGGTTTGCCGCGATTCCCAGGGACTTGAGCTCGGAAAAAGAAATGCCGAGAGTGAATGCGGATCGGACTTGGGAAGCTTTAAAAAGCCATTGCGTCGGGTTTAAATCCACGTCAGAGTGAATGAGACGGGAAGAGCTCATCGGGTCTAAGGCTTCTTTGTATTTAAGACCGAAAACAGCGGTGTCTCCCCTGGCTAAAACCGCGCTGGAGGGCGGCAAAAGGCGAAATAAATCCTCGACATAGTCTTCGGCTGAAAAATCATCGCGATGAGACAGTCGCGGAAAATGCGACTCAAAAGCCCACAGGGCCATGCCCGTGGCGAGAAAAACGCGTAAGGGTTGTGAGCGAATCATCGCAAGCCCTAAAACGGCGAGGGCGCACAGAAAGAAGGTGGCAGGGATAAAAATTGGTTCCAGGGCGCTTTGAGCGATCCAATTAGAGGTTTCCATGCGCGAGAGAAAGAGAAAACCGGGTCCTGAAATCAAAAATCCAATCAGCAGGGCGAGGGCTGAATTTTTCTCTTTTGGGTTTTTCCACCCAAACCAAAACCCGAGAAGGGCAACAGGAATTAAAAGAGGGGAAGAGGATTTCCATAATTGCTTTGTCAGATAAAAAGCTTGATTAAAAAATAGATGGAGACTTGTTGGTTGAGCCAAACCCGCAAAGAGTTCGAGCGTTCCATACTGCGCACGCGTCACCGCTTGAAACGCCACGGGGATGGACTGAAGCTCAATAGGCATATAGGCGTAGAGACCCATTCCCAATAGGAAGAAAAGTCCGGCCCATTTAAACAGGAAAGAAGACTTGGTTTCCGGGGGCGAATTTTTAAACCACAAATAAGCGAAGGCAGGAAGAGAAAAAATCAGGCTTTGATGATTGACAACTCCTATTCCAACGGCGAGAGAAGACAGAAGAAGCCGTCGGGAATGGCTTTGAGGATGACCTTCCAAAAGGTAAAGAAGAAGCGATAAGAAAAAGGCTTGGGCCGAATACATCTCGGGGAGAAGACTAAATTTCCACAAGGAGCGGCTAAGAACAAAAGCAAGACTAATTCCCGCGGCGGAGATATTGTCCACTTTATTGCGGGCCCAAAGATAGAGAAAAACTCCGGAACTTGCCCCCCATAAAGCGGACAAGAGATTGAGCCGATAGGCGAAATTTCCAAAAGGGAAAAGAAGAGAAAAAAGATGTCCTGAAAGAGCGTAAAGAGGATAGCCCGGCGGATGGGCCGGATAAAGGGTCAAGGCGCTTTTGAGAAGATCCGCTCCGTCTCGGGGCGCCAGAGCCGGATAGGCGCAGTAAAGATAAGCCGCGAACGAAGAGAAAAAAATCAAAATCGCGATCATGGGGTCTCAAAACGGAAAGAGGTCTCTTTGGGTGAGGCATCTCGGAGCCGCGCTTTTGGCATACAGCGCGGCGAGAGAGGAGCGGCGCCCGCGGGGGCGACCGCGTACTCATCCGAAGAGGCATCTTCCCGCCTTATTTCCAGGTGCGCTTGCGCATATTTCATAGACATATACTACAATGATTTTGTGGATTTGGATTTAAGCGAGGAACAAAAACTGGTCCAACAGACCGCCCGCGATTTTGCGCGGAAAACAATTTTGCCCAGGGCTTTGGAGATTGAAGAGGCTAAAGCGGTGCCCAAGGATTTGTGGATGGAAATGGGGCGCTTGGGACTTTTAGGCGTGGCCATTCCCAGAGGATATGGCGGAACGGAAGCCGGCTTTCTAGCCTCCGCTCTTGTGATGGAAGAATTATCTTACGCCTCGGCCGGACTGACTTTGTCTTATGGAGCGCATTCTTTTCTTTGCGCGCATAATCTTTACTCCGCGGCTAGCCATGAGCAGCGGAAAAAATACCTGCCGAAGCTTTGCTCGGGGGAGTGGATTGGCGCTTTCGCCTTGACCGAACCCGGTTCGGGGTCGGACGCCGCTTCGCTTCAAACGACCGCGGTCCTTAAAGGGAATGAATATATTCTCAATGGAACCAAAATTTTTATTACCAACGGCTCAGTCGCCGATGTCATTTTTTTGCTTGCCCGAGTTCGTCGCGGGAGTGGGAAAACGCTGCTTTCCGCTTTTATCATCGAGAAAGGTTTTCCCGGGTTTTCTGTTTCAAAAGACATTCCTAAATTAGGGACGCGGGGTTCGCCCCTTTCGGAATTAGTCTTTCAGGATTGCCGCGTTCCCAAGGAAAATTTAGCGGGGGAAGAAGGAAAAGGTTTGTCTTATATGCTCAAAGGGCTTGATATGGAGCGCGCTGTTTTTTCCGGCATGCCGGTGGGAATTGCCCAAGCGGCTTTTGATTACGCTTCTCATTACGCTTTAGCGCGAAAGCAATTCGGTCAATCTATTTCCGGCTTTGAAATGATTCAAGAAATGTTGGCCCAAACGGCGACTGAAATCGAAGCCTCTCGCCTTTTGACCTATCAAGCGGCTTGGCGTTTGGACCAAGGTTTTTCCGTTTCCAAATACGCCTCTTTCTCGAAACTTTTTGGAGCGCAGATGGTTTTGAGAGCGACCCAGGCGGCTGTTCAGATTTTAGGCGGCTATGGTTTTACCAAGGAATTTCCTGTTGAGAGGTATTTGCGCGACGCGGTGTTGATTGGAATTGGCGGCGGAACTTCTCAGATTCAGCAGCTTATTATCGCGCGGGAGATTCTCAAAGAAGCTCGGGCGAGAGGCCAATGACAACTGAAATTTTGACTCACCCAAGTCGAATTAAGGTTCCTTATACCTGGTCGGCGGGAGAGGCTTTGAGCCGTTTCTTTAAAGCCCTGCGGGATGAACAGAAAATTTTAGGGAGCCGCTGTCCTAAATGCCGGAAGGTTTACGTGCCGCCGAAAAAAACCTGCGGAATTTGTTTTATCGAGTGTTTGGAATGGCTGGAAGTGGGGCCTTCCGGAACGCTGGTGAGTTTCGTTCAAGCCTCCTACGCCAGTCCCGCTCACCGCTCTTCAAAACCTCTTTTCGGCTTGATTCGCTTGGACGGGGCCGACACCGCTCTTTTGCATCTATTGGGAGAAACGAATTTACAAAGCCTCAAAATTGGAATGAAGGTCTCTGCTGTTTTCGCAGAAAAGCGGACGGGTTCTATTTTGGATATCGCCTATTTTAAGGTGGCGAGCTAATGGAGCCAGTTGCGATTATCGGAGTCGGACAAACTTCCTTCGAGCCCAATCGAAAAGATAAAACCTACGCCGATTTAGTCTATGAAGCGACGACGGCGGCCCTGATGGATGCTGGACTGACGATTGACAATATCGACAATATCGTGACCGCCTCCAACGATTTTTTTGATGGGCGAACTATTTCGAGCATGGCCGTGGGAGACGCTTGCGGCGCGGCTTTTGGAAACGGAAAAAGTATCTCTACGGTCGAGGGAGATGGATCTTTTGCCGCCTTTTACGGGTTGAGTCGCATCTTGTCCGGGAGTTACGAGACGACCTTGGTCGTCGCTCATTCCAAATCCTCAGAAGGAGATTTAAGGCTCCTCACTAATGCCTTCTTTGATCCGTTGACCGAGAGGAGTTTGGGCTTGGACTGGGTTTCCGCCGCCGCTCTTCAGGCGCGAGTTTTCCTGAAGGAAAAAAACGTCGGCAATATCGAGTGCGGAAACGTGATCGTTAAAAACCGGGCCTATGGCGCGAAAAATCCCAAGGCGCATATCAGGAAACCTTTGACGATTGACGAAGCCTTGCGCTCGCCTCTTTTCGCCGCGCCTTTAAAGGAAACAGATATTTGCCCCTCTTCGGATGGGGCCGCAGCTTTAATTCTGGCTAAGGAAAGTTTTGCCAAGAAAAAAAGCGCTCATCCTGTTTGGATTCGGGGACTCGGTCTTTTGGCCGATGCGCCTTTGGGGGAAAGAAATCTCGCGGAGTCCAAGGCTTTGAGGTTGGCCGCCCAAAAAGCCTATCGGATGGCTGGAGTAGACGATCCGACCAAACAAATCGATCTCGTGGAACTCTCCGAGCAGTTTTCTTATCAGGAACTTTTGTGGCTGGAAGAACTCAATTACCGAAATTTAAATCGCGTGAATCTCTCCGGCGGCTGTTTGTCGGCCCATGCGTGGGTCGTCTCGGGGCTCGTGCGAATGATTGAGGCGTCTCTTCAGCTTAGAGGCCAGGCCTCAAACCAAATTTCGAGCGTCAAGCGCGCCCTGGCCCATGGTCAATACGGGCTTTGCGGGCAATCTCATTCGGTCTGGGTCTTGGAGAATTGATGCGAGGATTTTCCAAGACAAAAAAAGGCGGCGCTTTCGGCGCCGCCTTGACGACGGAGAATTTTCCGATAGCCTCGGAACTCCCTGCCAAAGACAGTGTAGCCTATGATTCTAGAATTGTCAAGGAGGCGTTGCTGACGTTGAAGAGATTAATCGCCTCCTTTTACGTCCGCCCCGGCCGGGAATCGAACCCGGATCATCTCCGTCGTCAGCAGAGAGCTTTATCCGTTAAGCTGCCGGGGCTCATCTTTCATACGGGTTATCCCCCAAAAAAGTTCCCTTCTCTTTGGAGATTTTCGTGAAGCGGACCGCGATCGTGGGCGTCGGACAGACCGATCATAATGGAAATCGCTTTGACGTGACGGGAGTTGAACTCATTCAAGAAGCCGTTTCTCGCGCCCTTCAGGACGCGGAATTGACCTTGGACGACATCGACGGGGTCGTCATCGGAAATATGGACCATTTTGAGGGAATCAACGGGGTCGAGCTCTGGTCGATTTCCGGAAACGGGGGCATTTTAAAGCCGACGATTAAGCTGACCACCGGCGGAACCACCGGAAGCACCTTGGCTATTGGCGGCTATCACTTAACGGCCTCGGGCCTTTTTAACAAGCTCTTGGTCATCGGCTGGGAGAAAAATTCCGAATCAGACACAACCGGGGCCATTACGACCGCTTTTGATCCGGTTTGGGACCGCCTGGTCTTCGCGGGAGCGATTTCAGGGCTTGCGGTTGAGGCTTCGGCCTATATGAAAAAATTTGGAGTCACCGAAAAAGACGCGGCGCGCGCCGTGGTTCGGGACCGCAAGCACGCCGTTAAAAATCCGCACGCGCATTTAAGAAGGGAAGTGACCTTAGATGAAGTTTTGCGCGCGCCTCTTTTGTCGGACCCGATCAAGGCCTTGGACATTTGCCCCCGAACCGACGGCGCCTGCGCGATTATTTTCGCTAATGAAGATTATGCCGAAAAAATTTGTCCAAAGCCCGCCTGGGTTTTGGGAGCGACCAATCGTCACCCCTACGCTTATTTGGGGGATGTCGAGTGGTATCCGCTTAAGTCTTTGGACCTTGCCGCAAAAGAGCTTTACGCGAAATTAGGCATTAAGGAGCCTTTAAAGGAAATCAATTTGATGGAACTTTACACTCCTTATTCTTTTGCCAATTTATCCTGGATTGAGGCCTTGGGGCTGGCCAAACCCGGAGAGGGCGCCAAGCTTATCTGGGACGGCGCGACCGACGCGGGAGGGTCTCTTCCCATCAATCTTTCCGGAGGAGTTTTATCCACAAACCCTATCGGCGCGACCGGGCTTATTCGGGCAGCTGAGTGCGCGCATCAGATTATGGGCCGGGCGGGCGAGCGCCAAGCCGAGGGCGTAAAAAAGGCTCTTTCCACCGGTTTTGGAGGGTGTTTTTGGTCTGACATTTTAATCTATGGTTCAGAAAAACCGTCTTAAGCGATCGGATTTCATTTTTATTGAAAGTGGCGAGGCTTTTCAGCCGTTTCAATATTCAGTGGGAATGGAGGGGAGTCGGTTTTTTACCGAAATTCGAGACCATAAGAAATTTTTAGGGCTTAAATGTCCTTTGTGCCGAAAGGTTTATGTCCCACCGCGCAAGATTTGTGGGCCTTGTTTTAAGACGATGGATGAATGGGTTGAGGTCGGCCCTATGGGCACTTTGTCGGCGTTTACGATTTTGCGTTTTCCTTTTATCGATCCCGAAACCGGAGAAAAAAAACCCGTGCCGTACGGATACGCTTTTATTCTACTCGACGGCGCCTCGACTCAATTTCAACATTTCCTCAAAGTCGATCCCGATTGGCCGCCGGCGATTGGAATTCGGGTCAAGCCCGTTTTCGCGGAGAACCGCCAAGGCAAACTCTCCGACATCCGCCATTTCGAGGCGGCGTAAGACCGAATAAACGATTGCGGGCTCGGACGCATTTGAGATATCTTATACAAGTGGGAGATATGAAAAGCCTTTATTTTGAAGACTTCGCTGTTGGGCAGATTTTTACCAGTCCGCGTCCGAGGGTTGTTACAGGAGAGATGATCGAACAATACGGTCGGGTCTCGGGAGACATGAATCCGCTTCATTTCGATGAGGAGTTCGCGAGAAAAAGCCCATTTGGAAAAAGAATCGCCCATGGGCTTTTGGGGCTTTCGGTTGCCAGCGGTCTTTTGCATGACACCGGAATCATTCGGGAAACCATCATCGCTTTTACCGGAGGCGAGTGGAAGTTTAAAAAGCCGATTTTTATTGGGGATGTGGTTTCTCTCAAAATGGAAGTTTCAAAACTCAAGCGCGTCGGCCAAGCCCAGGGCTTTGTGATTCTCAACGCCGAGCTTTCCAACCAGCACACAGACATCGTTCAGGGCGGCGTTTGGTCCTTGATGGTGCGCTCTAAACCGCAATAAAACCGTAACGCCGTTTTATTATCCTAGGGGCATGGAGAGAAAAGACCAAGCCCTCGACCCAGCCTGCTTGACCCATGAGCTTCGCGCTCCGGTCACTTCCTTGAGATTGGGCCTTCAGCTTTTAAACGAACAGGCCAAAAATCGCTTGAGCGATCAAGAAAGGCAGATGCTCGATTTGGCGATTCGTAGCGCCGGACGGCTTGAAAATCTTGTGGATGACGTGATGGATTATTCCAAGGCTTCTCATAGCGGAATCAAACTTGACTGGCAGTTGTGCGATGCTCGCTTTCTCATAGGAGAAGCGGTTCAAGGTCTTCAATCTTTTGCCCTGGCTCATGGGGTGCGACTTAGCCGCGAATGTTCGATCCCTCTCCCCAGAATCGAAGCCGACTCCAGGCGCATTGTGCAAGTTCTGACTAATTTGATTTCCAATGCCGTCAAATTTACTCCTCCTAGAGGAGTGGTGACAGTGTCTGCCGATATGGGCCGCTTTGAGCATGAAGGAACCATTGTATTTAAGGTCAAGGATACGGGCAAAGGTATTCCTCAAGATGAGCTCGAAAAAATTTTTAAGCCTTTTGTTCAAGCCAGCCATACCGACGCCGGGCAGGGAACGGGTTTGGGCTTAAGCCTGGCGCGCATGATGGTCGAACTTCACGGCGGGCGCATTTGGGCCGAGAGTTGGCCGGGTTTGGGGGCGACTTTTTATTTTACGATTCCTATTTCAGCGAGTGAAACCCGCCGTAAGACGCGGCCCTATCCTAAATCCGTCGAATATTCCGGGCTTCTCATGTCTTTGACTCGGAGACTGAACGCCTTTTTAGCCTTCTTTGTTTGAAATTATTCCGCGAGAAGAAGCGGAGCCTCAGGCGGAGGCGCGTTTTCTGGAAGGGCGCTAAAAAATTTGCCAACCATTGAGATGATCTCATCCATGTTGATCGTGCGGCAAACTTCTCCGCGCAGGGTTTTTGAGTTGGGAAGTCCCGCGGTGTACCAGACGACGATGCGTCGAGTATTTAAGGCGGCCTGACGGTCTCCTAGAAGTGAACGCTCAAGATTTAAATGCTTGAGAAGGGTCTCTCGTCTTTCTTGGACGGGGGGGATATAAGCGTGATTCTGATTTTTCAGGGCCCCATCGAGATTTTTGTAAATCCAGGGGTTTCCCAGGCCGCCGCGCCCAATCATGATGCCGTCGCATTGGCTTACGGCGCGAATTTCGCGAGCGGCTTTTTCACTGACCACATCTCCATTTCCAATGACCGGAATTTTGACCGCGCTTTTCACTCGGCCAATAGCCGCGTAATCGGCTGTTCCCGAATAGCCTTGTTTTTGGGTTCGTCCGTGGATGGTGACGGCGTCAAAGCCGCAGTCTTCCGCTCTTCGGGCTATTTCAGCCGCCTCGCGCCCGCTGGGGTCTTCAAAACCTGCCCGCATCTTGACGGTCAGGGGAATTTTTTTGACCGCGCTTCTCACCGCCTTAAATACGGCTTCGGCTTTTTCAGGTTCCTTGAGCAAGGCCGCGCCTTCGCCGTTTGAAACAACTTTCCGGACCGGGCACCCGAGATTTAAATCCAAGAGATCAAAATTCATATCCTCGATGATCCGCGCCGCTTCCGCCATAATTGCGGGGTCGCAGCCTAAGAGTTGAGCTCCCAGCGGGCGATCTTCGGGCGCGCTTTGAAGAAGTTCGCGGGTTTTTGCGTTGTCCCGCACGAGCGCTTGGGCGGAGACCATTTCCAGAAAAGAAAATCCAAGACCTTTTTCCCGCGCGATCAGGCGAAACGGCAAATCAGTGCAGGCCGCCATGGGGGACTGGATGATTGAGGATGAGAGTTTTAAGCTTCCTAAAGATAACATAAGGTCTTTAAAAATTATAGCGCATGACTAATGCGTTTAAGGAGTAAATGGACGCGTTTTGAAAAATGGCGGTAGCGGGCTAATGCTTTGGGCGACCTTAAAAGCGCGATATCTCGCTCAATCCAATGAGAAATAATTTGAGCGCGTCTCATTTTTTTCTTGAGCGCTGAATTTTTAGGGGAGGCCTTAATTTGATTGCGGAGATGTTCGATTTGTTGGTCTTTTCTGTCGAGTTCCTCTTCCTGAAAATCCACAATCTCACCGGCGTTGTTTTTTGCAAGAAAAAATTTTCCCGGATGTTGTTCGGCCATCCAGTCCGCATACTCCCGGGGGTTTCGTTTGAGAAGTTTGAAGGCCTCCCGCGAGAAAGGGTCCCATTTTTCCACCGGCATCTTAAGTTCTTTAAGGGCTTTCATGTGGAGGGCGTAGGCTTCAAGCTCCATTTCCAGACTCTCCGCCGGAATTTCTTGTGAATGCTGAAGAATGTGGGTCATTTCATGAATGAGAATTGAAACCGAGAGTCTTAAGTCTTCATGGAGAAACTGGTGATTAAGTTGAAGCGTACCCGTGGCGTAATCATATTGCCCTAGGTTTTTACCCAAGGAAGAGAGGGTGACGGGGTAGTTTCCTTTTTGGCGGGCGAGCTCGTCCATTTTCCGCAGAGTCTTCCGTCCGGTGGGAATGGTTTGAGCGAGAGAAAGAACCTTTTTAAGCCGTATTTTTTGCTCGGGTGATAGCATCTTTGGATTGAGTCCCGCCCAATTTTGTGTGCGGGGAGAGTGATTTAATCCGAGATTTAGATTGCCTGGTCCTAAAATTATGGGCGCTAGAAGAGGCGCGGGGGATGGGTGTGAAATATCAATTTCGGCGGCGGAGGCTTTTAAACAGAAAGCAAACGGCGCGAGGGAAAGAGAAAAAAGAATCCAAGACTTTGACGCGGACATAAAATGATTATCGCTTTATCAGACTCCTAATATAAGGGTCTTTAGTCCTAGAAAGGCTCTAGGTCTTTTGCCGGAATGCTTCTGGGTCCTTGGACCCAAGAAAAATTTGTGAGAGGCTGATAAAATAGATTTATGAAAATAAGACCCCTCTCTATTCTCTCGGTTCTTGTATCCTTTATTTCTGTTTCTGCCTCATTTGGAATTGAGCGCCCCGCTGAACCAACCGTGGTTGACCCGGTCTTAGAGGTCAATGTTTCCCTGACCCCTTCTCTGTCCAATCAAAATTTGTCCGCTCCAGAGATTCCTGTTTCCGCCGATGGTTTGGATGATATTTCCTCGACCAAGAAAACAGACTCTCTAGTTTTTTCTGCCGAAAAAAGTCTTCAGCCGCATGTTCAAATGTCTGGGAAAAAGCCCGCGTTTGCCGTTGGCCAATCCCCGTTGACGAAAGTCCTTTCTCGCGCGCAAAGAAGCGTCTCTCTTGAGACCAAGAATCTGGGAGAAAACTCTTCTGATAATTCCGTTTTTTCCGCTGGCCGCCGAATTTGGGACATCGTTTCCGGTCGCCGAAACAAGGGGAGTGTCCCCTTGGCGATTCCTGCCTCCTCATCACTGACCTCTTTCCTAAAGCGTGACGAGGACGCTCGGCCTTCGGCTTTGACCGCGCCTTTAGACCCTGAGCAGGTTTTAAGCGAGCTTCGCGCTCGCCCGCCTTCCGCTGTTTTTTTTGATTACGACAAAACTTTAACCGAAGTTAACGAACAAGGCATTAGTTTGCCGCCCGAGAAAAATTTGGTTGAAGGAATTAAGACTCTTCTTAAAAAAGGTTGGCCGGTCGCCATTATCACCAGCCGCACTTTTGACCGGCAACCTGTAAGCGCTAATTTTGCCAACACCATCGAGCCTTTGCTCAGTCAAATTCCAGAATCCTTGAGGGACCACCTTTTCTTTGTCGGAGGCGCCGGGAGCGAGTTTGTCGCGTTTAAAAACGGGAAACCCGTCCGTTATCTGGATCGGGACTGGAGCGCGGAAGAAAAGGCGAAGATATCCTCCATTATTGATGAAGCTTTGTCTGAACTCAAGATTTCAAATGATGAAGTCAATATCAGCCGAGACCTTCCCTCTCAGATGTTGGTGCGCTTTAACGCCCATGGCGACCCTCGCTCGACCGCTTTTGCTGAGCTTTTAGACAAAAAACTCAAGGAACGCGGTCTTCTTTTTCCCGTCATTCACGGCGGAGATTTCGTTTACTTTAATAAATTCGACAAGGGAATGGGGGCGGCCCTGATCTATTCGGCGATGCGGCAAAAAGGTTTCCCCGTTTTAGAAAATAATCTTCTTTTTTTGGGGGATGAATTTCACTTGTTTCCCAATGGGACCATGGGCGGTGACGCCAAAATGGCCTTGGCTTTCCCAAAATCTCTAGCCATTACCGTGGGTAAAGACTTGCGCGGAACCTTGCCCCCAAGCGTTTTGTGGCTGGGCGGGCGCACTTCCGGAACCAACTTGGTGATGCAAGAATTGCTGAAAATGTCCGCGCCGAAACGAGAGGGAAATTGGGGCCGAAAAGCCAGGAATCTGGCGGGCGCGTCTTTTGCCGCCGGCGGCCTTGGGGGAATGGTATTGTCTCAGCCCGCGTGGGCGCACTTTCTCCATCACCCAATGACGGTTTTGGGAACGGCGGGAACGGTTCTTTTAAGTTCAATCGGAATCCCTCAAATCGTAAAAAATTTTAAATTGAAGGCCGCGGCGACCAAGGATCTTTCCTTTCAAGGCGGTTTAATTTGGGCGGCGGCTTCGGCCCTTTTTTTGGCGTTATCCTTGATTAAACACTCAAGTCCTTTTTGGATTTCTTCCAATCTCGCGGGGCTCTTGGAAAGTTCGGTTTTAGTTTCTCAAATCCTTCTTTATTCTCCGAGAGGCGTCCAGGGTCTTTTAAGCGCTTTGTCGGTGGCCGGCGCGACCAGCGTTGCGATTTTTGCCGGAATCGCTTTCCCGGGATTTCTTTTTTGGACTTCGATGACTCTTTTAACGATTTTAAATATTCCTCAAATCGCGGCCAATTTTAAACTCTACCGTAAAACTCAAAAAGCTCCCGAGGGTTTGAGTCCGCTTCTTTCGATGTTGGTTGTCGCGGGAAGCGCTTTAAGTCTTGTGGTTGCCTTAGCCCAGGGAAATTTTTATTGGATTTTACCCAATCTCACCTCGATTGTGATGTCGGCCATGATCCTGGCTCAAATCTATTTTCCCAAATACGCCAATTCCATTTTAGCGAGAACCCTCTTTTTGCGCCGCTAGCGCCCGCGCGGCCCGCCCCAAAATTTGAAATATTTGGGTAATCTTGAGGGGTTAAAATAAGAGGGCGATGAGGCAGTTATTTCTGGCATTCATTTTTCTTTGGAATCAGGCCGCATTCGCGGCCTTGCCTTTGGATACGCGGCTGAATAATTCCGCCGATCCTTTTTATAACGTAAAAAATAATCCCCTGCCGAAGACGGTTTTGCATCTCTTGATGGATAACCATTATTTCGTTCATTCCGATGGTTCGATTTGGTCTCCGGGGCGCGGGGAGGAAATACGAAAATCTCAAATACGAGTTTTAATTCGGCGGCTTAAAAGCACCGAGCGTTTAAAGGCTCTTCTAAAAATTGATTTGATTCTCTCTGAAAATGGGAGCGGACACTTGACTCCGGATGAACTCAAAAAAGCCCGTCAGATATTGAAAGGAGCCTGGCCTTTTTTTACGATGGACAACCGTAAACATTTCTCCCGCTATTTTTCTAAAGAGGAGTTGTATTCCCTCAATTTAACTCCGCCGGATGAGGATGCCGATCCCGATCTTTTATCCCAATCGCCTTTGGGGGCTCCGCCGCCGCCCCCGCTTCCGTCCGGGTTTATGTCTCAAATAGAAGCCGCTTCCCCGCCGCTAGCGTCTGTTCCAAAGAGCGGCGCGGACGCTCGGCCTTCGGCCTTGGCCGCGCCCCAAAATCCGGCTTCGCTTATGGCGGCTTCCAGCGTTGTCCAAAATGCGCCCTTAGCGCCGTCTCCCGCTTCGTTTTTGCCGCAATTCCAGGCATTGATTCCGACTCCTGTTCCTTCTCAGAGTCAGACTCCTGTCCTGCCGCCTGCCCCCGTGGCGGTTTCAGCTTCTCCCAAAGCAGCCCTTCCGGCGGTTGTGAAGGCGGCGCCGTCTCCCGCTCCGTCTTTACCGCAGGCGCCAGTGGCTCCGGCAGTTGCTGCGGCTCCTGCAGTTATGCCTTCGCCCGCGCCGTCAGCTGCGGTGGTTCCCGCCTCCGTGGCGGCGGTTTCTCGCGTGCTCTCATCGCCGGCGCCTTCCCCAAAGAGTGATGAGGGCGCTCGGCCTTCGGCCTTGACCGCTCCCGCGATTGCGGCTTCGGCTTCAACAAAGAAGGGCGCGCCGCCGGTCTTAAAATCTTCCAATGTCGTTTCTGGAATGACGGTTGATTCCATTCGCCAGGCTTTGTCGGCTTCGAGCGTGATTGGAGATCATGCTTACGGAATAGCTAAGAAACCCAAAGGGCCGAAAACCTTTCCGCCTTTAAAAAGTTATTCCTTGCCTCCCTTGAGCGTCGTCTCCAGCGCGGATTTTGAGAAATTTCTTCTCAACGCTCCCTATTCCGGAGACCCGAAAGGCTTGCTCAGAATTATTGATACCTACGGCCAAGAACCGTTTCGTTCAAGGGCGCTTAATATCGTTATGAATCTAACGCCGGCGATTGTCATTGATTCCGATCAGATGGAAATGGAAGCCCATCAAAAGGCGTTCGTCAGCCAAAAGGCCGAAGGGCGTTTTGAGGCGACGGTGGCGCTTAATTCCGGTCCGGTCTTGGCGTCAAAAAGAGAATTTATTTTTGAAGATTGGAAGGCGATGCTTCCGGTATCTTCTTCCGCCTACCAGACGATGGGGCTTCCCGCGCCGTCGGTGGAGGCTTTAGATCTTTCAGCTCGCCCAGACAAGGTTGAGTCCGGCTCTTGGGGAACTAAAACCCAAATTTATTCCGATGGAAGCGAGCGCGGAAACTATTCTTCTTTTGAGATGGCGGGGTTTCTCCTTCACGGGCTTTTGGAGGTGGAAGCCCAAATCGAGGGATGGTCCGCGTTTCCGTATCAGGAAGAGTCTTACGCTTATTCGGCGCAGATGCTTCTTTACGCTCAAATCAAAGACGGAGCTAAGACGGAAGACTTTCTGGATCCCCAGATGCGGGCCCTTTTTGAGGATTGGTTGAAGCATCCTGCGCGTTTCCATGATTTTCTTATTCACTCCTTGGCCTCGGGACAAAATGCCTTGTGGGATTTGCGTCATATCGAAACTTCTCGTCGCGATTATTTTATCCGAAAATCTTACGTGTCGTGCCCAAAATCCCTGGCTAAAGAAGAAGTTCTTGAAAAATCCCAGCGCCTGGATTCGATGAAAAAAGGGGCGATGTCCTTGGCGAAGGCTCATTTTGCAAGCGAATCTGATTTCGAGAAAGCTTTGAGCAATCTTGATTTTCAGGCATCTGGAATTGAATCCCATCAGAAAGCTCCGTCTTTGGAGGATTGCCTGGCTTATTGGCAGAAAGAATTCATGGGCTCTAATATTCTCAATGACTTGATGGATGAGGCGGCTACGGCCGAGAAAAATTTCCGCGCGAAAATAGGAGTGCCTTATGTCCCGTAAATTCAAACTGATGATAGCGGCGTTATTTGTTGCCGTATCTTCTTTTGCGGATTCCGGAGATTCTACGGATTACGTCTCTCCCTGGCGAGATTTTTCCTGCACCCTTCCAAAAGGTTGGGTGGCTTTTAGCGAAAAAGATCAAATGGGATATGTGGTTCATATTCTTGGCCCCGATGATCCGACCGGGGTTTACCGGACCGGAATTGACATTCACTGGTTTGATTCGAGTAAGCCCGGCTTTGTGCCTCTCACAAAAGCCGTCGAAGGAATGCGGGCCTCGGATTCTCTCACCCAACGCTCTGCGACTCTTTTGCGGGTGGTCAGAGGAGCCGATACTTTTGCGCGGATGTTTGAGATTAACGAGAACCGTTGGCTTCCCAGCGAACGCCTTCCGTCTATTAAAAAACATCTTCATTCCTATGTGGCTATTTTGCCGCGCGGGAAAAGTTACTGGATTATCACCTTGTCGAGCACGCGCTCGGTTTATTTGGACTACCGCGACACCTTTATTGACTTCTTGCGCTCTTTCAATCCCATGGGATACTGAGTTATAATGCAAGAGATGGGAACCCGAGATCAGAAAAATTTGCAGCCCTTTACCTATCCGCTTGCGCGTCCGTTTGTCGAGCCGGATTGGAAACGCTTGCCCGGTTTTAAAGACGTCTCCCGCGCGGATTGGGAGAGCGCTTTGTGGCAACGCCAGCACGCCGTTAAAAATATCAAAGAACTCAAACACGCCTTCGGCCCTTATCTTACGGATGATTTAATCGCTGAAATTGAGCGCGATCAAAAAGAATTTGCGACGATGTCCATGCTGATTCCGCCGCAGATGCTCAACACCATGAACGAAAAAGATTTGCGCCATGACCCCGTTCGGCATTATATGCTTCCGTTTTTTTCCGATCGTCATCCTGAGTGGCCGAACCACCCCAAGGCCCAAAGAGACAGTTTGCATGAGAGCGAGATGTGGGCGGTTGAAGGACTGACGCATCGCTATCCGACCAAGGTTTTGGCGGAACTCATTTCCACCTGTCCCCAATACTGCGGGCATTGCACGCGGATGGATTTAGTCGGAAATTCCGTGCCCCAAATTCAAAAAAGAAAATTTGAGCTTCCTCCGCAGAAAAGATTTGATTTAATTCTCGAATATTTGAGAAAAACACCGGCGGTAAGAGACGTGGTCGTCTCCGGGGGGGATATCGCCAACGTTCCCATCGCGCAACTAGAGGCGTTTGTCTCATCTCTAATGGATATTTCCAATATCCGCGATATTCGCCTCGCTTCCAAAGGGCTTCAAGGGCTTCCTCAGCATTTTTTGCAAGACGAGGTTTTGCGGGCTTTTGAGCGTTTGGCTAAGAAGGCCTGGGAGAGGGAAGTAGATTTGGCTTTGCACACGCACGTCAACAACGCCGCCCAAGTAACCCCCTTAGTCGCTAAGGCCGCCAGGAAAATCTTGGAATTGGGCTTTCGGGATGTGCGCAATCAAGGCGTCATTTTGCGCGGCGTCAACGCAACTTCTAAGGACCTCTTGGAACTTTGTTTTACGCTTTTAGACCACGCAAAAATCATGCCCTATTATTTCTATGTTTGCGACATGATTCCCAATTCCGAACACTGGCGGGTTTCCATTGACGAGGCGCAAAAGCTCCAGCACGACATTATGGGTTATCTTCCGGGCTTTGCCACCCCTAGAATTGTCTGCGATGTGCCCTTTGTGGGAAAGAGATGGGTGCATCAGATAGATTCCTACGATCGCGAGAAAGGAATTTCTTATTGGACGAAAAATTACCGAACCTCCATTGAGGCGGAAGATTCGGAAGCGTTAAAGCGGCGTTATGAGTATTATGACCCGGTCTATACCTTGTCCAAGGCCGGGCAGGATTACTGGAAAAAGCAATCCGTTCCCGCCTAGGCTTTCAATGTCTTCTCAGCTTTCGACCTATAAAATTCCCGGGCTCTTGTTGGTTGAGGGAAAAATTTTTCCGGATGAGCGCGGTTCTTTCATGGAAAGCTGGCGGGAAGAAGATTTTGCCTCCGTTTCCGGAGCGCGCTTTGTTCAGGATAATTTATCCCGCTCTAGCCAGGGGGTTTTAAGAGGGCTCCATTACCAAAAGCGCCCGGCCGGAATTGGGAAGTTGGTGCGTTGCGTTTACGGAAAAATTTTGGATGTGGCCGTGGATATACGCAAAGGGTCTCCCGCTTATGGGCAATGGGCGGCGCTAGAGCTTTCCGATGATTCAAACCGAATGCTTTGGGTTCCCGAGGGTTTTGCTCACGGTTTCTGCGCCTTAAGCGCGGAGGCTTCCGTTCTTTACCGGACCACCGGCTATTGGTCGCCGGAACATGAGCGCGGAATTATCTGGAACGACCCGAAAGTCAATATTTCTTGGCCGGTCAAAAGCCCGAAACTCTCGCCTAAGGATTTGGCTCTTCCACCTTTAGCTCAGGCCGACAATAATTTCGTCTGGGAAAATTAATTTAAAACGCCCTGAAATTGGGCGATGCCGCTGAGCTGATAATTTCCGGAAACATACGCTTTCCCGCGGAGAAAAAGATTTCCTAAGAGTTTTCCCTGAGCGTCATAAACCGGGCCTTCTCCGGAAACGGGGATGAGCCCGGAAGCGTTGAGGGCGATGCCGTTGGCGCAAATCATCATGACCGAGCTTCCTCCAGAGACTTGAATTTGACCATGAAGCCCGTCTTGGTTGATGGAAATGTTTCCGGAAACGCGCACGTATCCAAAGGTGTTGACGGTTCCGCCCATGGGGGGAAACGGCGTCATGGGGCAAATTCCGCTGAGTTCTCCTGAAACCAGCCCCGAGGCGGAAATCACTGTTGGGTTTTGAGAGGCTAGGAAAGCGCTGGATTTAGCATGAGTTTTGGACGAGAAGCGAAGTGAGCTTGAGGTAAGAGCCGCGGGAAGAGTTAAGAAAGATTGGTCGGCCTTGAGGGCTAAATTTTCGGGCCCGGCCAACGCTTGGGTTGCTTGAAATGCGATGAGACAAAAAGAGATGAGATAGCGATTCATAAAAAATTCTCCTTACTTTTAAGTTAACAATTTACGCGAGGCCAGTTCAAGATAAACGCAATCATCAATCGAGAGGCGGTGGGAAAGAGCTAAACCCCGGCGGCGCTTTGTTTTCCCTTCCGCGCTATCTCAGCTTATTTCTCACGGCGCAGTCGAAGCGTATTCTTCCGGAGACAAATCCATGTCCTTAAATGGAGCGGAGGAGCCCCCGGCCCAAAACTTCCGCATTAAGGAAATAAAATTCTATTCTCCGAGGGCCGCGACCATAACCGCGTTAAAAATTCTTCCGCCGGAAGAATTTCAACTCCCGAATCGCTCATCCGCGAATGCGGCTCCAAGCAAACAATGATTTTTCTTTTCAGTGGAATTTCCTCGGCTAAAGCGAGAAGAGAACGCTCATCTCGAGAAGTCACAACGGCTTTTCCCTTGACCTCGATTGCGACCGCGTCGCCAATCAAAAAATCCACCTCGAATTTTGAAAGGCTCCGCCAATAAGACAAGGGGGCATCCGAGTTCAAATACTCAAGGGCGGCTTTTATCTCCGTGAAAATTAAATGCTCAAAGGCCTTGCCGAATAAATCGCCGCGGCGTTCAATATCAAATCTTCCGAGCAGTTCATTGACGACTCCCGTATCGAAAAAATAAAATTTCGGCGTCGCCACGGCTTTTCTCGTTTTAGTTTTTCGATAAGGCGATAGCTCGTATCCCACCAGCGTGTCATAGAGAATTTGGAAATACCCTTTGACGGTGTTGAGCGGAAGCCCGACATCGCTTGAGATATTTGAATAGTTGATTTGTTCGGCGTTGGAGAGGGCCGCGGTCGTTAGAAAACGGTTGAAGGCTCCAATATTTCTCGTCAAGCCTTCCGCTCGAATTTCTTCCTCGAGATAGAGCCCGACGTAATTTTTAAGCTCCATCTTGAAATTCGGCGAATCGATAATTCCAGGCAAAGAACCCGCGCGAACGCGCAAGTCAATTCTCGCCTCCCCTAATTCCGAGGAGACCAGTGGGAACAAATTTCTTCTCCAAATGCGCCCGGGAAGGAGATTGACGCCGGAGCGGCGAAGCTTTCGCGCGCTGGAACCCGTCATCAAAACGCGTAATTGCTTGTCGCGGTCAAGGATGACTTGGACCTCGTCAAAAATCTCGGGGAGTTTCTGGGCCTCGTCTATGACGACGATCCGCGTTCTTTCCTTAATGCGCTGACGCAGAAGTTCCGGTCTGGCGCTGAGTTCCCTAAAAACATTGGTTTCAGAAAGATCGAAATACTGCGCCTTGGGTAAACCTGCGGCCAAGGTGCTTTTCCCGGTTTGGCGAGGGCCTAGGAGTAAAAGGGACTTTTTTTGAAGCCAAGACTCTAAGTTGAGTCTTCGTTTATACATTGCAACTATTCTGCAAAATTTAGCTAAAAAATGCAACTAATGTGCAATTTTTTGTGATTTGAAACTGAAAAGTATCCAAGATGCGGCGGGAAGTACGGCTAAATTCAAGAGGCTACCGCAATTTCAGCGCGTCCGCTCGTGAATGAGGCGGCAAAAGTTGCGGGTCTTGGTCGCGGGAATCAAGATGGGCTTCGTCCTCGACCTGGGGCTTGAGATAATCGTAGAGGGAATGAAGCGTCACGTGATCTTGCGCGTTGAGGGCCGCGCCGTTAAGACCCTTGAGAAGGTAATAGGTGAACGCGCCGTGCTTTTTGTCGTCTAAAACCCCGGAAATCTGATCGGCTTTGGAGGCGGTTAAGACCAAGAGTTTTCCCTGGGGAGACACGACGCCTTCTTTGATTTGATTGACCAAGGGGCGCGTTCCCCGGGCTATCACGGAACGCCCGCCCGCTCCTGAAAAGCAGGAATCGATCATCGCGACGACCTGGTGGGCCTTGAGACGCGAGAGTTGCGCGTAAAGCTTGCTTAAGGGATAAGCGGTGTCGGCGAGATCGGAGGGGTCGCCGCTGAAAGGGAGAAGGTAAGCGTCGCCGGTGGTTGGATCCGGCGCGCCGTGGCCGGAGAAATAAAAATAGACGCGGGAGTCGGATTTCACGTTCATCGGAAGCCAGCGCTCGAGATTTTTGATGAGTTCGCTTTTTCCGGCGCGTTCGTTCGACAGAAAAACGATATGCCGGGCGGGAACGCCCAAGGCTCTCAAGTGTTTAAACACGGCCTTGGCGTCGTTTGAGGCATATTCCGCGGGCGGAAGATTTTGGGCGTATTTCTCGACCCCGACGACAATGGCGAAATCATCCGGCCGCGTTTGCGAATGATAATCCGGCGTGTTGACGGAAATGGGGACTGTCCCTTGCGGACTGTCCCCATTTCGCCGATGCTCGGTCGCCGGTGTGACGCTGGCGGCGGCGGTTCCCGGATGCGCGCGGGCGTATTCCTGGCGAATGAACGCGGCCATTTGCGGGGAGGCATAGCTTTCAGGGTTGCCGATGTCCGCTCCGTGGTCGATGAGGAATTTGACGATGTCAGAATCCCCAACTACTTCAGCGGCAAGCATAAGGGATGTGTTTCCTGCTTGGTTTTTGTAATTTATATTAGCTCCATTTTTTATAAGTGATTGGACTTTATCAAAGTCTTTATTGATGCACGCCGCATCAAGAGGTGTCGTTATATTCCCATAGGGCACAGCTTCACCAGGAGGGATACAGCCATAGAGCATACACCAAACGCACGCCATAGCAAACTTCCAATATATTGAATATGGTTGATTCACAATTTTAAGCCCAGTGATTCGCTGTGCCAATAGAGCTTGTAAGACCTCCAACGGACGCAGCTGTCCCTACCTGACCAGCAGTTACTGCTGAGGAGGTGGCGCTTGTCAGTGCTGCCTGATCTAGCGTAAACTGATTGACTAATGCGACTGGAGGTGCTGAGGTAGGATATATTAGAGCAGATTGGCCACCAATAGACACCAAATTTGGGGGGCCTGGCTCTATTTGTATTGCAGATCTTATGGCATTGTTCAGGCTATTGACCTGAGCTTGTGTGCTAGCAACTGATGATGCTGCTGTCGCGACATTATATCCGCCATAAGCAAGAAGAGCTCCGCCCAACGTAAACATGAGTCCTTGAAATGTTTGGCCTTGGGCTAAAATGATTACACCCATGATGGCAACAACAGCTGCAAGACCAGCGGCAATATATCCTAACCATTTAGCGGTAGCTAGAAGCCAGGGCTGGACTGTACCGGACCACAATATTATTGATGCCGCAAGGAGTAGTCCTGATGCTATCATCATGAGTATTCCAGCTAATTTGGCCATCGATCCCCACGGCGTGACATTGCTCCCGCCGTTGTTGTTGCCGTTGATGCACCCCGGGCAGTAATTGGAGTTGCCGTAGCCGCCGCCTCCGCCGCCGGGAGAGGGTTGGCCGCTTCCATTGGGATTGGTCGAGGGGTTGGCATCGGCGGCGCCTTGGAGGCCGGTTCCCGAGCCGATCCCTTGCGGGGAGCCCATGGTCGCCGGTTGGCCGATGGGACTGTCAAATTGAGCTCCGGAATTATAAGCCGCGCCCGCGCCGTTGGAATTTTGGGCGGCGGCGCCGTAAGCCGCGGCGTTTCTGGCTTGGTTAAAAGCCTTGCCCACGCCGCCAAACCCGGCGCCGTGAGCCATGCCCATCGAGGGCGCCGTTTGGGCCACGGCCATGGCTTTAGGTTTTTGTAGAAAACCGGGGTTTTTCATTTTCTGAAACGGCATGCCGACTCCGCCGGAAAGGCCGGGGCCGCCTCCGGAAAGACTCGGCATGGCGCTGGAAAGCTGGCCAACTTTGGAATCAAAGGGGCTGCCGCCGTTTCCGCCCTTGGCGGCTTTGGCCGCTTGGGCTAAGGCCGACATATCAGGAATAGCGGGCGAAGCGGGTGAGGTCGGAGGAGGCGTGGCCGCGGCCTCCGCTGGTGCGGGAGCCGGAGACTGCATTTCCGGCAGTCCTCCGCGAACCATATTTAAAGAACTGTAACCTTGATTATCCGTTGGGAGATTAGAAGGCGCCGCGGAAGCCTGAGCGGGGCGAGCTTGCGGTGTGGGACGTGGCGCAAAAACCCTGGGGGATGCAACTGGAATTACGGGGCGCCGGTTAAAGGCTTGCCTTGCCGAATAGACGCCAAAGCCCGCGATGCCCAGCATCAAGGTCATGAAAATCTTGGCCCCGAAGGGAAGAGCGGCCCTCGCGGCGCCGCCAGCGGCGGACGCCCCGGCCGATAATACGGAAGTGGCCGCGCGGGCGCGGACCAGGCTTCCGGCATCCTCGGCGGCTTTGCTTCCAAAGCCGAAAAACCCGCCGCCTTTTTTGTTTTTCTTGCGCGAACTTCCGACTTTTGAAATCTTGAGTCCCGGTATGGGAGCGTTCGATATGATGGTTGCCATACCCTAAGGTTAACCCCGCGCCGCTTTTTTGTCAAGGCTTGACGCTTATTTTTACCAATTTTTTACTTTTGACCTGGAGGCGCAAAGCCGATTTTTCGAGGGGGCTCTTTAGGCGGCTCCATCAATTCGCGAATAGCGTTGAATACGGCCTTGAATTGAGCGTCATATTTTCCCTCCAGCTCATCAAGACGCCTTGCCAAATCCTTATTGGATGAGATTATTTCCCTCAATTTCGCGAATGTCCTCATAATGGAAATATTGACTTGAATGGCGCGTTCGCTTCGCAAAACGCTGGAAAGCATGGCGACTCCTTGTTCGGTAAAAGCATACGGCAAATATTTGATGTTTTCCCCGCGCTTCAAGGTCACAATCTGTGACCTTGAAGCCGACGCTTCTTTCTGATTTAACTGGAACATGAAGTCCTTGGGGAATCGGCCTCTATTTCGCTTAACAGCCTGGTTTAATGCTTTGAGCTTTACGCCGTAGAGTCGCGCTAAATCCTGATCCAGCATGACCCGTCGTCCGCGAAGAAAATAAATACGCTGTTCGATGTTCCCAACCGGTATGATTGTGGTATTCATGGGGCCCCCTTGAAATTAATACGGATAAGGGACATTTTTGTTCCCATGGGACACAACACTAGCGGCCGAGAGCGCGCCGGATCTCATCATGATTGCCGATCAAAACGAAGGTCGCGAGATTTTTTTCCAATATAAAAATAATTCTCTTATCCAGGGATGCGCGAATTTCCCAGAAGGAGCCCCGCGACTTTCGAAGTCCCAGCCCTAGGGGGCGAGGCTTGCCGTCGAAATAATCCAGAAGCCGCTTGACGGCGTCTTCCGCGAGAGCGCGCTCCCGCTTGGACAGAGACAAGAAAGACTGGTCAAAGGAACGCAGATAGCGAACCTGAATCACTTATTTCTTGCCGAACCCTTATTCAGGCGCTTAAAATGACTCTTCGCCGTTTGGGGATTGGGATAAAGCGTCGACTCGCCGGAATGAGTTTGCCGATGGACCATGGACTCCAAGGCCTTCCAATCTTCTTCTTCCAGGTTCTTGTCGCCGATTTCCTTGGGTTCTAGAATAATCTTTCCATCCTTGGCCTCGATGGAATAGAGCCCTCCGGAGGGCAGGCCAGCGTCCCGAAGAACGCCGGCGGGGATCGTGATCTGATGCCGTTCGTTGATTTTTCTGAGCGTGGCCATATTCGTTTTTCTTATATTCAGTATATCAGATTTTCTGATTTTTGTCAAGCCTCAAAGCGCTTCCGCTGAATTTAAGATTGGCTATGACTTAAAAATTTAATAACTTGTGTTTATATAGAGTCTATGGGATTAAAATCGAAAGCAAAATTTTTAGCGGGGCCGCTGATTTTTCTCTCTTCGCCTCTTTGGGCCGCTCATGTGCCGCGCCCGCGCGGGCTTTATCAAAGGGCCAACAAAGCTTATCTCAATACCAATTTTAGAAAGGCTCTGGCCTATGCGGGCGAAGCCGTCAAGGTCGAGGCTGATTGGCTCCGTCTGCGCGGGCTTCAGGCTTCTATTGAGGAGCATTTGGGAGACATTCAACACGCCCTTAAAAACGCCCATTGGATTTTTTCTCACAATTTAAAACCCTTTTCCCAAATGCGGAGCGGCGAACTTTTGGCCGCCGGAATTTCTTCTGAGATTCGGGAAGAAGGAAACTTGGCCTTAAAAGCCTATGCGGAACTTCTCAGCCGCGGTATTAAAACCCCGGAAGTTTTGGCGGGAAGAGCCCTGGCCTATCAGTCTCTGGGGAAATACGACCAAGCCTTAAGCGATATCAACGACGCCCTTCAAATTGAAGCCAAGCCGTCGCCGCTTTATCTTTATCAGAAAGCGCGCATCCTTTATAAAGAGCGCAAACCCGATGAAGCCTTGAAAAATTTACTGGGGGTCATTCAAAAAAACCAGGCGGATTTAGAAGCCTATCTTCTTTTGGGAGATGTTCTGGTTCAAAAAAACGATCTCGACCGGGCGGAAGAGGCTTATCAAAAAGCCTTAAAGCTCAATCCTGATGATGATCGCCCCTATTTGGCTTTGGCCCGGCTTGAGTTTTCCCTTCACAAGACCACCGCCGCTTTTGAGAATTTGGACCGCGCCGTTCAAGAAGCGGGGGAGGATGAGAAACCCTATTTGGCCCAGGCCGCCGCGTATTTCGCCGGCGGAAAGAAATCAAAGGCCGAAAAAGATTATCGAAAAGTTTTAGGCCTTGATTGGCTTTCGCCGGGCGAGGCCGTCAAAATCGGGGATTATTTCGCCCAAAATAAAGATTTGAAAAAAGCGAAAGAGGCTTATTCCAAAGCGGTTGAGGAAAGCCTTTGCCTGAAAGCCCCCTGTTCTCAAATTTTTCTGACCGCGATTTTAAGGCGAATTAATTTAGAAAGAAAAAATGGGGATGAGAAGGCCGCGCTTAAAGATTTGGCTTTGGCCATTGAGATGGGGCCGAGTTCTCCCGTTCCCTGGGCCTTGCGGGCCAAAATAGAAGAAAAAGAGGGCCAAAACGCGAAGGCCTTGGATGATTTAACCCAGGCGGCGGGAATTGCTCCGCAAGAGGTTTTCGTGCGTCTTGATCGGGCCGGGCTTTACGTTTCCACTCATCATTTAGAAAAAGCCCTGGATGATTTAAATTTCGCCATCAAAACGGAGCCAAAGAACGCCAAGGCTTATAACGACCGGGGGGTTATTGAAGCCGAGATGCTCCATCAAAAAGACCAGGGGCTTAAGGATTTGCTTAAGGCGGTTTCCTTGTCTCCCAAGACGGCGGTTTACCAATATAATTTAGGCGTCGTTGAGTATGAGATGTCGGATTTTTTGAGCGCCCTCAAATCCTTGGGTGGGGCTCTAAATTTGAGGATGGACTCAAAACTAGTTCTCACGGCCCGGGCCAAGGTCTATTCCCGTTTGGGAGATATGGAGAATGGCCTTAAAGATGTTAATTCCGTTCTTGCTCAAAACCCTAAATACGCGCCGGCCTACTATGTGAAGGGGCTTTTCTATTGGAGAACTAATCAATACGCTCTGGCCGCGAAGTTTCTGGGCCGGGCCTCCGATTTAGACGAAAAGAATGCTTCCTATCTCATTTATTGGGCCCGGGCCGAGGGAGCTTTGGGCGAGACAAAAGAAGCTTTAAAAAAGTTTCAGGAGGCTTTGAAAATTAATCCGCATTTAAAAAAAGCTTTGACCGGGGCTTGCGAAGCCTTAAGAATTCTTAAAAAACCGGAAAAAGCCATTTCCTTCTGCAATCAGGCTTTGGAAGCAGATTCTTCTTATGGGCCGGCCTATTTCGAGCGCGGGCTTTCGTATTTGGCCTTGCATCAAGCGCGGGAGACCTTGGATAATTTAAACCGCGCCATTATCCTTGGGGTTAGAAATTCTCATCTATATTTGGCTAAGGCGGTCGCCCATGCCGCTTCTCATCATTACCGGCAAGCGCATGAGGATTACCGCGCGGCCAACCTTCTTCTTCCGATTGCGCATTCTCCCGATTTCGGCTTTGCCATTCCGCATGACACCCAAGATGATTTCTACCGCGCGATTTCCGAAGCCGCGCCTTTGTCCCCGGCCGACAAAGTGGACCCCTATCTTCTGTTGATTAAAGCCGATGCCGACGCTAACGCCGGGCGAATGGATGAGGCCATCACGCGCTATTCCAAGGCCTTGGGTCGTTTGCCGAATAACTCCCAAATTTTAGCGGCTCGCGGAGAGGTTTATATTGCCTATCACCTTTATGATTCGGCAAAAACCGATTTTGAGAGCGCGATTACCGGGTCTCCGCGCGACGTTTCCTATCGTTTGGAGTTAGCTTCCCTCTTAATCATCCGCAAGGAATATCAAGACGCTTTGTCTGAAATTACCGCGGCTCTTAACCTTGATCCCAACAACGCCCGCGCCTATTTCCTAGGCGGAAACCTTCGCTATTTCCAAAAAGATTTTCAGAAAGCCTTGGATAATTATGCCCTAGCCGTTCAAAAAGATCCGGCCAGCGCCCAAACCTATAATGGCCTGGGGCTCGGTTATTTTGCTCTTGGGAATTATTCCAAGGCCGTCGCCGCTTTTAGCCGCGCGATAGAGCTCAGTCCGCGGGCGACCCGATACTGGGTTAACCGGGCTTCGGCCTATACGAAAATGGGGCAGTATGAAAACGCGGTCTCAGACTTTACAAGCGCGGCTCTCTTAAATCAGAACCCGCATTTGGCTCAAAGATATCAAGTCTTTATTCAGCGCGCCCAGGCTTTGGCCAAGTAAAAAAGGATATTCCCTTTTTTACTTTTTAGTTGGGAGATTGAACAGGGGAACCGGGATCGTCGGAAGAATTGACGCAGGTTTGGCGTTGGTTGGACCATTCTTTTTGGACCACATATCCATCCACCATTCCTTGTTTATCGGCGCAAATATCTCCAATTTCTCCGGCGGAAGCGTTGTACCAGCCCAAGGGATAGGCGGGTTGGGAGCCCTGAACAAGACCCACGGCCGGATCGGTGACGGCTTCGGTCAGTTCGTGCGAGGTAACCGAAGTTTCATTGTCAAAGCGAGACGGGCTGGGCCCGCAACCGCCGTCGCAACTGCCTCCTTGATCAGGAATGACGCCGTAATTGATTTCAGATCCGTTTTTGAGAAAGCTGTTGTGATAGGCGCAGAAAACCTCGCAGGATTTCTGACCACCCAAATCAATTTGCATTTTGGGCGGGAAATAAATCATGTAAAGGGTATTTTTGTCTACCGCGGGAACAGAGCCGTCTTTGATCATTCTTAAGAGCTGGGCCTGAATCTCCGAATCCTCGATGAGATTCTTAAACGGAGCTTTTTGATCCAGGTGCATGGCTTCTAAAGAACCGTAGCCGATGGATTGATGAGGCGCGTTATACTCTTTAAGCCAATCAAAAAAAGGGCTTTGAGTGACGTTGGCGAAAAACCCCGGAATCTGATCTTGAAAAGCGACGTCTTTGTTCCAATAAATGACCACGACTTTCACGTGGTTGAGAAGAGGCCCTCCGTAGTAAGACAAAAGAATTTTGGAAGCGGAGGCTTTGGGAGAGGGCGACATGAATTTTGAATGAAAGCTGACCGGCATGATATGCGCGCCAAGACGGGCTTGGGAGACGGGAGAGGCTTTTGCGATGGAAGGCTTAAAATGAAAGTCTTTGGCGAGCGGAATGAGTTTTTGATGCCAGGGAGATGGATTTGAAATTTCTGTTTGAGAGAAAGCGGGCGAAAAGATAAGACCCAGGGATAAGAGAGCCTCCGCGATCGCGAAAAGACTTTTTTTCATCATGACGCCTCCCATTGTTTCAACTTGTCTTGATTCTAACAAGAGTGTGGAGAAAAGTCCAGTCCCTTTGCTTAATGTTGTGTCCCGAAAATAACTGGACAATACCATCCATACAAATTAAAAGAAAAAGGTATAGTAAATAATTTTTTAACTTTTATACAATGAGGGTATGAAAAAGATAATCTTCGCCGCCGCCTTGACGCTCTGTTTAACGCCTTCCGTTCCCTGGGCCGCTCCAAGCTCTTCCCCTAAATTGCTTTTGGAGTTGAATTTGAATGCGTTCGCGTCCCCTAAAAAGGAAGCCTTCATTTCCCGCCCCGTGGGAGATTCGCTCATCAAGGTCGCCGCTCAAATTGGTTCAGACAGCTCCTTGTGGACGGAATTTCGCCAGGATGGGGTGACTCATATTTATTCCCGCGAGGACTTGGCCAAGGGAGTCGCCTCGGTTTTCCCATCCCACCGCTACCAGATTTCTCTTAAAGGAGACGCCGTTTGGGTTAAGGATTTAGATGACCCCAAGGGGGTTGAGGCCAAAATTGTCTCCGATGATCTTTTAAGACCGCTTTATGACTCGGTCGACAAAATCACGATTGATTCCATCGTTTTTGCGCCTATTTATCAACCCGGCCCGCATCCGGCGGCTTCGGTGTGTTTGCTTCAATTTGAAGACGGAAATTTTTACGTCATGCATGAGTCGGTTGCGGCTCTTAGGCAATCCATTCAATGGTTTTTTGCCGTCGATAAAAATATGTACGGAGCTAAACTCAAGGGAGATGTTCTTGAGTTTTACGGAAAGCGCGGCCCCTGGAACTCATCCCTTAAGTTCTTGCAAATTCGGCGGTCCCTTCAACCTCTAAATTGAAAAAATCTTTTTTCTTTTTCGTCTTTCTGGCCTCGGCTTGTAGTTTGCGCCCAATTGCCGTGCGCTCGACTTCGGAAGTGATTCAGGGCGGGGTGGGGGCCCTCTATGATGAAGCCGATCCGGCTTTCGCCAAAGATTCTTTTCCCGCGCAATTGAAACTTCTCGAAGAGCTCCTTTATAACAGCCCGCGCAATTCTTCTTTACTGGTCTTGGCCGCTCAGGGCTTTGCGGGATACAGTTTTCTCTTTATCGAAGATTCAAACCCCGCGCGAGCCGCCGCCTTTTACCAAAGAGGGAGAAATTACGCTTTAAGGGCTCTCTCTCTTAAAAAGAAGTTTAAAAGTATTAAAACGGAAAGCCTGGGCGCTCTCTCAAGAGAACTCAAGGGGGCTTCGGTTAAGGACGCGCCTTCTCTTTTCTGGGCCGCCTTTAACTGGGCTGGAGAGATTAATCTGAAGAAAGACTCTCCCGCGAGTTTAGCGTCTCTCCCTAAGGTTGTCGCGATGATGCGGCGAGTTAAGGAACTCAACGTCGCTTATAACTTCGCCGGCCCTGAACTTTTCTTTGGAACTTATTATTCCCGGCCTCCGATGTTGGGCGGAAACCCAAAAAAGGCGAAAGCTTATTTTGAGAAAGCCCAAGCGATGAATCAAGGAAAATATCTGATGGGATATGTCTTGGAGGCGAAATACTACGCGGTCGCGGTTCAGAATCAGTCTCTTTTTGAGTCCTTGCTTAAAAAAGTCGAGGAACTTCCCGCCGGAGAACTCCCAAACGCGCGTCTCATGGATGCGGTCGCCAAGGAAAAAGCAAAACGTCTCTTGGAGAAAGAAAATGATCTCTTCTAAACTTAAAAAAATCGTCTCCTCATTGTTCTTCATTAATTTTTGTTCAACTTGGATTTGGGCGGATCCGGTCGTGATTAAATTTGCGACCCTGGCTCCGGAAGGTTCGGCCTGGATGAACACGATGAAGGACTTAAACCAAGAGCTTAAAAAAGAAACCCAGGGGCAGGTTTCTTTCAAGATTTATCCCGGCGGCGTTGCGGGAGATGAAAAAGACGTTTTAAGAAAAATTAGAATCGGGGAAATGCAGGCCGGTGGGTTTACCGGACTTGGGTTGGGAGAAATTGCGCCCAAGGTTCGTATTCTCGATTCTCCCTGGCTTTTTAAAAATACCTCCGAAGTTGATTTTATCCGAAAGAAGTTCCACGCGAAGTTTGAAAAGGCTTTTTTGAAAGGCGGTTTTGTATTTTTAGGCTGGAGCGACTTGGGCTTTGTCCATTTTTTTAGCCAGCATCCCTTTTCTAATATAGACGCGCTTAAAAAAGATAAAATCTGGATTTGGGAGGGAGACCCCATCGCCGAAGCGGCTTTCAAGGTTTTAGGAATTAATCCTATTCCTTTGTCCGAGCTTGACGTCATGACCTCTCTTCAAACCGGGATGATTGACACGGTTTACGGGCCGCCCTTGGCGGTGACCGCTCTACAGTGGTTTACGAAGACTCAATACATTGATCCGGCGTCCTTGGCCTACGCCTCAGGAGCCGTTTTGGTTTCTAAAAAGACCTTTGACCGGTTAAGCCCGTCCCAGCAAAAAATTCTTAAAAAAGTGAGCTTGAAATATTTGACGCGCCTTAACGCCCTTGCGCGCAAGGATAATGACGAGGCTTTGACCGCTCTTCAAAAGGAAGGCCTGAACTTGAGCCCAAACCCCGATCCCCAGACGGCGAAGCTCTATAAGGCTTTGGGGCAAAAGGCGCGGGAAGCCCTGGTCGGAAAACTTTATTCGCAAAAATTTCTCGATGCGGTTCAGAACTCTCTCAAAACCTTTCGCCAACATCATGGGCGCTCTACTTAAGCCCATTGAAAAGACGCTTTTTCTCATTGAGACTATTTTGCTGGTAGTCTTCTTGTTGGCGATGATTTTTTTGGCGTTCTTTCAGGTCCTCCTGCGCGATTTTTTTCATTCCGGGATTTTATGGGCCGATCCCTTGCTTAGGCACATGGTTGTTTGGCTTGGTTTTTTAGGCGCGGCTTTCGCCGCTTCCCAGGGGAAGCATTTCGCCTGGGAAATGCCGCGCCCCAAAAACCCGGCTTTGGGGCGACTGTTGGGGGTTGTTTCCAATCTCTCCGGCGCGCTCGCCGCCTTTTTTTTGGCTTTGGCCGCCCGTCAATACGCGCTAGAAGAAAAAACATACGGGCATACTCTTTTTAGGATTGGCGATTTCTCATTTCCGTCCTGGGCCTCGGCGGATATTATTTGGTTGGGGTTTTTGCTGGTAGGTTCCCATTTTGCGCTGCGGATTTTTACTCCGCTTCAAGAAGAAATGAAATGAGCCTCTTTTTTATTGGTCTAGTCGCCCTGGCGGCTTTGGGAGCGCCTATTTTCGCCCTTTTAGGAGGGCTTTCTTTATTTCTTTTTCATCAGGCCCAGATTGAGTCTTCAGCCCTGATTATTGAATTGGCGCGCTTAGCGGATATGCCGTCTTTGATTGCGGTTCCTCTTTTTACTTTTGCCGGCTATTTGCTCGCCGAATCAAACGCGCCCCAAAGACTTTTGGATCTGGCGGAAGCGTCTTTATCCTGGCTTCCCGGCGGTATTGCGGTCGCTTCCTTGGGGGCCTGCGCTCTTTTTACCGCGTTTACCGGAGCCTCGGGCGTCACGATTATCGCCTTGGGTGGAATTATTTATGCCGTTTTGACCCGCCAGGGATACTCGGAAAAATTTTCCTTGGGGCTCATTACCACGACCGGAAGTTTGGGGCTTTTATTTCCGCCGAGTCTTCCCATTATCTTATACGCTTTGGTCGCTCGGATTTCGATTAATAAACTCTTCGCCGCCACCTTGATTCCCGGGTTCTTTCTTCTTATTTTGTTATCCATTTACGCGGCCCGGGTTTCTTTGAGGGGAGGCGCTCCCACGACTCCTTTTCAGTGGGCTTCTTTTAAAAAAGCCGTTCGCGCCGCCGCTTGGGAAGTTCCGCTTCCCTTTTTGATTATCGGCGGAATCTACGGCGGAATTTTTACCGCTTCCGAGGCCGCGGCGGTGATGGCCTTTTATGTCTTGGCGGTCGAAATTCTAATTTACCGAGACGTCAAAATTTCCGCGGTGCCGGAGGTGATGAGAAAAAGTATGACCTTGGTGGGGGCGATTCTCATTGTTTTGGGAACGGCCTTGGGGCTGACGAATTATTTGATTGAGGCGGAAATTCCCAACCGCCTTTTTGCCTGGCTTCAAACCCATATCTCCGGGCCCCATGAATTTTTGATTTTGCTCAACGTCTTTCTCTTGATCGTCAATATGGTCGAGATCTTTTCCGCCATTATTATCGTCGTCCCGATTATCGTTCCCATCGCCCTGAAATATGGAATTGACCCCATTCATCTGGGAAGTTTGTTTTTGCTCAATCTTGAAATTGGGTATATGACGCCTCCGATGGGGCTCAACCTTTTTCTATCGAGCCGCCGCTTTGAAAAACCCTTGTCCGAGCTTTACCGCGCGGCGTTTCCTTTTTGGCTGATTCTCGCCTTTTTTCTTATGCTAGTCACATATTTTCCGGGGCTCAGTCTTTGGCTCCCGAGAGTTTTAAAAATACAATAAACAATAAGAGGGAAACTTATGGAAAATTTAGGTCATGAAGCGGGGCGCGAAGAAAAAGCGCGGATGATTCATCAGATTAAGAATTCTAAGGCTTATTCCTTGGCCTATGAGGATATGCGTTTTTTGAACAAACGGGAGCTTCGCCCCGTGCGCTTGCAGTTGGAGCTTTTAAAGCCAGAAATGATTTTACGGGAACACCGCATTCGCTCGACCATCGTCGTGTTCGGATCGGCGCGCATTTTGTCTCCCGAGGCGGCCAGGGAGAATTTAAAAGAAGCTAAATACGCGCTTAAACTTTCTCCCAAAAATCCGGAGCTCATTAAAAAATTTAATTTCGCCAAGATGAGGCTCTCTCAATCCCGCTATTATGCGGAGACGCAAAAATTTGCGGCTTTAATCTCAAAAGCCCAGCAGAAAGACAAGGGGCTTGAGTTTGTCATCGTCACCGGCGGCGGGCCCGGTATTATGGAAGCGGCCAACCGCGGGGCCTGGGAAACCGGCTCTAAAAGCATCGGGCTTAATATCACTCTTCCCCATGAACAAGACCCTAATCCCTATTTGACTCCGGAGTTGAGCTTCCAGTTTCATTATTTTTCTCTAAGGAAAATGCACTTCATGATGCGGGCGAAGGCGATGGTCGCTTTCCCCGGAGGATACGGGACTTTTGATGAGCTTTTTGAGGCTTTGACCTTGGTCCAAACGGCCAAAAAATCTCTCCTGCCGATTGTTTTGTTCGGACGCGAATTTTGGGAACGCGTGATTGATTGGGACTTTTTGGCCGAACAAGGACTCATCTCTTGGCCCGAGCGGCGCTTATTTTATATCGCCGAAACCGCGGAAGAAGGTTGGGCGTATATTCAGAGCTTCTGGAATAAAAGCGGCCGTGGCGCTTGGGCGGCGGAGGATAAAAAAAGAAAACGCCGATGAGAAAAGGGATTCTTTTTTTATTGATACTTTTGTGGCCGAGAACTCCTCTTTATGCAGGGGAGCATTTTCTGGTTTCTACCTCCTCGACGGAATTAAAGGAGGCCTTAACGGCCCTCTACGGCATGGATTTTGACGCGGCCAATCGCGATTTCGCCCAAATCATCCAGAATAATCCCAATGATCCCTTCGCCTATTTATCGGACGCCGGAGCCTTGTGGTGGGAAACTTCCGCTCAAGCCGGGATTCTTCCGCCCCCCGCTTGGTTAAAAAAACGTTTTGAAAATGATTTGACTCTGGCCATTCAAGGAGCCCGGCGCTTATTGTCTAGTTCCAAACCTGGAGACAAGGCGGAAGGACATTTTATTCTCGGTCTTTCTCTGGGAGAGTTGGGGGAGTGGGATTTTATCAACCATCATTGGTTTAAGGCTTTTTTTAATGGGCGTAAGGCGCTGTCTCATTTGAAGGACTGTATTCGCCTGGATTCCACTTATTACGATGCCTATTTGGGACTGGGGAGTTATGATTACCAGGTTTCGCGTTTTGGGTTTTTGCTTAAAACCGGGGCTTTTTTGGGAGGGCTTCACGCCAACGAAAGGCGCGGAATCGAACACCTCATTATCGCCGAGGACCGCGGACCCTATAGCCGGGATCAGGCCGCGATTTTTCTTGCGACCCTGTATTTGATGGATAAAAAAGATTATAAAACTTCCCTGTCGATTGTTGAAAAATTGCGCAAAAAATACCCGCAAAGCCTTTACTTTGAACTCATCGAGATCGCCCTTCGGGCCAAACTAGAAGAGTGGGATCAGTCTTTTGCGTTGGGACAAGATTTTTTTCAGGCTGTCAAAGCGGACCCGGAAGCGTATAAGAAGAAGCTCTTAAATGTCGCTTGCGGTTTTAGCCCGCGAGATTGCCTGAGCCCTCAGGAGAGTTATGAGATTGTCAATTGGTTGAGCCGGGCGATTGATTTTTTTAATCAGCCGGGGCGTCTGGATTTGGAAGATGAGGGGCTTTTGTCCTTACTTCATCTCTATCGCGGTTTTGGGGAAGATATTGAAGGCTTGGTTGGGGCCGCGAAAAAAGACTATCAATGGGTTTTGGGCCATCCCGATTTTCTGCAAAATCAAGATCAGGCCGCCCAGTGTCTTGAATTTCATTGCGATAAACGCGCAGTTCTTAATCTTCTTCAGTTTAAATCCGCCGATGGCGAAAAATCCACTCAGCCCAGAGCAAGCATGGGCTTGCCGAATCCCTAACTTAATCTGGGTCTTTTGCCGGGAACTCCTCTAGGCCTTTGGGCCCTGGTTGACCTACCCCAATCCTATTACAATGAACTCATGTGGGGGACGCCATGAACCGGGAAAAAAGATCGGCGTTTTGGCTGGCGGTCGCCTCTTTTCTGTTTTTAAAGCCTGTTTTTATCCTGGGCCAAGGCCTGAGCGAGGGACCGGCGGAAATGCCGGCGTTTTTTTCCCAACCGCTCTTTAGCCCCGGAGCAATCTCCCAAGAATTGCCAAGTTTCGAGGATTTAGGAAATCTTAAGGAGTTCAACCAAGATCAGGCCGGAACGGGCCTTGAGATTTTCTCTCAAATTTCCCATTCTCCCCTCGCCTCGGCCTTGGCGGCGCCCGTGATTAAGGAACTTTCCCCTGATTCGCTTTCGCAAATCAAGAAAGACATTGAAACCGCCGTTCACTCCGACAATGCGCAAGAGCGAAAAGCCCTTGTCCTCCAAATATCGGAACGGCTTAAAGAAGCTCAAAGGAAAGCGTCTCCCAAAGTTTTCGCGGCGTTAAAAAGTTATTGCAAGCAGCTTCAGACGAACGCTCAATCTGGCGTTAATGCTCAAGCCTTTAACCAATCCAATGGCTTGGACCAGGCCTTATTGCCGCTCGCTAAAGTTTACGCTCATGATCGAAACCAAGAGGAGCTTATTAAAAACGTGAGCCGCGATCTCTCCTCCATTCAAGCCCGCCACGTGGCTGAAACCTTAAAACCATTTTGGAAGAGCGGCCAAAATCCCGAGGAAAGCTCTTACGCGGGGCAACTCTTAAAAAATCCTTCCCTTTATGAGGCGTCCGCGGCCCAGCAAATGGAGCGCTCGGATGGAGCGCTCGGAGGAAAAAATACTCGGCCCGTTTCTCCCCTCAAAAAAAATCTTCTAGCCCAAACGCCTTCTACAAACGATAACGAGGGGGACTCTATCAACATCGGGAATCAATCGGTTAAGCGCGTTCTCTTTCCTAATAATCCTAATGGGGGCGGGGATGATGTTCCGTCTATTCTCGCCGCGGGAAATCTCGCCAGCCAGCGCACGCAAATCGCCCTGTATGAGGAAACCCTCGATCAAGATGCGGATTCTATTCTTGAGGGAGCGCGACAGGGAAAGTCCTATGAGGTTATCATTGATTATTCTAATCTTTTCCCGCAAAAAATGGGGCGCGAAAACCAAGACGCCCATCGGGTTCGGAGTCCGCAACTTCAAAAATTAGTCGACGCTTACCTCGCGGGAACGCCCAATCTTAAACTCTATGTCCTTAAGGGCCTCGCCAAGTTTGGAATTCAACACTCCAAATATCGGGTTTGGAACATTCCGCTTGCCGATGGAAAAAATTCCCAAATCTTGGAAACGGGATCTTATAATTACTCCGCCCATACCCAAGCCAGCAACTGGGAAAACGTCGTTTTGACCGAGGATCAAAAACTCATCGATCTTTATCAAAAAGATTTTGCTTGGATGAAAAGCGTGGCCCGCGTTTTTTCCGAGGATTTGGAGCCTCAAGAGCCCGCGCTCGATACTCCCATTCCCACCGCGGGTTCCTTGGATCAAAACTTTAACGGAGTGCCTCTCCCGATCGCCACTTTTTCCCCCGCGGGCGGAACCGATGATACCTGGATTAAAATCGTGAAAGCCGCCAAACAGGAAATTTTTATTGGAATGTTCGCTTTCTATCCCTGGCCCTCCATGATGTCGGCCATTACGGAACGCTTGAACTCCGGGCTTCCCGTTCGCATTCTGGCGGACCAAGGACAATCTCATAATGTCGCTTCCATGGCGGCTTTGCGGCATCTCAAGGAAGCGGGCGCCCAGGTTCGCGTCATCGGAGGCGCCAATAACGGCGGCCTTTTTCATAACAAGATAGTGATTGGAGATTCCAAGGGAGACGGAATTGTCGCCACGGGCTCTACCAACATGAGCATCAATGGGACCAGAAACAACTTTGAAAACACGCTCTACCTTAAGGGCGGATATCTGAGCGCGCTGACCGGTTACCTTGAGGCCCTATGGAATTTGGGAACCGAAGCCGATTTTTCGCAAGCTTCTCAAGGCTCCCCCAATCCAGGGCCGGAGAATCATTCCCCGGCTCCGGGAAAAAACAGCTGATCGAATTCCATGACAGACTATTACCCTCTCTCATTAGGAAAAAAATGGCTTTATGTCGCCGTGACTTTCAGCCGGCCGCCGCTCATTCGACAGATTTCAAGAAAGGTTGAATCCTTGAAACGAAAAAATGGCGAAACCATAGCGGTCATCAGGGAGTCTTGGGGAGATGGAAAATCTTTTACCTATCGCGTCAAAAAAAATTCCAAGGGTATTTGGGCGGGGAAAGATCTCCTTTTTCCGGCCGTCCTAAAAGCGCAAGATCAATGGGAAGATTCAAGCCGATACCCGTATTGCGGAGTTGAATCGACCGACGCCTCCGTTCAAACTCCGCGCGGAAAAATTCTTCATTGCCTTAAAATTACCGCTACGGATCAAAATACGGGAAGCATCGAACGCTATTATGCCCAAGGGAAAGGGCTGGTTTATGAGAAATACGCCGGGGAAGAAAGCTCTTGGACGATGTTTCTTGTCGACTCTGATTTCCTTAATTCTTAGCGGGCGTTTCCTTGGATTCTGGGAATGATCAAAATCGGCCAATGGACGGCGTGGAGAACGCGTTCGGTTATCGAGCTGAAAACGGCGCCCAAGGTGGTTTTCTTGACGTCAGATCCCATAATAATGAGATCGGGGTTTTCCGATTCCGCGAATTTTAGAATCTCCTCGGCGGGATTTCCCTCGATTGAAACTTCGTCGATCTCGCATTGAACCGGCAATTCCTTGACGTTCCAGGGGCAAGGCATTTTTTCGCTTCCCGCTTCACGCGCGTGCAAAATGACGAGCTTCGCTTTCGCGGCCTTGGCCCAGAGGGCGGCGTTCTTTAAGGCGTTTTTGCCGGTTTCTCCAAATCCCACCGGGGAGAGAATTTTTTTGACGGAGGTGAGATTTGCATGAGGGGGAACGATGAGAACGGGAAGGTTCGATCTCCTAATCACGTTTTCCGCGACCGAACCCAGCCAGATTCGTCCGACCCAGTTTCGTCCGTGAGATCCCAGCATGATCAAATCCGCCCGGTTTTCCCTGGCGCCCAATAACGCCGCTTCCACGGGCGGCTCTTCCCGAAGGTCGATTTTCGCAACGTCAAGCAAAAAATCCTTGGCCCATTTCGCGATGTGTTGGCGGGCTATTTTATGGGCTTCTTTTAATTCTTTCGTGAAGAGAGAAATTTGGCCTTCCGTGAAATAAGGTGGAACCTCAAAATGCTGCGCGTAAAGAAGAACCATCTCCGGCTTCAGAATGGGCTTGAGGATTTCCGCGTATTTCATCAGTGCGCCGGAGGCCGGGCCCAAATCGCTGGCGATGAGTATCTTGCGGGGAAGCCCTTCGTTTAAGGTTTTTGCCATAGAGTCTCTCCTTGTCTTTATTTTAGATGCGCCTGGGGCCAAAAAGATTCAAAACCGAGCCCGCAATTAGTAATATATGAAAATAAAATCCGTCCAGGAGGCCGCCATGAACGAAACGTCAAATGCGGGAGGAGCCGTTTTAACGCCGATGAATTCTTCAAAAATTTCTAGCCAAAACGAGCCGTCTATCCGCCTTTCCAAGAATCTCAGTCCTAAAAAATACGATATCACAATCAAGGTTGACCCCGACGCGGGCGTTTTCTCGGGCGAGGAGAGAATCGCGCTTGAGGTTAAATCCGGGCTGAGCCAAATCGTCCTTCACGGGCGCGATCTTAAAATTAAAAATGCCAGGATGAACGAAGAAGAGCTTTCGGTTTCCATGGATGCCGAGGCCCAGACGATTTCTCTTTCCGCTTCTTCTCCGCTTAAAAGTGGAACTTTGTCCATCGCCTTTTCTGGAACTCTCAACCGGCAGATGCGCGGCCTCTATTTATCCACCGCCAAACACAAGGAAAAAGACGGAAGCGAGAAACTGGAAAATTACGCTTTCACCCAATTTGAGGCCATTGACGCAAGACGGATGTTTCCCTGTTTTGACGAACCGTCTTTCAAGGCGACGTTTAAACTCACCGTGTCCTATCCGGAAAAGTTCAACGCCCTATCGAATATGCCGGAAAAAAGCTCTTCCGTTCAAAACGGCTGGAAGACCGCGGTCTTTTTAGAAACTCCGAAGATGTCCACCTATCTTTTGGCTTTGGCCGTGGCAAGACTTGTTCCCAGTAAGACGGTCAAGGTTGGAAAAACCAAGATCACGGTTTGGACCCGCCCGGAAGACGCCGGTCAGACCGCTTTTGCCTTGGACGCCGCTCAAAAGACCTTGAGCTACTTAAACGGCTATTTTAAAATTCCCTATTCCCTTCCGAAAATGGACTTGGTCGCCGTTCCTGATTTTTCAGCCGGGGCGATGGAAAACTGGGGCGCGATTTTCTTTCGGGATTCCGCCGTTCTCATTGATCCAAAAATGTCGTCCATCAAAGCCAAACAACGGGTGGATGAAGTCGTATCCCATGAAATCGTCCATCAATGGTTTGGCGATTTGGTCACCATGGATTGGTGGGACGATTTATGGTTGAATGAGTCCTTCGCGACCTGGCTGGCCTACAAAGTCGTCGATCATAAAAGGCCGAAATGGCTGACCTGGCAAAATTTCGAGCGCGAACGCCGCGCGGCTTTGTCCTTGGACGCCTTGAAAAACACCCGAACCGTGAGTTCTCCGGTTCATGATCCGGCCCAGATTGAGGCGATGTTCGACGTTTTGACCTATGAGAAAGGCGGTTCGATCTTAAGGATGATCGAGAATTTTTTGACCGAGACCAAGTTTCGGGACGGCGTGCGTTCTTACATGAAGAAGCATCAATACGCCAACACCAAGGCCGCGGATCTTTGGAATCAGCTGAAGGCGGCTTCCAAAAAGCCGGTGGACCGCATGGCGAAAGACTGGCTGACTCAGGAGGGGTATCCCGGGCTTTTTATCGAAGGCGATCTGGATTTAAGAACCCTTAAAATCAGTCAATACCGTTTCATGATTAACGGAACGAAGAAAGATTCCCAACAACTTTGGAGTATCCCCGTCGTCATTCGTTATAAAGACGCAAGCGGTCTTAAAACCGCGCGCTTGATGATTCAGGAACGGGAAATGAAGGTCACGCTTCCGGGAAAAGGAAAAATTTCCTGGCTTTACCCTAATGCCGAGGGGACGGGATATTACCGCGCCTTCTTGTCTCAAAATTTGCGCCAAAACCTGCTTAAAAACGGCCGTAAAAATCTTTCGACGATTGAGCGTTCGGCTTTCTTGGCGGATTTGTGGGCTCAAATGAAGTCTGGCGAAGTTCAAATCGCGGAGTTTATGGACGCATTAACTCTTTTTAAGGAAGATTCTTCCCGCATGATTCTCGAGGATTTGTCGGCTTATCTTAAGACCCTCTACTACACCGTTCTTAAGGATGGAGACCGTCCTTTATTCGCGAAATTTACTTCGGAACTCTTAGGCCGGCATTGGAAAAAACTGGCCAAGGCCAAAAAAGGAGAGAGTGATGAAGTTCGTCTTTCCCGCGCGGCGGTGTTGTCCGCCTTGGGGACGATTTCTCCTTCTTCCGAGATTTTGAGCCGGGTTAAAAAAGATTTGGCGCTTTATCTCAAAAGCCCGGAGAAGCTCGATCCCACGATTGTGTTTACCACTCTGTCCTTGAACGCTTTTAACGGAACGGAGGAAAATTTCTCTGTCTATCAAGAGCGCTTTCAAAACGCCAAGACCCCCGAGGTTCGCGACAATTTCTTGGCGGCGATGACGGATTTTAAATCGCCGGATCTGACGCAAAAACTTTTGGCTTTGGTTGAGGCGAAAGACTCTCAGGGCCAAGACGTGATCCGTGGGCAAGACGCCTGGCGGCCCGTGGCGCGTCTTTTGGGAAACCCTTGGTCTCAGCGCGCGGCCTGGAAATTCGTTCAGGAACACTGGGACTCTTTAAGGAAGAAAGTGGGAGCGAAAGGAAGCGAGCGCATCATTCAAGGGTTGGCCGGAATGGATGAACCGGAATATTTAAAAGAGATTCATTCATTTTTCAGCGTTCCTCAAAATCAGGTGCCCTCGGCTAAAAGAAGCCTGGCCCAGACCGTCGAATATATCGAGGCCGGCATTAAATTTAAAGCGACCCAGACCCAGGCTTTTTCAGACTGGCTAAAAAAACGAGTTTGAACCGCTTTTTTTTGGCGCTAGGGCTCTCGGTTTTTCTCCTGCCGAGGATTGTCTGGAGCGATGAGGTTTCATCTTCCGATGATTCCTCTGCTCAAGATTCCGCCTCGACCAATATTGATGTCATTCCGGATATGAATTGGCAGGTTCTCGACCATTCCGGCGATATTTCTTATCATTTTAATCCGACGTCTATGACCCGCTACCAAGGCACTTTGGTCTCCAATAAGCTTGGCGGATTAAAATTCGGATTTGACGCCAGTCTGAGCAATAGTGAAATCAACTCGATTGGAACCTATCAGGATTTGATTGGATACTTGGGATATAAAAACTGGATGATGAGAGTCGAGCAAAGCCGTCTTTATGGAACTTCCTCTTGGAGCGGAGCTTTGGCGTCCGGCCAATCCGCTCAAACCAACTTCGACAACCAATATACCAGTATCGATGCCGTCTATGAGCTTGGGATTACCTATATCAGTATTGGATACTCGTCTCTTTCCTTGCCCGTTGCCTTGACTGGATATCGCCCCTGCGGGTATACTTCTTGCGCTGGGACGCCCGTCTATGATCCCAATTACCCGCTCAAAACTTTTGAGTTCGAGCAGGGATGGGATACTCTCGCGGGGAAATTTTTGGATCAAGTCTCGAATACGGATTCCACTTGGGGCTTTTTTTCGCGAGGAGGCTATGGTGTTGGAATGGGTCAGGCGCATTTGGGTTCGCAGACAATTTCCAATGCGGAACAGCTTAATGGCGGATATCCTCTCCATTCGAGCGTATTCACTAATCTGATTGCGCATGCGGATGTGTCTCTTGGGGTCAGATGGAACCATCAATTTTGGAATATCCCGACTGCGTTGGGAGTGGGTTATGAGGTCGGGGCTTTTGCCGTGATGCCGCTGCAAAATGGCGGTAATGCGAACTATTTTACGGAGTCTACCCTTTCCCCCGATACCTTCTTCCTTTTTTATCAAGGCCCGGTCGTCCGTCTCTATGCCAGGTGGTGAAATTGTCGGAGGCGGTCTTATGTCCCGCCGATAAATTTGATATTCGGTTTAGAAAAGTGATTTAATGTTATGCGTTTTTTAAGTTTAATTTTAAAAGGAGTGGCCTATGTTTTCATCCGCGTCCATGAAGCCGGAATTATTGATTGTCTTCTCTGTCTCTCTGTTTGCCTTGCTTGTGGCCCTGGGGCTTATCCGTTGGGTTTTGGCCAAAGACACCGGAACGCCGGGGATGCGGAAAATTTCAGATGCCATTAAAAGCGGGGCGGAGGCTTTCTTAAGACGGCAGAATAAAACCATCGCGGGGCTGGCTTTGGTCTTGGCGATTGTGATTTTCGTTCTTTACGCTTTTGTCCGTCCGCATAATTCACAAGACCCCGCTCTTCCCATGACCTTGGCGTTTTTGACGACGATTTCCTTCATTATCGGCGCTCTCTGTTCGGTGATTGCGGGCTACGTCGGTATGTGGGTTTCGATTCGGACCAATATTCGTGTCGCTTCCGCCGCGCGAAATTCCCTGGGGGAAGCTCTTCAGACCGCCATGCGAGGGGGCGCGGTGAGCGGATTATTTGTGACGGCGATGTCGATTTTAGGCGTGGGAGGCCTTTTCGCGGCTTTGAAACTGATGGGATATGATTATTCCCAGATTCCTTTTATTATCGTGGGTTACGGCTTTGGAGCTTCTTTTGTCGCTCTTTTCGCGCAATTGGGCGGCGGAATTTATACAAAGGCGGCGGATGTGGGAGCGGACTTAGTCGGAAAAGTGGAAGCCGGAATTCCGGAAGATGATCCCCGCAACCCCGGCGTCATCGCCGATTTGGTGGGAGACAATGTCGGAGACTGCGCCGGAAGAGGCGCGGATTTGTTTGAGTCGACCGCCGCGGAAAATATCGGCGCGATGATTTTGGGCGTCGGTTTGATTCCGTTTTTTGGATTTAAAGGCGTTCTTTTCCCGCTGGTTGCCGGAAGCCTCGGTATTTTGGCTTCTATTGTGGGAATTATGATTGTTAAAACCAATGGAGAAGAAGATCCCATGAGCGCCTTAAACCGCGGCTATTGGGTTTCTTCTCTTCTGGCCGCTTGCGGATTTGTGTGGGCGGCACATTGGCTTTTGGCTTCTCCGGAATCTCCGGAGGCTTGGAAATATTATTCTGCTTGCGGATTAATCGGAATTCTGACGGCCCAGGCCTTCGTTTATATTACGCAGTATTACACCGAATCCCGCTATCGGCCGGTCAAAGACATCGCGAAATCTTCCGAAACCGGTCCCGCGACCAACGTCATCGCCGGAGTCGCGGTGGGGCTTGAATCAACCGCGATGCCGATTTTGGTCATCGGCGCGGCTATTCTCGCTTCCTATAAAATCGGGGTCATGGCCCTTCCCGGGAAAGGCGGTCTTTTTGGAACGGCGGTTGCGACCATGGGAATGCTTTCAACCGCGGCCTATATTTTAGCCATGGACACTTTCGGCCCCATCACCGACAACGCGGGCGGAATCGTCGAGATGAGTCAGGAGCCGGAGGAGACGCGCAAAAAAACCGATCGCTTGGACGCGACTGGAAACACGACGAAAGCTCTGACTAAAGGGTATGCCATCGGCTCGGCTTCTTTAGCGGCGTTTCTTCTTTTCTCGGCCTATTTAGATGAGGTATTTCACTATACTTCTCACCGAATTGCCGTGGATATCTCAAAGCCGGAAGTTTTTGTCGGCGCAATTCTCGGAGCGATGCTGGTGTTTCTCTTTTCGGCCTTGGCTATTCGCGCAGTGGGAAGGGCGGCTTATGCCGTCATCAGCGAGGTTCGGCGTCAATTTAAAGAAAAGCCCGGCATTATGCAGGGAACCGAGCAGCCGGATTACGGCCAATGCGTGGACATCGTGACCATCGGGGCGCTCAAGGCGATGGTTCTCCCGGGAATTCTTGCGGTGGCAGGTCCGGTCCTGGTTGGAGTCGCCTTCCGGGCGTTTATCACGCCAGCGGACCCGACGATTGCGGCCGAAGCCGTGGCCGGACTTTTAATGGTGGGCACCATCGCTGGAATTTTGATGGCTTTGTTTCTGAATAATTCCGGCGGCGCTTGGGACAACGCTAAGAAATTTATCGAGACCGGCGCGCATGGCGGAAAAAAGTCGGATACTCATAAAGCGGCGGTGGTGGGAGACACGGTCGGGGATCCTTTTAAAGACACCGCCGGCCCGTCTCTGCATGTTCTGATTAAACTTTTGGCGACCATTACGCTCGTTTTGGCTCCGCTTTTCGTATAATAAAAACTCAGGAGAAATTTTATGCAACCTCAAGGAAACCCCATTATCAGTCTGCTTCCCATCGTCGCGATTTTCGTGATCTTTTATTTTTTGCTCATTCGTCCCCAGCAGAAACAACAGAAAGCCCACGAAAAAATGCTCGAAGGACTCAAAAAAGGCGATAAGGTTTTGACCACCGGCGGCTTTTACGGAACGATTGTCGGCATTAAAGGGACTGATTTGGAAGTGCGTTTCGCCGAAAACGTGAAACTCACGGTTGCCAGACAGGCGGTTTCCAAGCTCATTTCCTCGGGCTCTGAAGATGAAGCCGAGCTTGCTTCTAAATAAATGACTAAACTTCAAATGAAGTGGGGGTTGGTTGTCGGTGCGGTCGCGCTCGCCGTTTTTCTTCTGTACCCTTCTATTAACTGGTATTCTCAAAGCGCGGCGGAAAGACAAAAGCTGGAATCTTTAAGGCTCAGGCCCCACTGGCTTCTCAATCTGGGTCTTGACCTGCGCGGCGGAACTTATTTGTTGATGGAATTGGACGTTTCAAAGCTCGATCCCAAGGAGTCCGTTCCCGATGCGCTCAACCGCGCCATTGAAATCATCCGCAACCGCGTGGACCAATTCGGGGTGGCGGAGCCCTTGATCGCCAAACAAGGCGATCGTTGGATCGTCGTTGAACTTCCGGGCGTGACCAATACGCGGGAAGCTAAAAATCTAATTGGAAAGACCGCGCTTCTGGAATTTAGAATGGTGGATAAATCCGACGCCGCTCAAAAAGCGCTCGGTAAAATCTCTGAGCTCGCCAACCCTTTCGTGGGGCAGACGGTGGTTGTTTCCACGGAAGCCGCGAAATTGGTTCCCAAGGAAGACGCCCTCTTAAAAGGAAAAGACGGTTCGCTTTATCTTCTTTCCAAAGACGTGCCTTTAACCGGAGCCCAGCTTGAGACCGCCCGGGTTGAAACCGGCGGAGACTACGGCATGCCCGACGTCGCGTTTAAGTTTAAGCCCGAGGCCGCCAGCGCTTTTTCCAATTTAACCGGGGCCAATGTCGGAAAGAACATGGCGATTGTTTTAGACGGAGTGGTCTATTCGGCTCCCGTCATTAAAAGCCGCATTTCCGGGGGTTCTGGAATTATCGAAGGACAATTTACGATTGATGAGGCCAAGGACTTGGCGATTGTTCTCCGCGCGGGCGCCCTTCCCGCTCCCGTCAAGATTATCGAGGAGCGGACTATCGGCCCCACGGTGGGAGAAGATTCGATTAAAGCCGGTCTCATCGCAACCGCGATCGCGGGCGTGTTCATCCTAATCTTCATGGCCATTTATTACAGCATGGCGGGGCTGATCGCGGATGTCGCGCTGATTTTAAATCTCGTCTTTTTGCTGGCCTGCATGTGCTATTTCGGCTCCACCTTGACCTTGCCGGGAATCGCCGGAATCGTTTTGACGATCGCAATGGCGGTCGACTATAACGTTCTAGTTTTTGAACGTATCCGGGAAGAGCTCGCGCTTCAAAAGCCGGTCCGAATCGCCCTTGAGGCGGGTTATGACCGCGCGTTTACCGCGATTTTTGACTCCAACATCACGACCTTGATTTCTTCTATTTTCCTGTTTCAATTTGGAAGCGGTTCCATCAAAGGTTTTGCCGTGACCTTGGTCTTGGGTCTCGCCATCTCGATGTTTACCGCCGTTTGGCTGACGCGCCTGATTTTTCAAAGCTATCTCGCCAATCGCGACATCACTTCAATTAGTATCGGATAAACCATGCAACTATTTCCTAAAACTCATTTCGACTTTCTCGGACTGCGCTGGAAGTTTTTCGCCGTTTCCGGGCTTTTGTTGGGAGGAAGCGTCGTGTCCTTGATGACGCGCGGCATCAAATACGGAATTGATTTTACCGGCGGAACCGAAATCCAGATGAGCTTCGACAAGGCGATCAATACCTCGGATTTGAGAAAGGCCTTGACGTCCTCGGGCTTGACCAACCCCGCCATCCAAAGATACGTCGGCTCTAATACCTTCATGGTGCGCGTTCAGAACACCGACCAAAAATCTTCTTCCGACGATTTTACGCATTTTTAACTGTTTTTTTGGATTTCCGTTCGTACTTGTTGGAAGAAGAGTTTTTCGGGCTCACAACGGGCTTTTCATCCGGGCGGCCGCGCTCATGGCGCAAGGTCCACTCGTAAACCAAGGGAG
>DAHXMM010000024.1:0-4005 GCA_027371715.1 Elusimicrobiota bacterium | reverse complement strand
TTTCAGAAACTCATAAAAAGGCTTTGCCGCCTGATTGGAGGGAAGAATCACCTCGTGGCCCGCCGCTTTAAGCGCGTAAATCAAGGGTAAGGCCATGACGGCATCGCCAATCGCCGACCAGGTATAAAGAGAGATTTTCATCGCTCGCCTCATCATATTGGAGAAGTGACTTCGGCCTGGTCCAAAACAGAAGCAGCCAAAGCTAAGAGCAGCCATAAGCACAGAACCGAAAAATCAGGAACAGCAATCAGCCCTCCAAGGATCATTCCAACAGCCGCCCCAAGCGATATCATAAATCGCTTTTTATCTTTCGGCAAGGCAGAAGATATCAGAGATTCCCTGCCCCGCTTAAACAGCGAAAACAGGAACCATGCGAAAAAAAGAAATCCCGGAATTCCTCCATTAGCAAGGAGATTCGTCAATAAAGAAGATGAGCGAGCGCTCCCCCATCCAACCCCAAGGCCATAAGTCGCCACAACGTTTTTAAGCGCATTTAAGTCCTCTCTCACCCTCCCACGAGCCGATGGATTAATGACAGGCGGCGCAGACACAACAGGCGGTTTAGATGTAGTTGTTTGCGCTCTCTGGCCAGCCGACGGATTTATCACAGGCGACGCGGATATAACAGGCGGATGAGCCTGAATTGTTTTTGAAACAAATTTGCGGAAAGCAAATGTAGCCTGCACCTCAATGTCTTTTGTTTTTTCTCCCACCATGTCATGAGCAACACCTCGCCCAATTGGACAAAGAGACAAGAAAGAAATATAGAGAGTCAATAAACCAACAAGAAAGGAAGCTTTCAGTATTTGGCGAGTTAAAATAAATAGGATTGCCGAGGTCGAAAGTATGACAATAATGAGCAGAAAAGCTGTAGTTGAAAAAGAGAACACTAGAACGATATAAGATAGCGCCAGCGGCAAAATATCACGGACGTTTCTGCCGTTTCCCCACCACAGAGCAACGATTGACGAGACCATTAAACCTGAAAAATATTGCGCCGCAACCGAGGCTTCCGGAAAAGCGGAAGTCATCCTCAGTATGCGCAGGCCGACTGTAGAATAAACCATTTGCAAGCCCTCGGCATAGACAGGGTTTGAATATAGAAATGCGCCAGGAAACGGCAATTGTAAATGCCATGACACAACCTGATAGATGCCTAAAAACCCCGAAAAAATGCCCCCTAACAAATATGCAATCCCCATCTGAATTAAAATAGGCTCGGAACTCTGGGTAATTGAGATAAATAAGATCGTTAAGAAAACAAGATAAACGGACTGGGAAAAATTAGTCATGGAAAGATGAAGAGGAGTTAGAGGGCTATTAGGATCAGTATTACGGGGCCACTCAACAAAAACTTTGCCATGGAAAATCAGCGGCATAACAATGGCGCTAAACAAACCCCAAAAGCAGAACAAAAGCAATGGATAATAATGCCGGAGATTACTTTCTTTGCTTAGTACCTCTTTCCATTTACCACCTATAACCCATTTCACTAGGAAAATAGAAGCAGAAAAATACCCAGGGGCTATTCCAAAAATGTAACCGTGCGCGAGGCGCATATCAATGACAGATGTCGCCGGGAACCACGCAAGAAACATGGTCAAAGGCAACAAAAGATCCCCATTCATGAAAAGAACGAAAAGCGTGACAGAAATGAGCAAAAAACCAGCAAGAGTAATATGAATCATAATGCGGTGGCGATTTCCTCCTTTGAAAAATTAAAAGACTCATGACGTTCTCTCTCGGATATGGACTCGCCTTCGTAGGGCTGAAACGGCAGGTAACGGCAAAGAGGATGGTGATAGGGGTGATTGGGCATGACCAGGGCATCGGGAATGGTCGCGCCCCAAAAAGAAACGACAGGACAGCGCGATGCCAAGGCCAAATGGAGAAGCCCGCCATCAATGGCAAAAACCATGCGACTCAATGAAAAAAGCCCGACCAATTCCCCAAAATCCCGGCGCCCGCTCCAATCAACGACCCAGTCTTTCTTATCAAGGCCGAAATTCTTTGGCATAGAATCGCCGACAACAACTAGCTTTATTTCCTGTTCAAAACAATATTCCATTATTCGATTGATAAGCAACTCGGGCATATTTTTTTCCATGCGAACAGTGGACGGATAGATAACCGCGTATTTCCCGAGCTCAAGGCCCCGCTCTAAAAGAAGAGGCCTGATTTTTTCTCGAGCGCGGCTTAATATCGTCTCATCCAAAAAAATCGAATTGGAATTAAAATTAAGTCCAAACTGATACTCAAGACTGCGGATGTAAGAGAGAGGCCGATTGGCGATGCGCGGGGTTTTGGGGCTTACGGTTTCAACATCAATGGTGTTCATGTAAATTATTTTTTTGACGCCTTGAAAAAACCGCAGAAATGGCGACAAGGGGGGCAAGAGAAATCGCGACAAGCCCAAAGGGTTGAGCCCATAGCCAAAATAGCCGACAAGCAAAAAGATATCCAGATCCCGAATTTCCCGGCGCCAGCTTAAAGGAGAATGGCTTTGGTAAATCTTGATTCCCGCAATCGCCTTTTCCCTGGCCAAGAAATCATAAAGAGAGCGCGTAGACTCATTGCCCACGCCGTAAACCTCATGGCCCGCATCCCTGAGGCCATACAAAAGCGGCAAGGACATCAAAATGTCTCCCAAGCCCGATCCGTTATGAATTCCGATTTTCATCTCGACTCAAAAAGTTCGCGAAGCCCGCTTTGCCAAGGCCTAATGTCCACCCCCTGGACCGCCTTCGCGACGTCGCCCTCGTAAAAAAGCCAACAACGATGCGGACGACCGTAATAATTTTTAAAGCTCTCAAAGCCCTTCAATTCCTCGGCCCTGACGTTTTTGGAAGCCTTGATTTCAATGGCATGCGTTTCTCGCCCTATTTCGACGATTAAATCCACCTCTGCCCCGTGTTCGGTTCGGTATCCGCTTAACCGAATCTCCAAATCACGCGCGGCGGCTTCATGAAGGATTTGAGTAACGACCAGATGTTCAAAGAGAAATCCCCGGCGATCCGCGGACACCGTGAAATTTCCCAGAAGCCCGTTGAGAACTCCGGGGTCAAAAAAATAAAACCGCGGATGTTGAATGAGGCGCCTAACCGAGCTTTGGGCGAACGGCTCTATTTTTCGCGCCAGAAGAGAGTCCTCCAATATCTCAAAAAACCGCACCACCGATTGCCGCGGCGTTTGGGCGGCGGAGGCTATTTTCGAGAGATCCAAGAACTTCCCGGAGCTTTCCGCGGCGTGGCGCAGGAAACGCGCAAACCCCTCCAGATTTCTCGCGAGGCCCTCGGCCTGGACTTCTTCCTTGACATATGCGGCAGCGTAAGACCTCAGCGTTTTTTCTTTTTCCGGCGCGCTTGATTCCGTCCATATCCCGGGCAAGGTTCCATGACTCATGGCCTCCTCGCCGCTGAAATCATACCCCAGCTCCTTGGCGCAAAGAGGCCCCATCGTAAAAGAATGAATTCTCCCCGGGAGAAGATTGGCTCGTCCGCGCTTAAGTTTTCTAGCGTTGGATCCGGTCAGATAAAACCGAAAGCGCCCAGGGAATTTATCGAGGAGAAATTGGATCGTGTTGAGAAGGCTCGGCAGTCGTTGGATTTCATCAATGAAAATCCGCGCCGGAAAACTCGCGGCTTTTAGGCGTTCTTCAAGTTCGCGGGGGTTGCCTAAAAAATCAAGATAGGTCGGCTCATGCGCCAAATCAATCTCGATGTCAGGGCGCAGGCTTTTTATCAGAGTCGATTTTCCCGTCTGCCGCGGACCGAGAAGAAGCGCGCTCTTTTTTCCGGAGGCCAAGACACGGCCCAGTTCTCTTGCTATCATGCGGTTATTTTACGCTGTATTTTAACCCCATGTCAACCCGCTCCCGGTTCCATGCTGTCGGGCACTCTAGGCCAACCCCTGCTCCTTAAGCAGGCGCTTTTTCCAGGTTCGGCGATAAAGCGGACGGATTAATTTATAGACCGAGGAGGGCATCAAAAAAAGTGGAAAGGTTTT
>DAHXMM010000018.1:0-19041 GCA_027371715.1 Elusimicrobiota bacterium | reverse complement strand
AAAACTCAAACGTTTTTTGCCTTCGGTCTTAAGAGAAAAAGCGATTTCAGGGTTTGCCAAAGCCGCTTCCTCGATAACGGAAATTATTTTTCCCCGCTCAAACTCATCTGATTTTAAAAATTTAAGTCGAGCGGGAGTGTTGAAAAATAAATTTCCAACTTCGAGCGTCGTCCCGCCCGCGCCTGGAGCAGGAGATTCTTCCCTAATTTTTCCAGCTTGGGCTTTAATCTTCCAGCCTTGGGATTGTCCTTCCAAAGAGCTAAAGATCATCACTTCGGAAACGGCCGAAACCGCCGCCAAGGCTTCTCCCCGAAAACCAAAGGTGGAAAGACGATCCAAATCCTCAATGGACTTGATTTTGCTGGTCGCATGGGGCTCAAGACAAAGCCTTAAATCCTCGCGGTCCATGCCCGTTCCATCGTCTGAAACCCGCAAAAGCTTTTGACCTGCGCCTTGAGCTTCAACGTCGATGCGCGTCGCCTTGGCGTCTATGGAATTTTCAATCAACTCCTTAAGAACGGAAGCCGGACGCTCAACGACTTCCCCCGCCGCGATCTTGGAGAAAACCGCCTCCTCCATTTTCAGGATTTTAGGCATCGCTCACCTTTTTTTTGAGGTCAATTAAAGCCGATAAGGCTTCTAGCGGCGTCATGCGCTCGGGGTTTAAAAGCCTGAGCGTCTGAACGACGGGAAGAGACCCGGAGAAATCCAGTTCCATTTGCCGAGAAGCATTTGAAGTCGTGGCCGAGGCGCCTTCGTGAGATTCTTTCTCAAGTCGGTCTAAAATCTCTTGAGAGCGGGTCAAGATCTGGGCGGGAAGACCGGCTAAAGCCGCAACATGAATCCCATAGGATTTGTCAGCGGGACCTTGAGAAATTTTGTGCAAAAAAATGACCTCTGTTTGGCCTTCGGGGCTCACCCATTCCTTGGCCGAAACGTTGGCGTTAAAAACTCCTTCCAGGTTTTCGGAAAGTTCCGTCAATTCAAAATAGTGGGTCGCGAAAAGGACCTTGGGACCGCGCAGATCTTCAGGTTGTTGAGAGCGGTAATGGGAATTGAGATATTCAAGAATAGCCCAGGCAATGGAAATTCCGTCAAAAGTTGAAGTCCCGCGCCCGACTTCATCGAGAATAATGAGGCTCCGGGAAGTCGCGTTTTTAAGAATATTGGCGGTCTCTTTCATCTCGACCATAAAAGTGGAAGAGCCTTCCGCCAAGGCATCTGAAGCTCCTACTCGGGTGAGTATCCGGTCCACCACCCCCACGCGCGCGGATTTAGCGGGCACGAAAGAACCCATCTGACTCATGAGCGCAATCAAGGCGCTTTGCCTGAGGTACGTTGATTTACCCGACATATTGGGCCCGGTCAAAATCATGATCTGCAAATCTCGTCCGTTTAAGGTCAAAGAATTTGAGACAAACGATCCCGACGGCAAGACCGAGGCAATAATGGGATGTTTGCCCTCCACGATTTCAAGGTCGCAGCTTAAGTCTATTTCGGGCTTGACCCAACCGTTAAGCCCCGCGTTTTTGGCCAAAGCCAAAAAAACGTCCAGCTCGGCTAGAATTTTTGATAAAAGGAAAAGCGAATTACGATAGGACAAAATTTGATTTTTGACTTCCTCGAATATTTTTCTCTCAAGCCGAATTATTTTTTCTTCCGCGCCCAAAATTTTATTTTCCAATTCCTTTAACTCGCCGGTAATATAGCGCTCGGCGTTGGCCAAGGTTTGTTTGCGCGTATAGCGTTCGGGAACCTTTGAAATTTGGGATTTAGTGACCTCAAAATAGTAGCCAAAAACGCCGTTAAACCCGGCTTTAAGATTTGAAATTCCGCTGAGCTCGCGCTCCCGCGCCTCCAAATCCTCCAAATGTTTCCGGCTGTCTGATTTTAAAGAGCGCAATTCATCTAACTCCGCGTTAAAACCAGTTTTGATAACTCCTCCTTCTGAAATTCTAATCGGCAAAGTCTCCATTAAGGCTTGAGATAAAAGTTCTGAAGCCGGACTTAAGGCCTTCATCAAGCTTTGAAGAGATTGATAAACATTCAACAGGTTTTCTGTTTGATTGAGCTCCGCATTCGCGCCGTCTGTAAGCGGAGAAAGAACATAAAGAAGTTCCGGGAGCGATTTTAAAGAATCACGAATACCCCCCAAGTCCCGAGGGATGAGTTGAAAACTTTGAAGGCGCGTTAAGATTCGTGGGATATCAGAAAACTTCTTAAGACTTGTGGAAAGAGAATTTCTCAACTCCACATGAAGCGTTAATTCTTCAACGCAATCAAGCCTTCGCCGAATTTCCTGAACATCCAACAGCGGACGCAAAATCCAATCCTTAAGCAACCGGCTTCCCATGGCGGTATCGCAGAGGTCCAAAAACCCCCAGAGGCTGTGCTGGAATTTTCCAGAAGAAGATTCGATAAGTTCCAAGGTTTTAATGGCGGTCGCGTCAAGAAACATTTCCGTCTTTCCTTCTCGAAAAGCAGGGACCGGAAGATTTTGAATGAGTTTTGAGCGCACGGCATAGGAAAGGCAATCCAAAGCCGCGCGCCTGGCCAAGGGATGATTTTGCCACTCGGGTCTTGCCGCCCAGTCAGGAGCGAACTTGTCTTCGACGGAAACCGCCGTCAGGCAAACGCCCGGAAGGCGATAGTCCCTCAAATGAAGAGAACGAATTGTTTCCTCGGAGGCGATAATCTCAGATGGTTTAATTTGAGCGATCCACGTTTCCAAGGAACGGGCTGTTTCATTTAAAGATTCAGCGGCCCAAAATTCTCCGGTTGAAATATCCAGCCAAGACAGACCCCAACCCACAATGTCAGATGAAATCGCCAGAAGAAAATTGACGTCCTTGGGAGTTAAAAGCTCGTCTTCAATCACCGTCCCCGGGGTGATGACTCGAATGACCTCGCGACGGACAAGTTTTTTTCCAAGAGAAGCCTCTTCCATCTGTTCGGCAATGGCAATTTTATATCCCGCCTTAAGGAGTTTGGCGATATGTTGAGAACTGCTGTGAAAAGGGATTCCACACATCGGCGTCTCTTGCCTGGCCGTCAAAACTAGGCCTAAAACAGGCGCGGCCACTTTTGCGTCTTCCCCGAACATCTCATAAAAATCTCCTAAGCGAAAAAAGACAATCGTATCGGAATAGGATTTCTTGATTTCCTGATACTGCCTCATCAAAGGAGTGTCGACGGCAGTTTCAACGCCGGGGGCTATCGCCATATCACTATGATTTTATCAGATTCGTCGAGGTTATAAATCGAAGGCTAAAGCGACGTTGGCGTAATGTTCGCGCTCAAAATAGAACTGACCGTAAGGCGAATGCCCGTCAAAGTAGCCTAATTGAAGGCGAACCACGCGGCCGCTTTTTCGGCTGATAAGGCCAACTCCGGCGACTGCATTTGAGTTAATGTTCCATTGATTATATTGATGAGACTGGATATCCTCGGCTAAATAAGCAAAGAGAGGCCGCTTGATTTTCGCCACGTGAAACTCAGGACTTTTGAGTTCAAATCCGCCCTGAACTTCTTCTCGCCCAAGAGAGCCGGGAGCGACGTCCAACAGATAATATCCGCCTCCATAGACTCTTAAAATTTTCCAGAAATTGCGGGAAAAAACCGCACGAAATCCATTGACGCTAAAATTAAACCCCTCATTTCCCGTTTGACGGATATAACCATCTCCCAAATGAGAACTTTGATGAAAAAGCATAACCTCCGCGGAATAGGGACCATGGCGAATTTCTAAGGGAAGATTGGCGATGTAGTCTATGGTTTCCAAATAATTGAGACTTAATCCGACTTGAAAAAGAGAATACGCCATTCCCTCCAAATCCCATTGATATTGATTCCCGAAACGATCACTCCATCGGTCCATGCCCCAGCGGTGTCCCAAAGCCACATCCCCCATATTTTCTCCATCAAGGTGATAATAAGACATCATAAGCTGAACCTGGCGAGGGTCGGCTAAAAGTTTATGAAAAAGATGTCCGTCGGGATAAAGGCCCGGGCCATTTTCAGGCTGACAAATAACCGCCGAGCTTGAAGAGGAGACCGCTACGGTCGCGGCAAAAGAAGAGGCGGAAAAAATCCCCAGTGAAAAAAGAGCCGCCGCCCAAAAAACGATAATTTTACAGAAGCGAGTTGATATCTTTGACCACATCCTCGTAGGAAACAGTTCCAATATACTCATGCCGAACGATGCCGTTCTTATCAATGAGGAATGCGGTCGGAAGGCCGGAAATATCATATCCCGCCGGAACATGATCGCCGGCAATGGCGACGGGATAGGGAATTTGGGCGTCTTTTACGAAAGGCTGAACCACTGATTGCCCCAAAGCGTCGACGGAAACGCCCAAAACCACGAGCCCTTTCGAATGTTTATCATCGTAGAGACGGATTAAATCAGGAATTTCTTCCCGACAAGCGTCGCACCAGGTCGCCCAAAAGTCCAAGAAAACAACTTTTCCTTTATACTGTGAAAGAGAGATGTTATCCCCAGAAACGCCGGGAAGAGTGAAATTGGGAGCTGGAAAACTTCCGTCCCGCGACACTCCACCGCCACCCCCAATAAAAAACCAAAAAATAAATCCGGCTAAAATCAATGCGGCAACAGCTCCCAACCATTTTTTAATCATCACAGACCTCCCAGCAGATGCCGCCGTCTTTTTTTCATCATCTTCATCCCGCCAAATCTGAACCATAAATTTAACTTGAACAATCTATTTTAGACTATTCTAATGCCTCTCCTCAAATAACTATAGGGACTAAATATGCCCTTCAAACCACGCCAGGAGAATGGGCAAGCGGTTAAAGAAAATCAAAAGCCCCATCAACACTAAGAAGAGCCCCGAAATGCGCTCCACCCAAGGCAGGAATTTCTTATAGCGCTTAAAAAGCCGCAAGAATGAGCCCAGACCGAATGCCGCCAGGATAAAGGGAATTCCCAGTCCCAAAGAATAAAAGGCCAAAAGTCTCATTCCCTCAAGCAATGTTTTTTGAGTCGCGGCTAAAGCTAAAATAGCGCCCAAAATAGGCCCAATACACGGAGTCCAACCAAAAGCAAAGGCAAGCCCCATAATGAAAGCGCCCCAGAAACCGGGCGCAACGCGGGCCTGCGCCCTTTTTTCATAGTAGAGAAATCGAATCGGAAGTAAGCCGCTCATGTGGAGGCCGAAAAGAATAACCACGCTCCCAGCCACTCGGTCGAGAAAAAGGCGATGCTGGAAAAGATCTCTCCCAAGCGCCGAGGCAGACGCGCCTAAAGCGATAAACACAATGGAAAACCCAAGAACAAAAAAAATAGATCCAAGACCCGCGCTCCTTAAAATTCCGGGCGCGGCCTCTTGGGATAAGTCATCAATAGACAAACCGGAAATAAAAGACAGGTAACCAGGGATCAGCGGTAAAACGCAAGGAGATAAGAATGAAGCTAAACCCGCCAGGAAAGCGGTTCCAAGCCCCAAGGGAGAACTCATACTTATATTTTAGCATCTTTGCGAACAAGGTCATTTACCTATGAGCCGAATAAATACTACGCTTTCTCAAGGTTACTTCAAATCTTATGGGACGCAGACAAGAACTGGAGAAAAAGCAATCGCTTTTGTCGCGCTTTGGCGCCGCCATCGCCTCGGAAAATAGGCTTGAAAGTCTCTTAAGCCGCATCGCCCAGCAAGTCTGCAAAGTCCTCAACGCCGATCGATGTTCCGTTTTCTTAATTGACCAAACCAAAGGTGAATTATGGACCACCGTCGCTTTGGGCATGGAAGAAAAAATTTTTAGGATGCCGATTGGGCAAGGCGTGGCAGGCCAAGTCGCTAAAACCGGAAAAACCATTAATTTAAAAGACGCCTATAAGGACACCAGATTCAAGGAAGATTTGGACCGCATTATCAACTATAAGACGCGCGCGGTGCTCGCGGTCCCTCTTAAAAATCGAGAAGGCAAGGTCAGAGGGGTTTTTGAGGTGGTCAATAAAATTCGCGGGGTATTCACCGAGGAAGACGAAGGACTTTTATCCATTCTCTCGACCATGGCGGCATCCTTTATTGAAAACGCCACACTCTATGATGAATTAAGAAAGTCTCATCTGGAAACCATCTACCGCATGGCCTTGGTCGCCGAGTTTCGCGATCAAAAAGATACGGCCAAACACCTCCGAAGAATGAGCCGTTTTTCTGAAATTCTGGCCCTAACCATGGGGTTTTCTCCTCAGGAAGCGGAAGATCTTCGCTACGCCGCTCCCTTGCACGATATCGGCAAAGTCGCCATTCCCGATTCCATTTTAAGGAAACCAGGTCAACTGACGCCCGAAGAATACGAGGAGATGAAGAAGCACACAATTTACGGAAGTAAGATGCTGGCTAATGCCGAAAGCAAACTCCTCCGCATCGCCTCTAAAATCGCCGTCGCCCATCATGAGCGATACGACGGTTCAGGATACCCTTACGGGCTCAAGGGAGAGGAAATCCCCTTGGAAGCCCGTATTGTTTCGGTTGCGGATGTTTTTGACGCACTGGTTTCGGAAAGGGTTTATAAAGGAGCCTGGACTCTTGAGGACGCTAAACAATATATTAAAGATAACGAGAGAAAACTTTTTGATCCCGAGGTCATCGCCGCCTTCTTAAAATCATTCGATTTGCTCGTCATCGCCATGGAAGAGGAAAATCACCGCATGGGCCTTGAAGGCGAAATGAACGCCGTTTTAGTTTCTCCCCCGCCCGCGCCTGACCGCCGAAATAGGTCCAAAGGCCTAGACCACAAATAGGACTTTAGTCTCAGGTTTTATCTTTTATTTTTATCTACTCTATATCCATCATGATGCGAGAACTCAAACGCGCCCTCGCCACTCTCCTGATCGTCTCGCTTATTTTTAATCTCATTCCCTTTTCCACCCTTCAAGCCGCCCAAATCTCTAACTCCGGAGAACATATTTCTCAAATCCCGGAGTTTAACGCTCCCATCGTTTCCAATTTCAATCCTGGAATCTCTCCAGATTTAAACACGGCTAATTTAGGTTTAACGCTTGAAAGCGCAAGTTTAAGAAATCCAAAGCCATTAGCCCTCGAAGAGAGATTGCCCATCGCCTCAATCAAGGAGGCGCTCCCTGCAATAACGACGGGAATTGAGACCTTGAAACCGGAAACCCAAAAACCGCGACAGGGACTGGCTTCTCTTGCAGCCTTGACCAAAACCGTCGCAAAATTCGCGCCGCATTCCAAGATTTCAAGTGATGGAATTTCTTCAATCTCGGGAGTTCTGTTTGACGGCGAAAAGACGCGCGCCTATTCTCCTCTATCACCAGGAGAAACAGAACCCGCAAGTTCTTTTTTCGCAAAATTTTTGCCCCTTCCCGAAAGCGCGCATTTGACGCACAATTCTGAAAGAAATTCTTTTCTTCTACCGAAATCACCCGAGCAACCCACGCGGACAGAAAACACTGCCCCGGTTAAACTTCCCAAATCCTTATGGTCGCTTTTTTGGGCTTCCAGCATTCTGACGTCTTTTGGCGCCTATTTCTACATTTTAAGCCAACCCTTCTTGGTTATGAACGCTCTTAAAAAAAGCAAAACCATGATGGGAGTTTTACGCAACATTCAATTAGGGACCATGGCCATTGTCAACCTTTTACCCGTCGGCCTTATGGTTGATAAAACAAATCTTAGAATCTTATTCGTATCAACCATGATTGGGCGAACGGCCTTGATGGCCACCGTTCCTCTCCTGTTTTTTCTTGGACATTTTAGCTTTCTTGCCTTGGCGGCCATCACGGTGGCCAATGCCGTCTTCCAAGGCGTTCAGGCCATTGTCTACGGCGCGGCTTCAAACGCTTTTGTCGGAACCGACGGAAAACTCAACAAGGAAGCTTCCGCCATCATCACCAAATATTCTTCTCTGGCCGGCATCGCTTTTCCTATCGTAGCCGGCGCGATTGTCGGCTCCTTGGTTTGGCATTTCGGTTTCGCCGGTTACGCCATCGCCTATGGGCTCTACAGTCTTTTTTTGCTTTCGGCCATTCCCGTCTACTGGTTTGGAATCAAGGACTCCCGTGAAGGACTTGAAATTACGACTTTCGGCCAATTTTTTAAGGCTACGGAACAACTCATCCACCATTTGTTTACAAAAAGCTCCAAGGCCGCTTTTAGAACCCTTAGAGGCATGGCTAAAAATTTCCAACTCAAGCGCGCCGAAAACGCGCCCCCTTCTCCGTCCTGGCTGGACTCTTTTCTAAAATTCTTGTCTCGGCACGAAGCGACCCAGGGTTTGGCCTATATCCTTAAAAATAAAATTCTCAAGGTCTGGCTTTTCTCGTCTTCCCTTGATTCTCTCTTGAGCGACGCTCTCCCCATGGTCGTTTTCCCAATTTTTATCGGAAAACTTTTAGTCCCTCCGGCCCATCTACCGGCCATCTTAACCTCTCTATTCGGAACGGCCGGCGGGGTTTTGGGACTCACCTTCGCGGTTGAATCTTTGGGGCTTTTCCTCGGCGCCTGGATGATGCAAGGTGCAAGGGGAGACGCTTTGATTCAAAAACTGGGGGTCAAGGGGTTTTACCGAATCGCGGGAACCAGCACTCCTCTTTTTTGGCTCATGTGGCTTTTCCCGGCCGTTCTTTTTCCGGGAGCTTTCTGGATCAATCTTCCCCTGGTTCTGGCAGTGCAATTCTTAACTTCATTTTTTCATACTCCTGTGGGGGTCGCAATGGCGCCGGTGGTCCGGCAAGAAATTCCCAATGATTATCTTGGCCGCGTAGCCAGCGCATTTTTTATCGTTCAAATTCTCTCCTCCGCTTTAGGGGGAATCGCCATGGGAGTCTTACTTGATTTTGTTCCGATCAGCCCCGCCATGGTTATCGCGGCTGTAAGCGTGACCTTGATGGGCATCATTGACTGGCTGATTCCGCATTGGCTGTCAGTAAACGCAAAGGCCGCGCCAAACGCTCCCCCAAAAGACAATAAAATCGCGCGGGTGAGTTTTACTCCAGATCTAAGGTACGCCTAAAACCCGTTAATTCTTACGCGATTTCAGCAAGTCGGAAAAAAAATCAATGGGAATAGGAAATACAATCGTTGAGCTTTTTTCAGTGGCGATCTCAGACAAAGACTGCAAATAGCGAAGCTGAATGCTGACAGGGTTATCCGATAAGACCGCAGCCGCTTCCTTTAGTTTTTGGGAAGATTGGAACTCGCCGTCGGCGCGAATAATTTTAGCCCGCCGGTCGCGTTCGGCTTCGGCTTGCATCGCAATCATCCGCACCATGTCTTCCGGCAAATCGATGTTTTTGACCTCGACTTTAATCACCTTAATGCCCCAGGGTTCGGTATCTGAATCTAGAATTTGCTGAAGTTCGGCATTGACTTTCTCTCGGCTGGCCAAAAGCTCATCCATCTCCATTCGCCCGAGAACGCTTCTTAAGGTTGTCTGGGATAACTGGCTGGTCGCATAGAAAAAATCCTGAACGGCTAAAATCGCTTTTTGGGGGTCCACCACTCGAAAATAAACGACCGCATTGACTTTAATGGATACGTTGTCTTTCGTGATGATGTCTTGGGGCGGAACATCATGGACGACCACGCGCAAAGTGATTTTCTGGGCGCTCATGAGGCCTGGAATGACTAAAACCACGCCCGGCCCCGCCACGGAATGAAACTTTCCCAGAAAGAAGAGAATGAGGCGATCATACTCCGTCACCACCCGCACGCTTGCGAAAGCCAACGCAACGACCGCGACTAGAAAGATAAGCATATCGCCTCCTTGTTTCCCCTCATTGTAACAATTATAGTAGCGGAATCACTGAAACATATAGTCTTGATACGCAATATGCCGATCGTCCAACTCTTTTTTCCACAGGGCAAGAGTTGTAGGCATTTCTTGTCGGGAGAGTTTAACCCAACGGCTCTCCGGTGGAGAAAAGAGTTTCACTGCGGTCTGAAACCAAACATAGGCGTATTTAAGGGAACTTTCGGAGATGCGTTCTTGTTCCCTAAATTGGGCTAAATCTATTTTTTCTTTTTCCTCCGCCCGGGTCAAGCCTCCAGCTTTAAACTCCGCTTCTATTTCTTTTTTTCTTCGCTCAAAAATCTTTTCATAATACGCCTTTTTCAATTCCGGATGAGCATTCCAGGTGAGATATTTCTCGCCTTCCAAATAGGCCGAGCGCGCCCGAAAAATTAAATCAACATAGGCCATAACATAAACCATTGCAGTCATAAAAACAAACAGAAGCGCCCCTCGAAATATTTTTTTCTTTTCCACCCCTTCATTATAACAAGTTCATTTAACGTAAAGATTTTGCAACAAAAATCCGTTAAAAGTAGGGAGATGGCGGAAACGGAAGGAGAAGGTTTTGGAAGGATAGAGAACCTCGAGGCCGCGCACCTGGCCTTGCGCGGAGCTTTAGAGACCATTCGCAATCTTCAAGGCGTCAACGAACGCCTTAAATCCGAGAGAAAAGAAGAGTCCTACCAGAAAAAAGCCCTTGAAAATAAGGTTTTAGAACTTGAGACGGCCCTCAAAACCCTCAATGAAAATTTGGCTAGACAAGAAGCCATCGAAAGAGAACTCCGCGACCGAGAAGAACGCATTAAGGATGAGATGCGGCTTCAAATTAAATCCGAGGAAAGAGCCCGTCTTGAAGCCGATCAAAAACGTCTGGAAGAGGCCCTCTCTCTAGCGCAATCTGAAATCGAAAAAATTGCTCGGAATGCCGTTGAAAAAGAAAAATCCTGGGCTGAAGCTTTAAAGAAAATAGAAGACAGGGAAAAGGCTCTTCTTCAGTCAGAAAAAGAGAAGCTGAGCCTAGCTGAAAACTACAAACAAAACATTGAGAAAATTGAAATCGCCCGCCAGGAAAGAGACCGCGAAATCGCCGCCATCCTAAGAACCCGGGAAGCGGATTTAAAGGGAATTCTTGAGGAACGCGCGGCCCTTAAAAGCCAAAATGAAAACCTGGAACGCCGGCTTGAGAACCTCGCCGAGGAAATAGAGCTCAAGGTCGCGGAGAAAGAAGAAAAGCTCATTAAGGAATACCGCGCCAGAGAAAGCGAACTCCGCGAGAAATACGCGAGACGAGAAAGCGAACTTCAATCTTCCTGGGGTGAGTTGGAAAATGGGCTCTGGGCAAGAGTCAAAGAAGCGCGAGAAAACCTGGACCGGGCCGCCAATCAGCAATTTGAGGAACGCGCCAAGGCCTTGGCCGAGCGTTCCCAGGAGATAGACGAACGCCTTAGAATCGAAAGAAAAAATCTCGAGGAAGAATTCCAGCGTAGAGCCCACGACTATGAGGCGCGCTACACGGAACTCGAACGCCGGCTTAGAAACCAATGGTCGGAGAAAGAAGAAAATTTGGTTCGGCATTTTGAGGAAGAACTTGCCAAGGAGAAATTGCCCCTCCAGAACCAAGTCCAAGAAAAACTCAAAACGCTCGATGAAGAATACGCGCTCAAACAAAAAGAACTGGCCCGAAGGCAAGAAGAGTTAGAAGAAAAATTTATAAAAAAAGAAGCCGAATTTGAAAGCGAAACCGCAAGAATGCGCGAGAAAAGAAATCAGGAATTACAACGCGATTTTGAGAGAAAGACGGCAGAGCTTGAAAGCGTTTATCAAGATCGCGCCCAAAAACTTTCCGAGAGAAGTATTGAAATCGAAGAAGAGTTGCGCAAGAGAAAATTATCCTTGGAGGAGTCTTTGGCTCATCAGGAAAATGAACTCAGAGAAACTCTCCAGCGCAACAAAGAAACCTTTATCGCGGATGAAGAGGCCCGCCTCGAGGCGGAAAGAGCTTCCGTCAAATCAGAATATGAGGAAAAAAATCGCGCCTTGGACGCCGCTTTCGCCGCCAAGGCCGCTGAGATTGAAAGAATCCGCGAGTCGCAATCCCAAGAATTTAAGGATTCGAAGGCCCGCGTCATTTCGGATTATTCGCTCAAGGAAAAAAATCTCGACAAGCAATGGAGCTTGCGAGAAGAAGAACTCGTGCGCCGATACGAATCCGAGATGGAACGCCAAAGACGGGAATTTGCCCAACAGCTCATCAAGGTCAAAGACGAAATGGAGGAGCGAAGGAAGAAAGAAAAAGAAGAAACTCTTGAGAGAGAATATGAGCTTCAGCGCTACTTTAATTCCCGGGAAGAAGCCCTCAAAAGGGAAATGGCCCGCCGGGAAGAAGATCTCATGTATAATCACGAAGTTCAAATCACCGAAATGCGCGAGCGGCAAGCCGCGGAACTCGCCCGGAAAGAGAAAATGGCGGAGGCTCGTTTTGAGAGACGAAAAGCCGATATGGAAGAGGAACTGGCGACAACCAAAGAAGCCGCCGAGAAATTCGAAGCCGAGGTTCTAAAACAGCAAGCGAAAGACCTTGATGCTCTCAGAAAAGAATTGCAAGATGAATGGAAACGGCGTTCTCTCGAACTTGACCGAAGAAAAGAAGAATTGGAAAGAGATTACCTGGATAAACAAAAAAAGGCCCGCGAACTTTGGGATAGAAAAGAAAAAGAAATCGCCGCAAGACTGGAAGGTCTTCAATCTCTCCAGGCTCCCCCTCTCCCCACCCCCTCCTCCGAGGAAGTTCGCCTCATCGAAAACGACGAAGAAAACGAGACCGATTAACCCGGGCCTCATTTTTCTAAAAAGATTTGCTTTTTTTCCCCACTTATGGCAGAATGGGGCTTAATAAGGGGGGTAACATGTCCAAAGAGAAAAAATTCTTCCTGTCTGCCGTGATGTTGTCTGTCTGCTTAGCTCTCACGCAAAAGTCTTTTGGCGATTCCTCGACTTCTAAAGAAAGCTTCTTACCGCCCAACCAGCTCCAAAACCCGATTAACTCCATGGCTCTCAAAAGCGGTATCACCGAAAAGCAGTTTAACCAAGTGATTGATGAGGTTCAAGCCGTCTATGCTCCCATTGTGGCGGCGCACGGAGGAGTTTTGGTTTTTAACCGCTTGTGGAATGACCCTACCGTCAATTCCGACGCTGAGGAAATCAACGGCCAATGGATTATTAACAGCTACGGCGGCTTGGCCCGAGACAAACACATGACTCAGGACGGCTTTGCCTTGGTCGCCTGCCACGAAATGGGTCACCACTTGGGCGGCGCTCCGAAATATGGCGGCGGGGATAATTGGGCTTCTGATGAAGGCGAAGCGGATTATTTCTCGACCTCAAAATGCCTCCACCGCGTTTTTGCCGATTCCGGCTCCGCTCACTTTACCCATTTCTGGGGCGGGAAGGATTCTCGCTTCGTCAAAAAAGCTTGCGCCAAATCCTACCCCAATAACCAAGGTGAAGTCTCGATTTGCATCCGGGAAGCGATGGCCGGTCTTTCAGTCTCGGGTTTACTCGCCGAATTAACCAGGGACCACAAGCCTCTTCATTTTTATACCCCGGATCCCCATGTCGTCTCCCAAACCAACGACGACCACCCCGCCGCTCAATGCCGATTAGACACCTATTTTCAAGGCGCTCTCTGCAATAAATCTTATCTCATTGACATGAGCAACTCCGATCCTTCGGTCGGGGCCTGCGTTCTCTCGCAAGGATACACCTCGGGGATGCGGCCCTTGTGCTGGTACAAACCGTCTCCAGACGAATTGCCGGCTTCTCTCAACGTCGCATCGAGGCTGAGTCATAAGACGATCGGTTTTCTTAAAAGCCCGTCTTTGTGGCAAAACCGCTAAGGCGTTTTCACTGCTGTCAAGTTGCGGGATATCCAGGATAATAACCGCTCGACAAACCCCGGATGCGCCAGCATTTGAGCGCCGTGCCCGGAAGAAGCCTGCAAAAAGACGACATTGGGCGCCGTTATCAAGGATAACGCGGTTTGAAAGGCATAGGAATCTTGAGGCGAAGCCGCGACGCAAATACGGATATTTTGCGGAATCTGAAGTCTGACCCCCCGGTATTCCTCGCCGGGAGAAAGAAGCGCTTCCCAGGGAAGACGAGATTTTTTAGCGACGCGGGAAGCGAGGTTTGCCCCAATAGAACCGCCGATGAGGCCAATCTCCCCCCTTTTAAATCCGCGACGTTCCAAGAAACGAACAGAAGCTTCAACATCTTTCTGGGTGGAGGCCCAATCGGAATCGGAAAACTCTTTCCACGTTTTCTTTCCCACTCTCGCGCTTTGTCCGTGCCCCCTTAAATCAATGGCCAAACTCGCCAAGCCCATTTCCCAGAGTTTAGGCGTCAAGGGATCCCACTCTCCAAACCCCGCTCCGACGCCGTGAATCAAGACCGCCGCCCCTTTGGCTTTTGGAGGAGCGTAATACATACCGGCGATAGTCCAACCATCAGGAGTCTTAAAATGAATCAAATGGCTTTTTGGCCCAGCGGCGGCCCAAGAAGCGACGACAAAAACCTTAGCGAGCGCGTAAAGCGATATCATAAGCGGAACTATACAAAGCGAAAACCTCCCCTTGTAAGCCATAGAGACTGTGAATAAAAAATTGCGATTGATAGATAAATAAAGGAGACTCCTCATCTCGATGAGATTGAATAACCTTGTCATCGGCTGTCGCGTCCAAATACAAAGAATCCACCTCTAATTGGAGGCGTTTAATCTCCGTAAGAATTAAAAGCGAGTTTTGATAAATATGAGGATCCGGCAAGGCTTGGGAAAAGGCGATATTGGAGCGCACAGACAAATAGGCCAGATTATTTCTCACCTGAACCATTCCCTGCCCAAGAGTGCCGAGGTTAAGGCCTATAACCTTAAGACTCGCGCTCGAATCGTCTTGGTGAAAAGCGTAGTGAAGACTGCCTAATTGAGTTTTAACATAGGCATCAATCTGCCCGACATTGGCGGCCTGCTGAAGGGCTTCCCCGGCAATCGAGCGTAAAACAGGAACGAGATTGGCATCGCTTTCCGAACGACTCTGGCGATCGCGCGCCTCAAGCAGGGCGTCAAAATAATAACGCTCCTGCCATAAAAGCGGCACGGGAGCAGCGCGAACTTCCTTGGCGAAAAAGCCAAGGCAAAAAATAACTCCAAGAAAAACGATTCGCCGCAACGCCTATTCCTCGCTTAAGTTGGACAATTCCATGGATTTGAGGAAATCGGCATTGGATTTAGTCTGGAGAATCTTATCCCTGAGAAGCTCCATCGCTTCAACTGAAGAAAGAGGCGCCAAAACCTTGCGCAAAATCCACATCTTGTTAATCTCATCTTCCGAAAGAAGAAGCTCTTCCTTGCGCGTTCCGGAGCGGTTAATTTCAAAAGCCGGAAACATCCGCCTGTCGGCGAGTTTGCGGTCTAAATACACTTCGCTGTTGCCGGTTCCCTTAAACTCTTCAAAAATAACTTCGTCCATTCGGCTTCCTGTGTCCACCAAGGCCGTCGCGATGATGGTTAAAGATCCCCCCTCCTCGAGGTTTCTGGCCGCGCCCAAGAAACGCTTGGGTCTTTGAAGAGAAGTCGCTTCGATTCCGCCCGAAAGAACCCGCCCCGAGGACGGGGTAATCGTATTGTAAGCTCTCGCCAAGCGCGTAATGGAATCCAAGAGAATCACGACGTCTTTTCCAAGCTCGACTTGCCTTTTAGCTTTTTCAAGCACCATCTCGGCGACTTGAACATGCCGGTCCGCCGGCTCGTCAAAAGTGGAAGAGACGACTTCGCCCTTCACGCCTCTTTGCATTTCCGTCACTTCCTCCGGACGCTCATCAATCAATAAAACCATGATGACGACCCCCTTATGGTTGGCCGCGATGGCGTTGGCAATTTTTTGGAGAATGACCGTTTTACCGGTTTTTGGCGAGGCGACGATAAGACCTCTTTGACCTTTACCAATAGGCGCAATCAAATCCATCAGACGCGTCGTCAACTCCATGCGCTCGGTTTCGAGAGTAAAGCGCTTATTGGGGTGAAGCGGAGTAAGATTGTCAAAAAACGTCCGGTCTTTGGTCGCGTCCGCTTCGACTCCGTTTATTTTTTTAACCTGTAAAAGAGCGAAAAATCTTTCTCCGTCTTTTGGCGGCCGGACATGACCGCCGACATTGTCCCCTTTTCTAAGCCCAAACCGCTTAATCTGGGACGGCGAGATATAAATGTCATCCGGCCCGGGAAGATAATTGTAATCTTGTGAGCGCAAGAATCCAAAGCCGTCCGGCAGAATCTCAAGCACCCCTTCGTCATAAATCATGCCGTTGGCCTTGAGTTGCCCTTCAAGAATTTTGGCGATCATCTCTTGCTTCCGGAGACCGGAGACGCCCTCAATTTTTAAATCCTTGGCGATCTGAGAAAGACCGGCCACCGTCATTTTAGAGAGTTGCGTCGCATCCAGTTGCGCAATGGCGGGCTGGACGACCTGGGGTTGAGGCGGGTTTTGCGCCGCCGAGGGTTGAGCGCTTGTTTCCATATCCATTCTCCTGATTTCTCTATCCTTGTTTTTTAGTGATAAGGTAAAAGGCTTGATAATATTGGCTGATTTTTTTGTAGAAGGCGGCAAAATCACCCTTATTGTCAATGACTACATCCGCGCGATTTTTACGATCTCTATCTGAAATCTGAGCGGACATTCTGTTTCTGATCTCCAAAGGCGAAGAACAGTCTCTTTTCAAAACGCGGCGGAATCTTTCAGAGACGGGCGCAAGAACGGCTAAAGTCGCGTCAAAATATTTTTCGTGATTTCCTTCAAAGAGAAGCGGCACGTCCACAATCACAATCCCGGATAAAGCTTTTATTTGCTTTAGCATCTCTTTGAGTATCAACGGATGCGTCAAACCTTCCAAGCGTTTCCGTAAATTTGAATTTGAAAAGACCTGACTAGCTAATTTTTTTCGGTCAATAAGGCCCGCATCATCTAAAATCTGACGGCCAAAGGCCCTGACTATTTTTAAAAACGCCGAGCCCCCGGGACAAGCCTGTTTGCGGGCGATCTCATCTAAAGAAATCGTCAAAGCGCCTAAAGCGGAAAAACGGCGAAGAGCTTCCGTTTTCCCTGAACCGATGCCCCCGGTCAGCCCTATGGAGAGGCGGCGTTTCACTAAGCGTTTCCCCCTTTGTTGGAGTAACGGCGCATAATCGCTTTTTCCTCTTCCGTCAAAGAATCAATGCCGCTGACTAAAATCTTATCTAAAATCTTGTCCACTTCAACCATGGACGATTCCGCATCTTCTTTCACCGGTTTTTCCCGCACTGAAGGCGCCGGACGCCGAATTCCAGGTCGAATGCCGCCTCTGGAGACGGAATCTCTCCATAAAGACTTAACCTTAATTTTAAGAACCCACCACCATCTTAAATAAAGATATCCCGTGATCATTCCCCCAAGATGGGCAAAACGGGCGATGCCGGGAGTTGCATGGGTGGCGCCGGCAAAAAATTCGATAAGGCCGAAAAGAATCGCCATGTGAGCGGCCTTAACCGGAATGAGAAAGTAGAGATAGACGACAGCATCAGGATAAATCATCGCAAAAGCGACCAAGAGCCCGTAAATCGCGCCTGAAGCGCCAATCACCGGATTCATAGAATGAGGAGACAAGATAATGGAGGCCGCTGCTGCGCCCAATCCGCAGATAAAATAATACTTCAAGAAATCACGAGAACCCCACTGGGCCTCGACTGGAACGCCGAACATCCAAAGGGCGAACAAATTGAGAAGCAAATGCATGATGCTGCCGTGAACAAACAAATAGGAAATCGGCTGCCAAACCCAACGGTCGGCTAAAACGCGATGGGGCACAAGGCCAAACAGATCAAAAAAAGAATTTCCCACCAAGGTCGCGACAATAAACACGACGACATTGGCGATAATCAGAGATTTCAAAGCCGGAGGAAGCCTCCGATAGCTCATCGGCTCATGAGAAAAAACCTCGGGACTCATGCCTCTTCCTCGTGATTCTTGGACGGCATTGTCCCCACCTTAAGATTATGCGGAAAGGGACTCATGCCTCTTCCTCATGATTCTTGGACGGCATTGTCCCCACCTTAAGATTATGCGGAAAGGGACTCATCTGACAACCTCCAAATCTCGCCAATTGCGCCCGGCCTTGACTGAAACTACCAAGGGTACGTTCAAAGAAACGGCGCTTTCCATCATCTTCTTAACCCAAAGAGAAAATCTTTTCACTTCTTTCTCCGGCGCATCAAAGACCAATTCGTCATGAATCTGTAAAAGCATTTCTGCATGAAATTCATTTTTTTGAGACAAGGCCTTAGCAATTTGAATCATCGCGATTTTGATGATGTCTGAAGCGGCGCCTTGAACCGGGGTATTTCTCGCGGCCCGTTCGGCGTATTGGCGAAGGGCGGTATTTTTGGCGTCTAGTTCCGGCAAATAACGCACGCGCCCCAAGAAAGTTTTGGTCTTTTTTTCTTTTTTCGCCGCGGCTAAATTTTCTTCAATCCAGCGCGCCACACCCACATATTTCTCAAAATATTTTTTAATGATGGAAGAAGCTTCCGCTTGCGGAATTTGAAGCTCCTGAGAAAGACCAAACGCCGTCTGCCCGTAGGCGATTCCAAAATTAACCGCTTTCGCTTGTCTTCTCATCTCCGCATCCACCTTTTCCAGCGGAACATGAAATATCGCGGCTGCGGTTAAGGCATGAATATCCTCGTTTTTTTCAAAAGCCTCTTTTAAAGCCTGGTCTTTAGAAACGTGAGCCAAAATTCTAAGTTCGATTTGAGAATAATCGGCCGAGACAAGATGGCGGCCTGGGCCGGAGACAAAGGCGCCGCGAATTTTCTGTCCCGCTTCCGTGCGAATTGGGATATTTTGGAGATTAGGATCAGAGCTGGAAAGCCTTCCGGTCTCCGCTCCTGCTTGATCAAAATGGGTGTGAATTTTTCCAGTTCTTGAATTAATCCGGCTCAAAAGGCCGTCTACGTAGGTGGATTTGAGTTTAAAAAATTCTCGAAACTCCAGAATTTTTCCCGGCAAGGAATGTTTCTCGGCCAAAATCCTGAGACAATCCTCATCGGTTGAACGCCCGCCTTTAGCAGTCTTATGAACAACCGGAAGATTTAATTTATCAAATAAAAGCTCTGCCAATTGTTTAGGAGAATTAACGTTCAGTGGAAACCCGGCCTCCGCATCAATCTCTTTTTGA
>DAHXMM010000008.1:0-21173 GCA_027371715.1 Elusimicrobiota bacterium | reverse complement strand
ATAACGCCGTCCAAGCTCATATTCCCCCGCCGGAACCCGCACGCGGAAAACGCCGAATTTCTTGCAAACGCGTAAAAGAGCGGGAAAAATAACCGGGTGAATATGGATATTGATATGCCCATCGGCATGGGTTGGCCGAATGCCAAAACTTCTGAGCTTTTCCATTTGACGTTCAATCTCTGTTTCCACGCGCTCGCGCCAAGAAGGCAGGAAGAAATACTTAAACCCATACAACGCGGGATTTGAATCGCATAAATTAAGGTGTAGACCTACTCCAAGACCCGGATTTTCTTTCGCCAGGTCCACCGCCTCTTGGGCGCAGGGCGCGTCCACGAGTAGACTTGCATAGCGCAAAATTCCTTCTTTAGAAGCGCGGATAACGGCGAGATTGACCTCGGAACTGGCCCCAAAATCATCAGCCGTGACAAACAATAGACGCTTCACTGGCAGGCGGGGGTCACCGAGGCAAACGGCGGGAATGAATTGGTCGTGGTTTGAGCCGTGAAAGTGCAAGGGGGATTTGCACCACTAGGGCCATTGGTGACCACGACAGTGAGGCCCGCCAAAGAGCCACTGATAAAAGTGCACGTGCAATTACACTGCCCCGAGGTTCCTGAACATTGAAACAACTGAGGAGGATTTCCATCACTACTACAAACCGGGTCCGTCACTCCCGCGGTCGAACTAAGTCTGTCCCAGGTTGAAAAAAACTGGGCTGCCGCGAGTTGAACGCAACGAGCGTATTTGACCTCCATCGTCGCTCGATTTGCGGCGGTATACCTCATCAAAACTAAACGCATAAGCCCCGCCGCAATTAAAACGACAACCAAGGCCGTTACAATCGTGCTTACTAAGACCTGCCCTTTTGAATATCCTGGGAAATTCATTGCAGGCGCCCGGTATCTGGAACAAAAGTCGTGTCAATCTGATAGTAAGTCGGGGTTTGTTCGACCGCCGTCGCCACGGGATACCCCACAATTAGGTGCATATCCACTCCCCCGAACTGCGAATTGAGATAAAATGGGTTTGAAAAACTGGGTTCCAGGTAGACATTTTGGTAGACCAAGGTTTGCCCCCCTCCTCCACCACACGAAATGCTCATACAACTTCCGGAACTAGCATAGCGGACCAGATCATAAGGACCAGTATATCCCGAGGGATCGCACGGAACCGCTCCTGAAGCGCAGGGATTTTGAACGCAATAGGCGAAAGAACTAATCGGCTGAGCTCCATAAATCTGATTGGTTTGAGTTCCATTGGGCAAGGTAATGGGTTGCATTGAATAATTCCCGCAACCTTGAATGGACATACTGGCGGAGCTGGATGTGGAAGGATTGGAGTAATAAGTCGCGGCTTCCAATTCAAGCCTCATTTGATCCAACGAATAAAGGGTTTCGGAGTCCACCGCACCATGGCGAATTCCCTCAAAATGTCTTTCAAGCATACTCGCGGTAATATCTATCAAACCCACCATCACAATCGAACTTAAGGCGACGGCCACGATCATCTCAACCAAGGTAAAGCCAAAGCGCGCCTTCATGGATTACTCCAGTTTATACTCACAGTCACTTGGGGGCCACCGACCTGTTGGCCCGAACTAATAGGCGGAGCCGTCACTACGTAGGATAAAGTCGCATTGTAAGGAGGCTGCCACATCCAGGGAGGCATACAAAAAGGCGTCCCCGAGCTCGTCAAGCCGTTAGATCCGACCGTCAATTGATGCGTGCCTCCCTGAAGAGCGTAACACCCGCTACAACTGTCGTTAACTCCCGAAGAAGCCCACGTCCATTGCGTGGAATTCCCGGAACCCGTCGGGCAACCCGGGGAAGACGTCGGTCCACAAATTTCCGGCATACCATTGGCATTAAAAGAACTCATATTATAACTCCAGTATCCGGTCACAAACGAATGAAGCTCATTGGTCAACTGCGTTATACATTGAGACGCCGCGTTATGTTCTTCCGTTATTTTTGATTCTCCCTTGGCGCCTAAGGCCACGCTAAAAACAGCGGAAGTCATCACCGCCGCTAGAAGGACGGCGGCTAAAACCTCGACAAGAGTCGAACCTGTTTCTTTCATGAATTTCCATCATTGCGGCGGCGAAGGCGTCTCGGTCCCAACCGTGGTAACATTTCCATTAGAATCAATATTATATCCCCAGGTCGTATAAGGAGAAGTATTCGTACAAGGAGAAGAACCCGTGCAGCGTGTCACGGTCACTAACGGCGAACAAGGAGGAGTCGTACAACTTTGGATGTTAATCGTATAAGGTTTTTCACTGTAGTTATCCGCCGGCATATAACCGCAATAAACGAGATCACAGGAATTCCCTTGAGGGCAAGTAGCCCCACTATCGCAAGTGTCAGTGATGGTTCCGCTCGGCACGTAACTCCCGTTATGGTCTACCGCATACATCCGGTCGGCGTTGCCGGCCATGGTGAGATAACCCACGGCGTCATTAGCCTTACTGGTTTCCATCGAGCGAATGTAGGAAGGGTACCCTATCGCGGCGAGTATCCCAACAATGAGGATAACCACCAGAAGTTCAATTAAGGTAAAGCCTTTCATCTCAATGTCCTCCCATCGTTGACATCTTAAATATAGGCATGAAAACCGCAAGAACAATCACGCCTACAAGGCCGCCGATACCCACAACCAGAATCGGGTCTATAATCGCCGTAAATCTTCGCGTAAATTGATCGATCTGAAGCCGGTAAAATCCGGACATAGTCTGGAGCATATCCGGCAGCTTCCCTGACTCTTCGCCCATGAACATCATCTCGGTGACTAAAGGAGGCAAAACCGCCGATTTTCTAAAGGCCGCAGATATGGACTTTCCGGCCGCAACATCAAGCCTGATAGCGGATAAGGCTATCTGAAAAATAATGTTCGCCGCAAAAACGCCTTCCAAGACCGCAATCGCGTTGAGAATACTGACGCCGCTTTCAATTAAGGTTGAAAGGGTCGTTAAAAGTCTTTCAACCATGATGTTTTTAATAAATTCGCCAAAAAAGGGAATCCCGAATATTAAATTCCACTTGGCTATTTTCCCCGCATCGGTCGAGGTATAGGATTTCCAGGCCATATATCCGCCGACGACGACGAAAATAATGAGTCCCAAATGATGAACGATGAGTTCGGAAATGGAAACGACCATTTGAGTCAGAACCGGAAGCTTGATGTTGAATTGTTTGAAGATATTGGCGAATACCGGAACGATGTGAATGACAAAAAAAGCGAGGACCCCGCCCGACATACAAGCAAGAACAGCGGGGTAAGCCAAGGCGGTGATGATTTTTCCTCTCAGTTCCGCTTGGGCCGTCAAATAATTGGCGATTTGGCGTAAAACCTTAGGCAGTTGTCCGCCCATTTCTCCCGCTTGCACCAAGGAAACCCATAAGGTATCGAAAACGGCGGGATGTTTGGCCAGGGCTTTATAAAGCGCAGTTCCCCGAGATACGTCCTGGGTCACGGCGCCAACGACATCATGAAGGCCCGGAGAATTAGCATGCTCGCCAAGCAGAGACAAAGCTCTGACCAGGGGAACTCCTCCGGTTAGAAGCGTCGACAACTGTTCTGAGAAAAAAATTAAATCTTGTTGAGCGACTTTTTTGGTTTTGGCGGAACCAGAGCCCCGCACGGAAGTCTTTGTATCCTTAGAGGACAAAGATAAAATAAAATAGCCCTTGGATTGAAGGGCCGCAACCGCTTCATTTTCATCTCCCGCTTCCAGAGTCCCGGAAACAGCCTCGCCCCTAGGGTCTTGAACCACGTATGAAAATTGAGACATTACCGCCTCCTATTCTTTCATAGTGACCGACAGCACCTCTTCTACCGTCGTCAGCCCCGATAAAACTTTGCGCCAGCCACTAGCCCGCAAATCCCACATCCCATTTTTCACCGCAACCTCTCGAAGCCGCGCCAAATCGCCGCCATATTTATAGATGATTTCTCTCATTTCGGGGATAATGCGGTAAATTTCATAAATCGCCCTCCGCCCCATATATCCGGTTTGGGCACATTTATCGCAACCCCGCGGTTTATAAAAGACGATATTGGCCGGGTTGGGAATTGAAGCTTGCGGTAAATAAGATTCCTTGATGCAAACGTTTAGTTGATCCGGATCCGGCTTATAGGATCTCTTGCAATGCGGACAAAGAATGCGAACCAAGCGTTGCGCCGCAGCCAAAAGAAGACTTCCTGAAAGCAAAAATGGTTCGATTCCCAAATCAATAAGACGCACGACCGTCGACATTGCGTCGTTGGTGTGCAAGGTGGAAAGAACCAAATGTCCGGTCAAGGCCGCGCGCAGACAGGTTTGAGCTGTTTCCTGGTCTCTGACCTCTCCGACCAGAATCACATCTGGGTCTTGACGCAAAAAAGAACGCAAGGCCGCCGCAAAGGTGAGCCCGACATCGGAACGAACCTGAACTTGGTTTAACCCGTCAAGCTTAATTTCAACGGGATCTTCAATCGTCATGAAATTAAGTTCCGGGGTTTTAATGGTATTTAAGACGGAATAAAGAGTCGTCGTTTTCCCGGAGCCGGTCGGCCCGGTGAGAAAGATAAGACCATGGGGTTGTTTGGCAGCGTCCAAGAAGTCCGCTTTTTGTTTCGGTTCAAAGCCGATTTTATCAACGTCAAGATTGACCGCCCCCTTGTCCAAAATACGCATGACTACTTTTTCTCCGTAAACCGTCGGGCAAATGGATACGCGCAGGTCAATATTGCGATTTTGAAGTTTAATCGCAAAAGTCCCGTCTTGAGGCAAACGTCTCTCTGCAATGTCAAGTTTGGAAAGAATCTTAATCCTCGAAACCAAGGATGAAAACATGGCCTTGGGAGGAGAACTCCTCTCATATAAAATTCCATCAATACGGAAGCGCAAACTCGTTCGGTTGTCGAAACTTTCCAGATGAATATCGGAACATCTCTCCGTCACGGCTTGCTTTAAAATCGCATTGATGAGAGAAATAATTTGGGCATCGCTTGAACCCGAAATAGCTTTGTCAAGGTCTACGCGAACATCCCCCGCTTCAGATTCCTCGACCATTGCAACATCGCTTCTCTTGCCCTGTTCCAAGGTTCTCGCGACAAGCCCTCCTCCCAAGCTTCCATAAAGCTCATCAATGGCCTTTAAAATTTGGGTCTTTGCCCCTACAAATGGATGGATAGTTTTTGAAGTGAGAACTCGAATATTATCTTGAAGCATGATATTGGTCGGATCCGCCATCGCGACTCCCAACGTGCCGTCTTCAAGAAACAGAGGGATTGTCAAATGTTCACGGGCAAAATTTTCCGGAATCAATTTATCCAGGCCCTGGCCTTTTTCTGGGATTAAAATTTTATTTTCCCGAGAAGCCAAAGGAATCCCTAATTGTTTGGACAAAGCGGCGGTGACGACGCTTTCTGAGGCAAAGCCAAGTTTTATCACCGCCTCCTCAAAACTGCATTGCGCCTCTTGAGAAGTTTTAAGGGCTTTTTCTTTTTGCTCCGCGGTCAGCGAACCAGAGGCGACCATCACATCGGCAAGCAACGTTTTTTCGGCCATTGAAAATTTAACCCCTTTTACAAGTATAACGGGTTTCCCTAATATGTCAAGGCCTATTAGTCATTAATAATGGTCGGGGTGATGAAGATAACCAAATCCGTGTTTTTGCGCTGAGCTTGAACGCTAGTAAACAGCCATCCAATCACGGGAATATAGCCTAGGAATGGAACCTTATCAACGGTCTTTTGCTCAGTGGAATGGAGAAGCCCGCCTAGAACCAAGGTCTCCCCATTTTTAACGCGCACCAAGGTTTGAGCGGAGCGGTTTAAAGTGTCATAGACTGGATTTGCAGCCGTTGAAATTACCGACGGCTGGGCATCTATGAAAGTTGGAGAAACCATCATCGTAATATAGCCATCGCCATTGACCTGAGGCGTCACCGTTAAAGAAAGTCCGGTATTTTTTACTGTCGGGGAATAGCTCGCCTGGGTAATTCCCATGCCGCCGCCGGTCGTCTGCTCCGACATGTAAAGCGCCGTATCTCCGCTGATTGAAATGCTGGCCGGGGTATTATTAACTGTCAAGATTTTGGGCTTTCCCAAGTAACGCGCTTCCGAACGCGAAACTAACATACGGAGGGTCACGGTCAGCTGACTTAAATTAAGAACGCTGGTCATGACGCTCGAACCCAACATGGGAAGGCCGGTCAGAGGGTTGATTCCCGCCTGGGTCGTCGGAATAGCCAAGGTCGCCCCCGATGAACCAATGCCGCCTAGGGTTGTACCCATACCACCACCCATACCACCCATCATGCCACCACCCATACCACCACCGCCACCCATCATGCCGCCGCCTTCAAGAGCCAAGGTGCTCATGACGTTTTGAACCGGGTCGAAAAAGCGCGCTTGCCCCGATGCGCCGGTTAAAACCATGGGAAAGGAAGTGTCTCTTTGACCGCCGGTAAAGGTCCCCATTTCTCCGTTGGGGCCTCCCCATTCAAAACCAAGATCATTGCTGCGATTAGAATCAATTTCCACGATCTGAGCCTCAATCATGACCTGTGGAACTTTTTTATCGAGCTCCGCGATTAATTGGTCTACTTGGGGAAAAACCTCAGGAACGTCGGTGACAATCAAAGAGTTGGTGCGCGGATCTACCGCCACTCGTCCGGCCTTGGTCAAAACCGATTGAACGACCGTCACAATGGAACTCGCGCCACCCGCCCCAGCTCCGGGCATTGCACCCATCCCTTGCGCGCCGCCTGCACCACCCGCACCCCCCATCGTAGCCCCCATTCCCAAAGCCTGACCGCCTTGACCCGGGGACAATCCACCTCCGACTCCGCCAGCTCCTCCTGCCCCACCCGCTCCTCCGGCCCCGCCAGCAGGTCCACCGCCGCCGGCGGAAGGCCCGCCCATTCCGCCCAACATTCCCGCGGCTCCTCCGGCGGCGCCCATGGCGCCTTGTTGGCCTTGGGTTCCTTGTTGAGAGATATTGACCAAGGGTATATAGGAGAGAGAATAAATGCGCGTAATAAAATTAGGCGCGTTTTTCGACCTTTTTTTAATGACATAAGTGTTGCTTCTCCCAATCTGCCGATAGGTGAGTCCCTTGATTTCAAGAAGAATCTGCAACGCTTCCCGAACCGTCACATGCTGCAAAAAGGCGGTAATTTTAATAGATTCAAGTCCTTCCGTGACAAGAAAGTTTATTTTTGCTTGAGCGGAAATAGCATCTAAAAAAGTGGCCAACGGAGCGGCCTTAACCCGAATGGAAATACGGGTGTCCAAGGGAGAAATGACCCGTTTTTTATGCGGAGCCGGCGGAGTAGAAGCCCCGATTTGTATTCCCTGCTGGGGAGAATTAACCGCAGACGGAGACGTCGCCTGATCCAGCGCCCTAGACGCGGAAGCGGCATGAGCCTTAACTGAAGAAACGCTACCCACCGGCCCCCCAGAATTAGTTTTAGAAGTCTGTATGGAGTTTTGAAACTGCGGATTGGCTTCCGGCGTTGAACTGTCGGACTGAGCCAAAGCCGTCAAGCCCGGCAACAACCCCAATTCCAAAGCGGACAAAAAGCATAAGACGCGCGCCAAGGTTCGTCCCCACGCTCTCCCGTTAGGACGCCTCATCTGGATGTTCATAGTTATTCTCCTCATGCCTTTCCTCATAGTCTTAAGGTCGGCATTGTCCCAACCTTAATATCTTTACAAGAAAGGGACTCAAAGCTTACTACTCATGACTTTGATGACTTGCCTTCCATGATATGAAAAAATCACTTTCTGCTTCTCAATTCTAACGATTTTAGCTCCATAAACCAATCCGCCTACTTTCATGATATCTCCATTAATAATCGCCTTGGCGTTGGTGGGAGACACGAAAATAATTCCCTCCAAGTCAATCAGAGTCTCAATCGGCGGCCCTTTTTTCTTTTTGGGACGATACCGAACAACCTTAGGCTTGGGTTTGGGCTTAGGCTTAGGATGAAGCAAATCATAAATTTCTTTTGCATCGGCGGGAGAAAGGGTCGGATCTCGTTTTAATGATGGAACAGCCACTTCCTGGGTTTGAAGTGTTGCGGGTTTAGCAGCCGCAAGCGCTGGAGGAGTCGCCGAGCTAAGTTTTGCAACAAAGTTTGAACTGGCTGGAAGAGAGTGCGCGCCTCCCCCCAAGGCTGTCCGAGATGAAGTAGAAAGACGGGAAATCGAAGGCACGAGGGTTTTTCTTGTGGTTTTAGCGGGTGGAACAAGAGGTTTTAGGGGCTGGGAATTAAGAACTCTTACTCCCGGTGGAGCGGAATTAAAAACCTGGCCCAAAGGGGGCGGCGCGCCCGGATAGCGCGACACGCGCTTTTCCCTCAAACGAACCCAGCCAAAATAAAAAATTAATCCTGGAAGCGCCAAGACCAAAACAAGAATCAACCAGCCGACCGGACTTTTTTTGGCCATGCCTAGGAATTTCCTCCCGACCCATTTGATTGGATCAAGGTTGAAAGCGTGCAAGTCACCTTATTTTCATCCAAGCCTTTTTTATGTATCTGCAAAAGGTCAACATGAATAAGATAACGATTGCGTTCAATCCGATATAGCCAAGCAAAAATTTCCGGGAATTTTGCCGTAAACTCAACGGTAATATTCTCCTTAATCAGTTTCTTACTCTTGAATTGGTGGACCGAGGAGATGGAATCAGGGGCGATATCTTCTTTCTGAAGAGAAGAAATGATAGTATCACTAAGCCATTGAGTTCCGCTATTAGGCGGCGGAAGACGGCGTTGAACAATCAGAAGATCTTCCATGGCGTCATTATAGGTCTTCGCGTATTTTCCAGCCGCTCTTGCAGTCCTAATCCGCATTTCCAAGGATGAGACTTCGTCATTCATCGTCTGATAAAAGAACTTATACGGCACAAACACAATCAACGCCGCCGCAATCCAAACACGTTGAAAATATTTAAGTCCTTTGTTTTGAAGGACAAAAATAGTATCGCTAAAATCCCTTTGAAGATAGCGAATTTTTCGCTCGATCTCTTTGATATCCATAATTACCCAATTTTAATTACATTACTGAACGGTAATCTCAAAGCCGGTCCTTTTCTCCTGCCTGCGCTCTTCCTCATAAGGATCTTTAACAACGGCGCCATATAAGCCTTGGTTTTGCTTCTCCTTGAACTGGATCTGAACCGGCAAATCCTTAAAGTCCGGCAATTCGCCCAATGATTCTTGGAAATTCTTGGCCGCGTCTTGTTCTTCCATAATGGAACCAGCGGTGGAGTAGCCGGATAATTTCATGGTCAGTTGGGTATCCCCTCTCACACCCGGCCTGGGGAGAGGATTATCAAACTCGATGTCGGTCAACCACATATTTTCCGGAATGTTATCAGCAATGTCTTGAAAAAAATGAGCCGGCGAATTTTTTTTCTTGCTGGCTCCGCCTAAAAAAACAGATTCTCTCTCTATTTTAGAAATCATTTTCTGAATATCATTGGGGGATTTTCCGCGAAAGAGGGCTTCCACATGAGGGTCCCTTTTAATTCCAGCTAACTCGCGCGATCTCATAAAAACCTGGAATCCGGAATAAAGCCCCAAAACGATAAAAAAGGCGGCGATGAAAACGGAGGCTCCAAAAATAAACAATGCGGCTTTCCTTTCGCCATCGGTCACCTTCATGGACGCGGAGAAATCCATATTGGCCGGAGACGGAGCGGTAAAACGGAAAGAACTTCCAATGGCGGCGCAAGGCTCGAAATCTCCGTTTTTAAGTCCCAAGGGAAGGCCAGGTTCCTTAAACTCAACCTTAAGATTAATTTCTTGGGAAAGCCCCGCAATCAAAGCTTCATTGGACGCTCCACTCACTAAACACCTCTGGAGGGGCCCCAAGCCCAATTTATGGTTTATAAAGTCAACCAAGCCGGAAATCCCCAAAATTCGAATATCGCCATTGGCATACCAATCAGCTTCTCTAAATAGAAGAGGGACCCCTTTAGCAAAACATAAGGCGCGCGCTTTTGTATCGGAAAAATGAACCCATAAGCCGACGGACTCCGCAGTGGTTTTGTCCATGGACAAAAGAAACCTTAAGTAAGCGCCCACGGAGGTTTCCATTGCGTTCATCTCCAGATTGAGGCCTTTCATCAAAGCGCCCGCTCCTTCCCAAGTGGATTTTGACGTCACGGCAAACAAAACCCCCTGCATCGGTTTTCCATCCGGGGCCGCTGTTGCGGAAGGAAAAACTTGGAAATCGCTGACAAGCCCTTGAAACGCGAAAGGAATATATTTTTTTGCTTCCAAGGGAATCGCCGTCTTCCAAAATCTCTGGTCAATTTGAGGCATTTGAAAATAGCGAAGAAGACTCAATTCTGGCGAAAGACAAACCACGACTTCTTTCGGCGCGTGAACAAGTTTTCCTAATGCCGGCTTTAAAACATCCAAGATGTCGCTAAAATCTCCCCATAATTCCGCGCCCTGCATTTGGGAAGGATCCTTAGGCGGAGGAACCGCCTTGGGCTTTGGGAGAGCGATTCTAAAAAGCTGATCTAGGACCAACCGCCCCTTTTCATTATGGGACTGGGCAATGTAAACTACGTTTGAACCAAGATAAATGCCCAGGTTTTGGGAAACCTTAAGCGCCTTGATTCCAAAAGCCCATTCATTAATGAGTTTTTCGTCCACGCTTTTGAGCTCTCCTTTTTTTAACGACCGCCCGCTTTACAATGACCACACGCTCGCCTTTTGATTTCAATATCTCGCCGCGAATCCTGAGCCTTTTTAAACTAATCCGGTATTTATTAATCAGGAGTCCCGCGACAATCTGCGCCCGCTGTCGACATAAGTTTTTAGCATTTTTCTCCGCGGGTTTGGCATAACCGATGATATCATATCCCGCTTTCCTGTTTTTAACCATTCTGCGAGAGAGTTTCAAAATTTTATTTTTCATGGCCCTACTCATTTGATAGCTGTTGGCTTTAAAAGGAATCTCTTCCACAATTCGCGGATACTGGGCCTTGGAACGCCTTTTTTTCCGGCGGACGCGCCGCACCATTTTCTTATCATACCTTGAATGAAGCTCAACGTAAGCGACTTTCTTCTGTCCGTGAAAAGATTTTTTAACCGGATGAAGGCGAGTAAAAGAAGATGAAACCTTAGCCGCTACTCTGCGCTTTAAAGAACTTTTTTTCACCACTTTGGGTTGAGTATGCTCCGCATGTTTTTTCTTAGGAATATTTTGAGTTCCCGGAGGTCCCGCAAGTTCCACCCAGCGGTGAATCGAGCGAGTTCGTCCCGCTCCGTCTTCCGCCGTCAAGAAACACTCATAAAAACCGTAGGGTTCATGCGTTCCGGAATAATTTTTTCTACCGTCCCAATAAACCTGGTGAAAGACCGGGCCGCTTCCCACAACTTCCTCGATTGTCTTGGGTTTATTATTTTCCGGGCCTAAAATCTTAAATTTCCAAAAGCGCACGCCAGAACGAGGTTTTTCAATGGAAAACTCAATGAGCGCCCCTTGCCCCTTATCCGCGCGGAAACGGGAAGAAGAAAGGCCTAAGGACAAAGGCGGCCCATCCTCATCCGGCGGCGCCTTAAGGTCCAGAGTTTCATGATAATCAAAAACAAGAATAATCCCTTTAAACGAAAGAAGCGAACTGGGAATTCGATAAGAACTTCCGGTCAAAAGTTCCGCCTGTACCCGGCTGGGAGAAATCCCCAAAGAAACCAGGGAATCGGCCACTGCAACCGCCCGGCGCATCGCGATGACTTTCACGTCCCCTAAAGCCGCCCCTTCCGGAAAAACGAAGACTTTTGCTTTTCCTTCTCCGTAAGAAACCGATGCTAAATTAGAAATAATTTGCTCCGCATTATTTTTAAACGCGACCTGCTTTTTAAACAATATATCGGAAGGCACGGCAATCGCCCAAGGCCGACCATCTTTTTTACTCAGCACGATAATTCGATGAATTCGTTTTAAACGATTGAGTCCGGAAACGGTCAAGTTTTTGATTTGTCCCTTAATTTCTCTCTGAAGAACGGCGGGGCTTACGGGCGGAGCTTGAACGGTTGTGGGCGTTTGAGGCGTTGCCGCGACAGAGGAAGACTCAGAAACGCGGGAAGAAGCGGGTTTGGAACTTGACTCTTTAGGAACAGGGCGCGAAACCGGAGAGGCTTTCGGGGCTACCGCCGCCGAAGAAGATGGGAGAGTGCGAGAAACTGCGGGTTTTGGGTTTGACTCCGCGGGAATGGAACGCGAAACCGGAGGGGCTTTGGAAGGCGCGGAATTTGTCTTTTTCGTTTTTGTTTTCGTCTTTTTCGTTTCTGATGCAGGCGAGGCGGGTTTTGCAGCAGGCTCTGTTCCCGACATGCGACGAGTGATGCGATTTAAATATTTATTGGCCAAGGCTTGCTCGGATGGACTTCCGCCATTAAGAACTTCGATAAACCGGTCCATCGCCTCGGAATCCTCTCCTTTCTTGAAATAAAAAATTCCTAATTGCATATCCCGACTTAAGGGAGGCTCCGCCCCCGAAATAATTCCGCCCCAGGCGCCGATGGCAATTGAGCCAAAAATAAAACTCCACAAAAATTTTTTCCCACTGCTTTTAGGCATGGCTAGGGCTCGTGACAAAATAATATGGACATTTGGGAGGCCCAGGTTCGAGCCCTTATCAGGTAGTTCCTTTAATTGATTCTTACCCATCTTAATTATTATTGCGCGAAAGTGTTTGCTAAATTATTACAGGCTCAAACATCTTTTTAGAGATGGGAACGGGTCAAGACTTCCAAATTCTTGCGTGCGGCGGTTAATCCCGGATTAATTTGGAGAGCTTTTTGGTAGTCGTTTATGGCTTCTGCATAATTTTTATTCAGGGTCTCAAGATAGCCCAAATTATTCCAGAAGCCGGCGGTCTGAGGGAAAACCTTGACGCCGTAAGAGAGAAGGTCCAGGGCCTCGGGCAAATACTTGACCGGATCGCGCAAATAAAGCGCGCCCAAACTATTATAGACATCTCTTAGCAGAGGATTAATCCACCAGGAAACGCGAAAGTTATTGATGGCGGCGGAAATATCGCCAAGATGATTGGCTTCGATAGAACCCTTATTAAAAAAAATCTCATCATAACCCGCGTTCGCATCCAAAGCCGCTTGGTAATTTTCTTCGGCTCTTTTAAAAGAGCCCGAACGCGCATAGGCGTTGCCTAATTCATAAATGGCGTTCACCTCCGGAGGCCCCCAGCGCTTTGAAATTTCAAGCTGTTCAACCGCTCCGGCCATATCGCCTTGCCTGGCTAGTTTAAAACCGGAGAAATAGTGAACTTCTCTTTCCCAAACACAACTCCAGCGTCCTATCATCCAGCCGCATAAACACAAGGCCAAGGCAGGAGCCCAAAAATTTTTAATGGTTTTTGGTATTGACGAATCGGCGCTTGAGACTCGCCCCACTCCCACGCTCATTCCCACCACCCACCAGAAAAGAAAAGCCGGAACCGCAAAATGAAGCGACACGTTGAGAAGATTGTCTATCGTCATGCCTAAAACTCCAGCGGCCCCCGCGGAAACCCACAAACCGGCCGAAGAATCTTCATCTTGGGAAAAATCGCGCGCAAAACGAAAGAAAATAACCCATATCCAAATAAACAACCCGAGCCCGATGATTCCCGTCTGAGATAAAACTTCAAGAATTTCGTTATGCGCGTTGTTGGCATGGGTTCTCAATCCCCAATAAAAAGGGGTCGCCCGTAAAACTGGACCTTGATAGAACGGATAAAAAAGTTCAAAAAGCCCAAAACCCTGTCCCGTCAATGGGTTATCTTTGGCCATGAGCCAAGCGCAAGTCCAAATCATGACCCTTTGATCCCACGGGCTATAAGCTTGCTTTTCTTTCCCCGGTTTTAGAATCGTCGAAGCTTCTTCCAAGCGCCCTAAGACGCTCGGGTGATATCCCGCCGAAAGCAGGCTATGCGGCCACAAAATAAAAACGGCAAGGCCCAGTCCAAAAAAAAGTCCAAACAAGCGCACTTCTTTACGGAGCGCCTTAAGAAACCCCTTAGAGAAAAAGAGAAAGGCCATCGCCACAAAGACCCCCAACCAAGAAGAGCGGGTCAAACTGCATAAAAGCCCCGCCTCCAGAGTCAAAGCGCACAACGCATATCCCGCCCGCGCAAAGCCCTTCGCTTTGGCCCACAAGATTACGCAAAAAGGAATTAAAATGACATCATATGAGGAAAGAAAATTGGGATTTCCAAAAGTCGAAACCGCACGCCCGCCATAAGGGTTCAGCGCATGCGGCCAGATGAACTCAAAATTGAAATACTGGAGAACTCCGTAAGCGGAAGCCAGAAAACCCGCGGCCAAGGCCAAATGAAGATAATCAATCGCCCGTTTCTTAGAACTCAGCCATAAACAAAGAACAATACCCAAAACCCACAAAAAAGCCCCATATCCATTCCAAACCAAGGATGGGATATCGGTAGGAGGAGAATTCAAACTTCTCATCAGCGGAAAGAAAAGCCACAAACCGCCCCAAAGAAGGCAAAAGCCCGCCCACGCCCCGAAATTAACGCCTGCGTCAAAGCCGTCTCCCTCTCGAACGGCCGCCACTCCGAGAAAAAAAGCTCCCATACAGTTAACGAGCCAAAAAATCTCATGATTCAAGCCTTCATTAAAAACAGAAGGCCGAAAAAATTTCACGTGCATAAAAAAAGCGTAACCCCAACTCCCGAAAATAATCAAGGTCCAAAATAAAAGCGGGAGATTAAGAACCGTTCTCAGTTTTTCTAATGCTTCTCGGTTTTGGAATATCCAAAGAGTGAAAGCAACTGAAAGCGAGATATTGAGAAGACAAATTTGCGTGATATACGGGTTGCGAGTTAAGTTGGTGAAGAAAATAAGCGGCGAAACAAAAAAAGCGATGACTAAAAAGAAGCGCTGGGCAATATCCAGCCATGAAAAAGATTCCGAAACGGGTTCCGCAATAGCTTTTGAGCGCGCCATCTTGTTAATCATAGGAATTTCTTCTAGCCCAATGTAAGAGTTTCTATGCTAAACTTAAAATATGAATATTAAAAAACTGACCTTCGTCTTACTCTCCGTCCTCTTAGCCGGTCATCTCAGCTTAACGCAAGCGGAAAACTTGCCGCAAACCGACTCCGCTTTTTTTAATCAAATCGGGCAAATTCAAGTTCTTCTGAAACAAAAAAGCTCCTCCTTGGGCCGTTTAACCGAAAGTAAAAAAGCCCTGGGCAAGCGGACCATTTACCGTGATATTCTCCATCGCCTCGCTAACACCAACGTTCCCCCGTCTTTTATCCGAAGCGCCATCTTCAGTCCTAAGACCAAAATCATCCCGGCCATTATTTCTCTGCTTCACAGACCCGCTGAAAAAATGCCCTACGAAGAATACCGCAAGCGCTTTATCACGAAGGCCAACATTGATTACGGCGCCGCTTTCTATCAAAGACACGCGGAACTTTTGTCTCAAATTCAAAATGATTACCAGGTTGACCCGTTAGTCTTGGTCAGCCTGGTAGGAGTCGAAACCCGTTGGGGACACGTCACCGGAAACATTCCGGTCATCTCCGCTCTTTACACCATCGCGGCCAAAATTCCGGCCCTTTCCGATTGGGCCCGCCAGGAACTTGCCGCTTACCTGGAACTCTGTTATAAAGGAAATATCCCACCCCAATCAATTGACGGCTCTTATGCCGGGGCTTTCGGCTATTTTCAATTCATGCCTTCCAGCTACAACGCCTATGCCGTTGATTTCGACGGAGACGGCGTTAAAGATTGGAAAACTTGGCCGGACGTCTTAGCCAGCGTCGCTCATTATCTCATCGCTCATGGGTACGCGCCCGGAGACTTGACCCCAGGCTCTGCGATTTGGAATTCCATTTACGCCTATAATCCTTCCGACAACTACGTCCGAGCCATTCTCGAACTACGTGGAAAGATTTCCGACAAGCTTTCCAGCGGTCATTGAAACATTGAAACATTTGTCTTCGTAAAACCGCCCAACTCTGATACAATAAAGATATGCGGTTGATTCTTCTTCTCTCTTGTCTTGTCTCTTGGAAAGCCCAAGCCGGGCCGCAAGGTCTCAAAATAGAAACCCCTTCAACCGATAATTCGCCTATTCTCACGCAACCCCAAACTCCGGATCAGAATTTAAGTGCTCCAGAAAACACGCCTCAGGAAACCTTACCGTCCGAATCGGAATCTCTTCCCGATGTTGGAACTCAAAACGCTCAAACAATTTCGCCAACCAAAACCGTTCTAACTCCTCAAACACAAACGGCCCAGAATTCACCCCCCCTAAAAACAGCTCCGGCTCAAGGAAATACCGCTCCAACAGTCGGGCAAAATCTCCCAGTAGGGCTTCCGCCGAAAAATAAAACCTGGAAAAGGCAAGAGAAAACGCTCAATTCTCTTAGAAACCAAAATATAAATTCAGAAGATGTCGCGGCTCTTCAAAGCGAATTACGGAAAATTTTTGACCGCGAGAGCGCTTCTCCTTCTCACGCACCGCAAGCGCCCACGACTCAAGTTCAGGGAAAAACGGAAAACGCTTTTGACCGTATTTATCAGGCGGCCTCCGTTGCCGCTTCCGCCTCCATTTATGATGCTCCAGTTTTATTCCAATCGGCTCTTGAAACGACAGATGAAGCCGTCAAAAAGAAAGAAATCATCCAAGCCATCGCCTCGCAATTTAAACGCGTCATCCTCCAATCGGCCGGAAGGAAATCTCAACAGGCCTTACCAAAACTCTTAAAAGAAACCGCGGCCGCCGCGCTTAACCGCAAGACCACTCTCTTTGAACGCGGCCTTAAGGCCTTTGAGTCTTGGAACTCCCTTTTAGGAAACCCACAAAAACCCCTGATTCTCAATTGGCCGGAAACCCAAAGCTATCTTCGGAATATCGAGAAATCCGCGCCACAAGAAACTGATTCTCCAATTGAAGTCAATTCCAGCTTGCGCCTAATAGAAACCCCCGCCCGACAATTTAAGGCGCTTCTCCCACCTTTTAAACTCTCTCACCTCTCTCTCAAATTTTTACCGCAAGGCCAAGTCGAAAATCTGGCTCTCATTTTCGGCAGCCAAAAAGTTTTCGCCCCGCCACTGAACCTCAGCTGGAAAGCCTTCTACGCTTTAGGAAGAAATCTCGCGGGAAAATCATCTCTTGCGGCAGCTTTAAGCGCGACGAAATACTCCGCCCAGATATTCACTCATCGCCTCTGGAATTGGTTTTGGCGCATGGTCGCAATGTTTCGCGCGCCTACGCGCGTCAATTTTGGAAATGGAATTAAGTTTCAAACTCACAATCCCGCTTTTAAACGGATCCTTCGCTTCTTGGACAAAAATCCTGGTCAGGCGACTCCAGCTTCTTCAGTCGTTTTTCTTAATCTTCAAACCTTGAGCGAACCTTTTTTTAATTTTAAGCGCGCGCCCTCCGTTCAAGATGCGGAAAATTTGGCCAAGGCCTATCAAAGTTTAAGCGGCGACTCCGCCGGCCTTCAAGGTCTTTCAGATTTGGCCCAAAGCCTTAAAGCTGCGCCCGCCAAAAGCGCGGATCCTCGAATTTTAAATTATTGGAATGAGAGAATTTACGCATCGGCCATGGCTTTTTTATTTCAAGCCTTAAAACGCGCCGCCGACAATCTGAACAAACCCGTCTTTTTCGTCTCTCACGGAAATAATCAAATCCCGACCACTATTCTTTTGGTTTCTCATAATTTAGAAAACAGCACTGCGTTTTCTTTATTGAAAGAAGCCGGCTTTGACGCTGACATCCAATCCACCTGGCTTTATGCCTTAAAATACCCCAAGCCAGGCGCGGCGCAATCGGATATCTCTCTGGCTGAGAAAATTGCGTTGGGCAAAATCCAAAGTTTGCCCCCCAAAAACCCGGTTGAAACTTTAGTTCCAAAAGAGGACACGCGCATTCGCCAAGCTGTTTTGACTTACCAAGGCATCAAGGACAAGCAGGCGCTTATCAACTGGTGGAACCAATTTGCGACAACTCCCAACGCGGCGCCCATGGCCATCGCGCTCAGCCGGCAGTTATGGGCGCTTAGGAAAAATCCTGGCCTATCCCGAAAGTCTCTGTTGGCGATATTTAAAACCCTCAAGCGCAGTCTTCCAAAACCCGACCAAAAGAGAGAGTTCAGCGCCGCTCTCAAAAGTTTCACCCATCGAAAAATCTAAGGAAACAGTCCACCCCGCCAATTCGCAAAACACTCGCTCAATAATTCTTCTGTTTGCCAATCAAAAAACGAAAAAGCTATCATGAAAGAGTCGTCTTTCGGTTGGGTGGCGGTAAACGGCAGCGAACAGCCATCCAACCGAGTAAGGAAAATTGCTTTCGGTTGGGTGGCTGAGCGGTCAAAAGCAACGGTCTGTAAAACCGTTCACGAGCCTTGCGGATTCCCCGAGGAAGAACTCAAAAAATCGCCGTTTTCCGACTAGAAACAGAACTTTTTCCTTTTATACCGGTTAATGCCATTTTATGCCGTTTTACATCCCAAGTGGACACCCAGATGGACACCTGGATTGGACCTCCAAAACGAGAGTTCACCGCCTGAAACGCTCATTCCCGTTGGCTCCTTGACTTCAGGGCGTGTTGGTAGCCCTTCTTAAAGGCGGCCAATAGCGCAAGGACTTCGTCGCATTTCCCGTCGAACGCCTCGGCGGTCAATCCAGCGGTCAATAGGTTCACGAATGAGGAATAGCGGTCCTCGGACTCTTTCAGGAACCGCTCGATATACGCCGCCGCTTCTTTCGAGGCCAATGCGCCAACCTCCCTTCCAAGCAAAACAGCTCCGGCTGTCCCATAATCCTCATGCTTAAGACCGGGTTTTTTAACGAGTCCAAAGCGCCTATCGTCCTTAACGCCGCCCGCGTAATTGAGCAACCAATACTCAATATCCTTGGCATCGTCCTTATACTTATCCCTGCCTTGGCTCTTGCGGTCAAGATAGGCGATGATTTTTAACAGCGCGAATCCTGGAACGGTAATCACCGGAACGGGAAAACCTTTTAATGAAGCGGACGCGCGAGCCGCCGCGCAAACCTCATCAAAACCCGTCACCATCATCTCGATTTCCGATTTTGGCCAAGTGAGCTTTCCCCCAGGCGCGATCCGATCTCCATAAGGAATGAGATCCACGATAGCGCCGCCGCAGTCCAAGCGGTGCTCGATGTGCCGGTTGAGCGTAAATCCCCGACGCAAGAGTTCGTCCCGCATCTTGCCGTAGGCCGCCCAGTCCTTGACATAAAAGCCAAAGTCCGCGTCGTTTGTCCGTCGGAATCGGGGGTAATCCGCTTCGATTTCCGGCGTGACCTCCGCCATCAAAGCCCCGACGAGTATGATGTCGAGATTCAGGCCCTTGGCGGCGGCGGCGACCTCTTCAACTGCCTTCCTGAGTTCATGTTCCATGCGAGAGTCCGGGTTCCAGAAAGCGTTCGTAGATCATCCTCGCCGCCTCCAAATCCCGCGCGCCGCCGGCTTCGAGGAGTTCGGCATAGACCAAAAGCGGAGTCGCCATGGGCCACGGCCCCTTGGATTGGCCCGCGATGGCGGCGGAACCGAAAAGGCGGAGAAACACGACATTGCCTCCCTCCTCATCCCGCAACATCGGCTCCCCTTCCAGCTTTGTTCGAGATTGTTCGTCCACCAAGAGAGCCACCGTGTCCGGCTCTAAATGATGAGTGATTTCCCGCGCGGCCATCCCGCCAGTCACGGCCCAATGCCCTTCCAAACCCTCCAAGCGTCGAGAAAATCCCTTCAGGATGTTCGCGGGAAGCCGTTCCTGATGCCTGTAGCGTCCCAGCAGGCAGGCGGGCCGTAATTTAAGTCCATACCCGCGAATGAAAAGTTCAAGCAATCCATTGAGATTTCCGAATCGTCGTCCGCCACCTCTCGCGGGCAAGAGCCATTGGCCGCGCCAAAGCTCCTTCATGACCAGGTGGACGGTCCCAAGGGAAACCTCCGCCCCTTCCCCAATCGCGCGCAGGGATTGGCCCAAAACTTCCGGGCGCGTAAGGAGATAATGCAACGCCTTGAGCCCCGCAGGTTCGATAAGTCTTCCCGGTTCGGCTTTCAGGGGCCTCATCGGCTTCTTGCCTCGTATGTCCACCAAAATCCAAGGAGGTTTTCTGATAAAGGCGTTCCCTTCGGCATCGGCGAAAAATACTCCCGCTTTTCGGAATTCCTCCGCTACGGATTCCGCAATCCAATCAGAAAAGACCAGCGCGCCGACGCCATGGCAGGGCAAATCCCGAAACCGATGGATGATAGGGAACGCCTGGTTTCGACTGACAATCCGCCTCTTGACCTCTACCGCCAACTTAAGAGGGGGCTTATCTCCCAACCAAAGCTCAAGCTCATGGTCCGGCGCGCCCCGCCGTTTTAGGCGTATCGAAAAATTTGATCCCAGGGCTTGCCGTAACTTTCCCAGACAAGCCGCAGTCAAAATGTCCTCACCTTCATTCTTTAGAATATCAATGTTCATTAATAATGAACATTGTAATATAAAGAACATATATTGTCAATGTGTTTGCCGCGTAGCTGTCCCATACTTTCTGCTTTGGAAAAGTGGGGGGTGATGGAGTTGGGACAGTTGGATGGAATGCTGTTTCACAAAGGATTGGAGGCAAGGGAAAGGCTGGATTTATTCTTCAAACCCATGCAGAGGCAAGACTATGACGGAGCGGCTTATAAGGCGATGGCGAGGCTGGAAAAGGGCGGATATGTCAGGGAATACCGGTATACGAACTTGAAAAAAGTCTATACGCTGAGCAGTCTGGGGCATGGGGAACTGCGCGAAAGGGATAAAAATAAGTTCGCGGTTTACCGCGATGAAGTGGTGGAGACCCTGGTCAAGCATGAGCTCCTGGTTTCAGGGATAGGACTCGTCATGAGCGAACTCTTGGGGCTTCGGGTCTCAACCGAGTTCGAACGTCAGGTTCTAAGCCGGGGTCACGGAGGGGATTTTCCTTTACCGGATTTATGGATTACGGACGCCCAATAACCGAAGGCAGTCGAGGTCGAGAGAAGCCTCAAATCAGCCGCCAGGTACCGCAAACTCTGGGAGTTTTATCGAGCCAACTTGCCCGGACCGGCGGTTGTTCTCTACAGCGTGGCTTTCCCGAACGGAACGAAACTCCTCTTGTCCCGCGCGCGCAAGTTCATGGCTGATT